>NZ_JBFCVL010000003.1:0-300000 GCF_040712075.1 Fodinicurvata sp. EGI_FJ10296
GACGCCGCAAAAAATCCCCTGCCCCGGACGCAATGCAGCATGAAATGCTGCTTTGCAGAGCCGGGGCCCACACTGTCAGCGTTCTCGCGGAGCGTGTGGACCCCGGATGACGCTTCGCGTCTCCGGGGTGGAGGCAGGGGCGGATGCTGTGTCGAGAAACACAGTTGCCGAGGAAGAGATCGAGCGGTGACGCCGCAAAAAATCCCCTGCCCCGGACGCAATGCAGCATGAAATGCTGCTTTGCAGAGCCGGGGCCCACACTGTCAGCGTTCTCGCGGAGCGTGTGGGCCCCGAATGTCGCTTCGCTCCACCCCGGAATGGAATAGGAGGCGGATGCTGTGTCGAGAAACACAGTTGCCGGGGAGGAGGATTTGAGGCCCCGGCCGCGATGCAGGCCGGCACGGGTTACCGCTCAGACGCGGGGAATCAGAACGATGGTGCCGGCTTCGCCCTCGACCGACTCGTCGATCATCGCCTCGATGAACTCCATGACGGTTACGGCGGTCTTCAGCGTCATGGCGTCATAGTTGTTGTTCAGATAGATCTGGCCGAAACTGCGGCGCAGCCGCTTGTCGTTGAACACCTTGACCTGTCGGACGATCGCGGGATCGGGTTCGCGCAGGATCTGTTCCGTCACCTTGGTCGACTTCTCCGGCAGCATGCCGCTCAGCGTCTCCATGGCGTCATCGGGGTCCTGCTCGATGATCACGGACTTGCCGACGATGCTCGTCTTCTCGCGCTTCTTGCCGTCCGGGGTCTCGAAGACCTGGCGCCGGACCTTGAGATCGACGATGGCGAAGCCGCCCCCGCCCATGCGGTGGAAAACGACCAGCGTATCGATCGGGCCGTCGCGCCGGGACGCCACCATGGTCGAGGTCGACAGGCGCAGAAGCGGCACCAGTTCCGGCTGATCGCGGGTGATATTGATCCGGACATCTTCGAGATTCGCTTCGTCCTTGCGGCGCTGACGCTTGCGCGCCTCGGCCGCCCGGCGTTCGCGGTCGAAAACGTTCTTGCGCATATTGAAGCGCTCGGCATTCTCGATGATGTCGATGGCGCCGTGTTCCGCAACCTGACAGAGCGGACTGGTCTGATAGCGATAACTGGCGCCGCCGCATTCAAACACCCGCCCGCGGGTCTTGCTGGCGTTATTGCGGTCGGTCCTGGCGACGCGGCCGACCTTCTGCAAATATTCCGCCGGTGTCATTGTGACCCGGAAATTGAGCATGTCCTGAAGGTTCGGAATATCCGTTCCCTCGCCCAGCACGTTGCAGGTCACGACCATATCCAGCGTGCCGTCGGCCAGCCCCTGCTTGATGGAGCGGCGTTCTTCGCGCGTGGCCGTGCCGTCGATCATGGTCGCCTTGATGCCGAGATCGACGAAACACCCGGCAATGTCGCGGGCGTGGCGTCGGTCGATGGCATAGACGATGGCAGTGCCCTTTTCCCGGCAGCCCATCCAGTGGCGGCCGACCCGCTCGATGACATTGGGATCGCGCAAGCCGTGGCTCTTGCCGATGGCCAGGGCTTCTTCCTGGCCCAGTTCAAGCTGTTCGAGATGCACGGGAACGATCAGCCCGTCGTCGGTGGCCTCGTCGCGGGTCATGACGCTGATGGTCTTGCCGAACATCTCCGCAACCGGCTTGCCGTCCTCGCGCAGCGGCGTCGCGCTGAGGCCGATCCGCAGCTTGGGCAGATTCTGCAGCAGCAGGCGGTGTTTGGGCGCGGGCGCGTGGTGACATTCGTCGACGAAGGCAATATCGAACGCGCCCAGCGCCTCGCGCATCTCGTCGCGCCGCGTCGGACGTTCCAGTGCCTTGATCAGCGACAGACTGTTGCCGAACACCGTATGCCCGGTCAGATCCTTCGACCAGGCGCAATACCGTGTGCTGGTCGTGTCCGCGATGCCCAGCGAATCACCGACCCACGCGAACTTTTCCTGATTCTGCTCGCTGATGTCGTCGTTGGGCGACACAATGATCGCCCGCAGATGCGGAAAGTGCCACCGGACGGCCGCCATCATGACGGTCTTTCCGGAACCCGTAGGCTTGACGACGACGCCCGCCACCTTGCGGTCTATCGCGTCGCACATCCGCTGAACGCCGAGCTTCTGGGCGGGAGTTAGAATCAGACTGGACGGTGTCAAAGCATCCATCGGGCTTGCGCGCTCACCTGTCGTTGAAGGGTCGAAAGTGCTGTCGCATGAGCGTTCCGGCAGTACCGGCCACCCGGCCGGCCACCGAAAACGCGAAGGCGCGGCACTATAGGCGAGCATGACGCCGCCGCCAAGGCATCGTCGACATGCGTCTGGCACATGTGTCGTGCCCGCCGCTCCGCCAATATCCCTTGACGGCCTTCCCATAAGTGGTGCGACCATGCGGTGCTGTCGAGCGATATATCCACCCGCCGCGAGCAGCATCGCGGGCGGCTGCCCTGCAGGGAGGGCATTTCCGGATACTCTGGCATGCAACCCTTTCGGCAGCGGGGAAGGCGGGCTATGGTAGCCGGCCTCAGAACCGCTGCGACGGACCAGGATCAAATGGCTTCATCCGCTGAACACCGCAACGTCTTCCTCCTGGCGACCTGTCAGGCATTGTTCAATTCGACCACGATTCTGGTGATGACGTTCGGCGGCCTCGTCGGCCAGATGCTGGCGCCCTCACCCGGCTTCGCGACCGTCCCGGTCGGGCTGATGGTCGTCGGCACCGTCATCTCGACGGTACCCGCATCGTTCGTCATGCGGCGTATCGGCCGGCGCGCCGGTTTCCAGATCGGCGCCACTGCAGGGATGCTCGGCGGCCTGATCGGCGCCTGGGCGATCTCGATCGACAGTTTCATCGTTTTCTCCGCCGCGACCATGCTGGTCGGCGTCTTCCAGGCCTTCGCGCATTATTATCGCTTTGCCGCGGCCGATGTCGCCGGACCGGTATTCCGGCCGCGCGCCATTTCGCTGGTCATGGCCGGCGGCATCGTGGCCGCTTTCCTCGGCCCGTTCATCGCCCGCTCGACCCGCGACAGCCTGGACGGCCTGCCCTATGCCGGATCGTTTCTGGCGCTGGCGGGCCTGGGCGTCCTGTCCTTCGCCATCCTGTCGCTGGTCCGGATCCCGCGCGCCGAAGCGGAAAAAGCCGGCAAGGCCGGGCGCCCAATGAGCGTCATCGCCCGGCAACCCGCCTTTATCGTCGCCATTCTTTCCGCCGCGATCGGCTATGGCGTCATGGTGCTGGCCATGACCGCCACGCCGTTGGCCATGGTGGGGCATGATCATTCGGTCGACGACGCCTCGGTCGTCATTCAGTGGCATGTCCTGGGCATGTTCGCGCCGTCGTTCTTCACCGGCTCGCTGATCGCCCGGTTTGGTGTCCAGCGGATCATCCTGACCGGCGCCGTTCTGCTGATCATCCATGTCGGCATCGCCGTTTCCGGCATCACCTTCGCCCACTATCTGTCGGCGCTGTTCCTGCTCGGCATTGGGTGGAACTTCACTTTCATCGGCGGCACGACCTTGCTGACCCGATGCCATACCCCCGCGGAAAAGGCCAAGGTTCAGGGGCTGAACGAGTTTCTGGTTTTCGGAACCGTGGCGGTGGCGTCCTTCTCGTCCGGCGCGTTGCTGCACAATTTCGGCTGGCAGTCGGTGAATATCGGCGCCGTCCCTGTACTCGTGCTGATCCTGATTGCCCTGGCGTGGATGCGCACCCGGCCGCAAGAGGGTATCGCGCCCGTGGAGACCGACCCTGTGGATACCGACAGGGAAGTGCCGGCCGGAAGCTGAGCCGGGCTGGCCGCACGCCCGGCCCAGCGAGAAGTGGTGGGATTATCAGGGGCGTTGGGCGCCGGTCTTGCCGACATAGATCGCATACACCGATGTCGTCGCCGTGATAAACAGCCGGTTGCGGCGGGCGCCGCCGAACGTGACGTTGGCGACGGTTTCCGGCACAAGAATCCGACCCACCATGTGACCGTCGGGGTCGAAGACCTGAACCCCATCGCCGGCCGACGTCCAGATGTTGCCGTCGGTATCGGCGCGGAATCCGTCCGAAACCCCCGGCTCGATCTCGGCGAAGACACGGGCGTTGGACAGGCTGCGGCCATCCGCCGCCACATCGAACACCCGAATATGATGCGCGCCGCCGGCGTCATGGCTGCGGCCGGTATCCGAGATATACAGCCGCTTTTCGTCCGGCGAGAAGCACAGCCCGTTGGGCTTGTCGAAATCGCCGGCAACCACGGTCAATCCGCCGTCCGCCGGATCGATCCGATAGACGTTGCAAGCGCCGATCTCGCTGTCGGCCCTGTGCCCCTCGTAATCCGACAGGATGCCATAGGGCGGATCGGTGAACCAGATCGAGCCGTCCGATTTGACCACGACGTCATTGGGCGAATTCAGCCGCTTGCCGTCGAATTTCTCGGCCAGCACCGTGATCGTTCCATCCGGCTCGGTTCTCGTAACCCGGCGGCTGCCATGTTCGCAACTCACGAGCCGGCCCTCGCGGTCTCGGGTATTCCCGTTGGTGAAATTCGACGGACGGCGAAACTCCGACACGCCCTCCTCGGTCCAGCGCATCATCCGGTTGTTGGGAATATCGGACCAGACCAGCACGCCGGTATCGGCAAACCAGACAGGTCCTTCCGACCACAGAAAACCGGTCGCCAATCGTTCGAGCCACGTGTTCGGCGGAATGAAATAGCGGAACCGTTCGTCGACGATATCGATGCAATCGGTAATGCGCTCCACGGCCATGGCGGCGCGTCCTCCCTGGTTCTTGATCATGCGCGCAGTGAGTCCTGCGATGCTTCGTTCCCAAGGTAGTCGAGCGATCCGGCCGCGCCAAGCGCGATGCCGACCGCACTATCCGTTGGCGTATGCGGGATCGTGCCGATGATCGACGACAGCCACGCCCCTGAGACCCGATGCGGCGCCGACCAGAGATAGGACATGCGGGTCAGCTCGCGGATCATCGGGTTCACAACGCCGACCGCCCGCATCAGCGTCCAGGGCATGCGCCGGGTCCGCAGCGGCCGGCCCGCCGCCCGTTCCACCGCCGCCTTCATCTCCGCGCCGGTCAGGCAATGGCCATCGAAGCCAAACCATGCAAATCGGTCGAGACCGTGCCGCGCTTCGGCCAGATCGGCGAATGCTTCGGCCAGGTCGGGCAGATAGGCCCAGGCATGCGGGCGGTCCATGGGGCCGGGATAGGTGAAGATGCCCCGGTCCAGTTTCGCGATCAGGGCCTGGCGGAACCATGATGCCCGGCCGTCACCGTCGCCGCCGAAGAAATCGCCCGCCCGCAGGATCAGGGTCTGCGTGGCGTCTTCAGTCGCCGCGCGGGCAAAGCGTTCTTCCATCGCGATGCGGGTTGCGGCTTTCGGCGTACTGGCCCTGAACGGCGTGGCCTCGGTGACGAGGGCCGGTATCTCGCGCCCGAAATTATAGACATTGCCCGGAAAAAGATGGGTCGCGTTGTGGGTGCGCGCGGCCGCGAGCACCGATTCCGCCATTGGAACGGCAAATCGATCCCACTGCGTGTAATCGGGATTGAGGCCGTTGAAGATGAGATCCGCCCCCTCGGTCGCACGCACGAGCGCATCCGTGTCGGTCGCGTCGGCGGCACGATGCGCCGTGCCGACCGGCAGTCCCTCTGCGCGGCCATCTCTGGTAACCGCGATCACATCATAACCGCGCCGGTGGAATGCCCTCGCCACAGCCCGCCCGACCTGCCCGCGGGCGCCGAGTATCGCTATCGTCATCATGAACCCGTCCTTTCCTGAATTGTTTCCAGGACAGAACACTATCTATTCCTCTGCGTCGCTAATACGGCCAACATCGGGCCTTCTCTATTCATAAATGAATTGATATGACGCAGGAGTCTCAGGTGCACGCGGTGAGCAAAAGAGGCGGCGCAAAGGTCAGAACCGTTGCCGCCAGCGCCGACAGCGCACTCCCCATGAAGACCGCCCGAAGAAAGCGGCCGGTCGCAGTGCCGTTGCCGCCTGACAGGTACAGGTGCCGGACCACCCAGCCCAGTACCCCCAGATGGACCAGCAGCACCAGAGCCATCATCAGCCGCAAAACGCCAGCGGGCCATGCGAAGGCACAGCCGAGCCCGTGCAGGCCATATAGTGCGCCAAGGGCACTGCCCCAGACCGCGAAGCCGGCCACCAGCCACCAAAGGCGCCATGGGCTGAGACCGTCGGAATCGGAGGTGTTCCCGGTGGCGTTCATGGCCGCACCTCCAGCGCCCCGACCAATCCGGGCAGCGACAAAACCAGCACCAGGGCGACGGCGCCGACGACGGCGGTATAGTCCGCCCACACCCGCGTCAGTCGCAGATCCAGGCGGCGGGACGGGGATATGAATCCGGCCCTCAGCCGCAGGGCGTTGCTGATCACGAAGGCAACGCCAATTCCCGCATGCAGCGCCGCATAGGTGAGCAGGGCAGACGCGACGGCACCGAACGCGTGCTCGGTCGGAGACGGTGTTATCCCCGCGATCAACACCATCAGCCCGGCGATCGCGGCTGCGAATGCCAGACCGCCGGCCGCCAGACGCACCGCGATCGCCGATCCATCGGCCACCGCGCGCAACGCCGAACGGGCGGACAACGCCGCGCCTGCCAGGGCGGCGACGGTCAGCGCGGCCAGAACCATGCTCGCCTGCCCGACTTCGGGCGGATCGGCTGGCGCGGTCACCCACAGATAGAAGGTGCCGAATACCAGTGACGAGAACAGGGCGGCGTCGGCGACCAGCGTTACCATCATGGCCCACCAGGGTGGTGATCCATCGACCTGGGTATGCGGCGGCAGGGTGACACCGTGACCGACGTCAAGAGGATCAAAGTCCCGCGACAGCCCGGCGTTCTGACCGCTGTAGATGAACAGGCCGACAACCAGAAATGCGCCCGCAATAGCAAGCGGATAGACCTTGAACAGCATCGCCAGAACCACGAGCCCGGTCGCGACCGCCGTGATCAGCGGCAGAAAGGTCATTCGCGGCAGGACGACCAGTTGGTCCGGCAGCCCCGTCGTCGCATGGACACCCAGCGTCTCCTGCCAGCCATGCCGTGTTCGGCTCAGGTATCCCTCACCTCTGGCCAGGGCCAGTGCCAGCGCCGCCGGGCGAAGATCGTCGGCCCGGCCATCGATATGCGGAATCGACGCGAACGCATAGGGTGTCGGCGGCATCGGCATCGCCCATTCAAGCGTGCCGGCGTGCCAGGGATCGCGGCGGGCCCGCCGGCCGAAACGCAGCCGGCCCAGAACATCGACCGCGAGCAGAGCAAATCCGATGGTCAGCACGAAGCCGCCCACCGATGACAGAAGGTTGAGCCCGACCCAGCCCTCGTATCCCGGATAGGTATGGATGCGCCGCGGCATGCCCAGCAGACCGGTCAGGTGCATCAGGAAGAACGTCATGTTGAAGCCGATGAAGATCAGCCAGAAGGCCGGAATGGCCAGCCCGGGGATCGACCGCCGCCCGCTGATCAACGGCAGCCAGTAATATACCGCCGCCAATATCGGGAACACGAATCCGCCGACGAGAACATAGTGCAGATGGGCGACGACGAAATGCGTGTCGTGGACCTGCCAGTTGAACGGCACCATGGCCAGCATGACACCAGTCAGCCCGCCGGCCACGAAGATGAAGAAAAAGCCGAAAACATAGAGCATCGGCATGCTGCGGCGCGGCCGGCCATTCGTCAGGGTGGCGAGCCAGGCGAATATCTGCACGGCCGTCGGCACGGCAACCAGCGCCGATGCGGCAGAAAAAAAACCCAGCGACAGATGCGGGATGCCGACCGTGAACATGTGGTGGACCCAGATGCCGAAGCTCAGGAACGCCAGGGCGACGATCGCAACGATCACGGCGCGATAGCCGATCAGCACCCGCCCCGCCATGACCGGGATGATCGTCGACAGGGCCCCGGCCGCGGGCAGAAAGATGATGTAGACCTCGGGATGGCCGAACAGCCAGAACAGGTGCTGCCACAACAGCGGATCGCCGCCGCGGGTGGGGTCGAAGAACGGCAAATCGAACGCGCGTTCGGTTTCCAGCAGGATCGAGCCCAGGATCAGTGGCGGAAAGCCGACGACCATCATGCCGGCCGTCACCAGGATGTACCAGCCGAAGATCGGCATGCGGTCCAGCGACATGCCAGGCGCCCGCAGCTTCAGGATCGAGACGACCAGTTCCACCGCCAGCGTCATCGCCGAAATTTCCACGAAGGTGACGCCGAGCAGCCAGACATCGGCATTGATGCCCGGCGAATAGACATTCGACGACAGCGGCGTATACATGAACCAGCCGCTGTCCGGCGCGACGCCCGCGATCATCGCCAGGATCAGAATGGTGCCTCCGAACAGATAGCACCAATAGCCATAGGCCGTGAGCCGGGGAAACGCCAGATCCCGTGCGCCCAGCATCTTGGGCAGCAGATAGATCGCCATCCCCTCCAGCAGCGGGATCGCGAACAGGAACATCATGATCGTGCCGTGCATCGTGAAGATCTGGTTGTAGATCTCCGGGCCGACGAAGGCGGAATCCGGGGTCGCGAGTTGCGCGCGGATCAGCATCGCCAGCATGCCGCCGATGGCAAAGAACACCATCGCGGTGACCATGAAGCGCAGCCCGACGACCGAGTGATTGACCGAAGCCAGCCGGGTGACGCCGGATCCGCTGCCCCAGATGGCCGATAGCGCCCGGTGCCGCTGCAGAGTACCGCTCATTGGTTGGCTTCCATCAGGGGGTGGCTTCCATCAGGGGGCGGCCTCCATCAGGGCGTCCTCGAATTCTTCCTCGGCAACCACGGTAACGGCAAACCGCATGCCGGTGTGACCGCTGCCGCAGAACTCGGCGCAGATCCCGCTCAGCGTGCCCGGCTCGTCAGCGCGAAGCCGCATCACGGTCTCGTGTCCCGGAATGGCGTCGCGTTTCCCGGCCAGCCGCGGCACCCAGAACGAATGGATCACGTCACGGCTGGTGATCGTGATATCGACATCCTGGCCAGCCGGAAGATACAACCGATCCTGCGTCGCCCGGTCGCCGTGATCGGGGTAGCTGAAGCGCCAGTGCCATTGCCGGGCCTCGGCCTCGATCCGGATGGCGTGACCCGTGTCGCCGCGAACCAGCCGGTCGCCGGCGAACAGCGCATAACCCACCAGGGGCGGCAGCACGAGGGCCGGCAGCACCAAACCGCCGAGAACGATCCATCGCGATGCCGGCACCCGGCGGCCCCAGTCGGGACGCCACATAACCATGGCAAACAGGGTCATCACGAGGCCGAGAAGGATTGCCGAACCGGCCAGCATGACCCACCATAGATCGGCGATGGAACCGGCACCCGGCCCGGCGGGTTCAAGTGTGGAGAACGGGCCGCTGCAGCCGGCCATCAGGAACGGCGCCGCCAGCGGGAGCAAACGCAACAGGGGGCCACGGCCGTGAGCCAAGCCGAAACCAGCAGCAAGAGCGATCCGCCGGAGGCCGGCAACCAGACTGGTGGCGAACCGGTGATGACCGAGGTGCGGCGCCTCGACAAGGAATCGGCCATTGCGGTTATCGGCCACCCGCTTCATGCCATGATGGTCCATTTCCCGATCGCCTTCGTCGTTGCCACGTTGGGGGCCGATCTCTTTTTCTGGTGGTCCGGCGATCCGTTCTGGGAGCGTGCCGGATTGTGGACGGCGGGATTCGCCTTTCTGACCGGCGCCGCCGCGGCCGGGGTCGGAACGCTGGAACTGGTGCTCGTTCCGGGTATCCGTGCCCGCGTCACCAGTTGGTCGCACGCGGTCGCCGCAATGACGCTGCTGGCCGTCGCCGGCACCAATTGGGGCGTGCGCCTGTCCGAAGCCGCCGCCGTGCTGCCGCTGGGGCTGGCGCTCTCGGCCGTGGCGACCGTCCTCACCGCTTTTGCGGGGTATCAGGGCGGAAAGCTGATCTTCGATCATGGCGTGGGCATCGTGTTGTCACCGAACGACTGATCGAACCAGTCGCCCAGCGCCCCCGGCTCGAACAGGCCATCGGGAACGAACGCCGCATCGATCGCCGGCTTTGCCAGCACGATCCACAGGATCAGCGCGACAACCGTCGCACTGCCGCCGATCAGTGCCGCGCCCGCGATGGCGCCGAAGCGGCCGCCGGGCGCGAACAGCCCCAGCACCACGAACCCGGTCCAGAGATGCAACGCGACCATCGCGCCAACCGCCGTCAGCTTCAGCGCGAACCAAGGCTCGAACGTCCCCTCGGCGAAGATCAGGACGATGCCGCTGGCAATTGCCAGAAAGGCCGCCGGCGACGTGATACCGACGGACACGAACCGCACCAAACGGTGCAGCCGTTCCAGATCATCGGCGTTGTCCATCCGTCGGCGTCGCGAAAGAAGGAAAGGAAGGCCGATCAGCCCTCCGGCCCAGAACGAGATGGCCACCAGATGGATGAATTTCAGGATGGGAATCACGGCGTCGTCTCGTGGGGCGCCAGAGCCCTCCAGAGCAGCCAGAGACCGGCCGCCGCATAGGGCAACGCGGCGGGAACCCACATCAGCAACCCGGCCAGTTGCTGATCGGCCAGCGGCGAGATCCCCCATGGGATGGTTGCCAGGAAATGCACGAAATACAGCGGCTCCGGCGCGAAAACGATGATCGCGCCCAGCATGCCCATCTGCGCGATGGTGCCGATCAGCGCGACGAGCACGCCGACCATCTGCGATCCGTCACCCCCGCCGCCGCGATGCTGCGCCATGGCCGCGAACACGCCGTTCCACAGCGCCCAGGCGGTGCCCAGCAGACTGACCTGCATCAGCCAGTAGGCAGGCACGCTCGCCAGTCCCCAGGCGTAGAGGCCGGGAATGTGCCAAAGCCAGAGCACGACGGCGTGGATTGTCGCGAGCGCGGCCAGTGATATTCGTCTCGACGAGTTGGCGGCGGGGAACACCAGTGCCAGCAGCGGGGCCACTGCCACGATCAGAAGCACATGGTGCAGCACCCGCGCGGAAAACAACGCCGAGGACAAGGCGCAAAGCGGCGAGACGAAGATCACCGCCATCAGCGCGACGGCCGTCAACCCAAAGACCCGGTCGTTCGGCCGGTGGCCACCAAACCTGACGACGACAAAGGCAGCGAGCCCCAGCACCGCCAGCAGCACCGGGTCCAGGTTCCAGCGCACCCAGAGATCGGCGGGCAGCGGCGCCGGTCCGCAATAGGCGATGATCGGATCGGACATGTCCAGGCTCGCTTTTCTCTACGGTTCCCGATAGTGAACCCCATCGCCATTGCGATGGTTCCTGATCACATACGAATGATACCATACCGGCGGCCGCGCTTCCGATCGGGTTCCCGGGAATAGGCGGTGCGGCGTGAATGCGAGGCGGCGCAAGGACGATGACGGCACTCGACTGGCACCTGATCCGAAGCTTCGTTGCCGTTGCCGAGGCCGGCTCTCTGGCCGCTGCCGCCCAGCGCATCGGCATCAGCCAGCCGTCGCTCGGACGCCATATCGACGCCATGGAGGCGGCAACCGGGCTGACGCTGTTCGTTCGCGGCCGCGACGGCATGCGCCTCACCGAAGCAGGCATGACGCTGATCGACGATGCCCGCGCCATGGCGGCCGACGCCGAGCGTCTGGCGCTCAAGGCCGCCGGTCAGTCGGCCGATCCCACCGGCACGGTGCGGATCACGGCCAGCCAGGTCGTTGCCACCTGTATTCTGCCCGGGATCATCGCCGATCTGGTCCGGGCCGAGCCGGGCATCGAGATCGAACTGGTCGCGAGCAATACGGTGGAGAACCTGCTGTCGCGCGACGCCGATATCGCCGTGCGTATGGCTCGCCCGGCGCAGGACGACCTGATCGCGCGCAAGGTCAACGACATGGCGATCGGCGCCTTTGCCCGCGCCGACTATCTGGCCTGCCACGGCGTGCCCGCTGACTGGCCCCGGAATTGGGACGCGCTGTCCAGCCATTGCATCGTCGGCTATGATCGTTCCGACCTGATCGTCCGGGCGATGGCCGACATGGGGATCAGCGCCTCGCGACGGGATTTCCGGCTCCGGACCGACGATCAGGTCGTGAACTGGGAACTGGTAAAGGCAGGCGCGGGCATCGGTTTCGCCAGCGTTTTCGTCGCCCGCCAGTCGCCGGGCATGCGCCGCCTTTGGCCGGATCTGCCGATCCCGGCGCTGCCGATGTGGCTGGCGTCGCACCGGGATCTGCGCACCAGCCTGCGCATTCGCCGCGTCATGGACTTTCTCGCCGACGCTCTGACGGCCCTGCCGCTGAACAGCGATCCCGGTGACGATCCGACCCGTTGAGATGCAAGGCCGTGCACTGTCTGCGCCCGATCAGGCGGCGATGGCCGGGACGCCGAAAAGCCAGAGATGCAGACGCCAGACGAACAAGAGATAAAGCCCCAGCCCAATGGCGACGGCAAATCCGTCCCACTTTACCGGCCCCGGTGCCGGACCGCTGTCGCCGCGCTTTCTGGCGGCGATCCGGTCCGCAACCGCCCACGCCAGAAACGATCCGAACAGCAGCAGTGCTGCCAGATCGCCATTGGCCAGCAAATGCCCCAGCGCCCAGATCTTGACGCCGACCAGCATGGGGTGCTTCAGCGTTGCCTTGATCCGGCCCGCCGGTAACTGCGAGGCGACCACGAAGATCAGCGCAAAGGGCATCAGGACGATATTGAGATGCTTCATCCAGACCGGCGGTTCGTAAAGGATCGGCGCCGTCGGCCAGACCAGCCAATAGCCCCAGACGATCAGAACGAAGCCGATCAGGGACACTAACGAGAAGATTCCACGCCATGCCCCCGGGCCCCGCGCCGCAATCTGGCGGTCGCGGAAATCCGGCGCCACGATGCGCACCGAATGAACGCCCAGAAAGATGATCAATCCCAGGATCAGAATCGCCATGTCCCGCTCCGGATGATGGGGTTTCGGCAGTATGCCCGGACATCCGCCGGAATGGAAAAGAAAGCCTGCCGGCAATCGATCAATCGGATCGCACGAGTTCGAGATACTCCGGCAATTGCGGCACGGCCGACTGGCACAGTCTGGCCATGCGCTGGCGATAGGTGTCGGCAGAGCGTTCGAGGTGCCTTGACAACGCCGCAGAGGCGACATCGATCGCCCTGTCGGACAAGGCTGTCAGGATCGCCGCGTGATCCTGCAGGAATTCGATTTCCGGTTTGATCGCCAGGATCCGTTCGAACATTGCGTGGTTCGAGATCAGCGGAAGCCTCGTCTGCCGAAGGAGCGCGATCAATTCGATGTTATCGCCCTTTTCCATGCAATGCACATGCAGGAAATCCTCCCGCGCATCGAGCACGGCACCATCGATCGCCGGAAATTTCGCAAGGCAGGCATCGACCGCCGCGCGTTCGGCATCGATCTCCGGCCCGGAAAGAAAGGGAAAGGCGCGCCGCAACGCCAGCGGCTCCAGGTGCTGGCGGATTTCGTAGATGTCGCCGAGCCGCCGGTCGGTCAGCGCGACTGTCACCCATCGGCCATCACCGTCCTTCCGGACGATACCGGCCTGCTGCAGCCGCGCCAGAATATCACGTGCGACCGTCCGACTGACATTATGCACCGACGCCAGGGTCGCACCGATGATGAAGCAGGAACCGAACGGCGTCGTTTCCGCGATCTCGCGCTGAACCGTCTTGAACAACACGTCCCAAAGCGGCTTCGCGCGCGGGCGTGGATTGGCAGGCCCCTGCCCCGGATCCTGCCAGACTGCGGGCTTCGCGATCGCGCGCGTCGGCTCCACGCCGTTCAGGTCCGGCACGACGAAACGGCCGGTGCCGATGTCGCGCAGGACGCCCGCCTGCACCATCTCGTGCATCGCCCTGTAGACGGGCGTCCGGCTGACCCCGAAGCGCCTTGCGACATGGGAGACCTTCAGCATATCACCCGGCGCAAGCTGTCCGCGCGTCAGCGCATCGGCGATCTCCGACCTCACATAGCCGTGGACGGTCTGGCGTCGATGCGAACCATCTTCAGGCACTGAGGATGGTTTCACTCGTCTGATGCTGCTTGATGAAATCCCAGTCATAGGTCACGCCCAGGCCCGGCCCCTCCGGCACCGGGAACGCGCCATCGGCCCCAACGGCATCGAGCTGGTCGGAATAGCCGCAGCTATAGACCGGCGGCACGGCATTGGCCGCCCCGGGACCGACAAGCGCCACCTCGTAATACCGCGTATTCCTGAGCGCCGCCATGCAGTGACGATGCGCCGGGCCGCAGGCGTGGATCTCGACGTCGACGCCGAAGGATTCGGCGAGATGGCCGATCTTCATCGCGCCCGTAATGCCCAGATCGTATTCCGGGTCGGCGCGAAGGATGTCGGTGCCGCCAGCGATCAGGAAATCCGCCTTGGGTTCGATCCCGCGCACATGTTCCGTCATCAGCAGCGGCGTTTTCAGCTTTTCACGCAGCCGCTTGTGGGCAAAGGCCGACACACCGCTGTCCCGGAACGGATCCTCGTACCAGAGATAGTCGGCCTCGTCGCAGGCGCGGCCGACATAAAGGGCGTCGGCAAATGTCCGTAACTGGCAGGCCGGGTCGAGCATCAGTTCCATACGGTCGCCCATCGCCCGGCGCAGGTTGAGCACGTTTTCCGCCTCGCGCCGCGCCTCACCCTCGTGCCAGCCATGCAGCTTGAATGCGCGATAGCCCAGTTGATAGCAGGCTTCGGCAAATTCCGCGAAGGCGTCAGGCGAGTTCAATCGCCCGGAATGATCACCGTGATAGGTACTGGCATAGGCGGGCAGGCGCTGGCGATAGCGCCCGAGCAGATGCGACACCGAACATCCGCATTCCTTGCCCAGCAGGTCCCACAACGCAATGTCGAGCGCGCCGTGACCCATGTGGTCGTATTGGCGCAGTTCGCGTTTGAACTCGTCGAACAGCCATTCCCGGTCCCGGGTCGATCGCCCCAGAAGCAGGGGCGCCAGCGTGCGCGTCTGTTCGAAAGCCGAGCGGGTACCGACCCAATGGGTCACATATTCGCCGGTCAGGCCGCCCGTACTGTGAAGCAGCACGGCGTACCGTTCGACCGTGATCCTGTCGCCGGGCCGGCAGACCATGTTGTAGGTCGACGCGGCGTCTCCTTCCAGACCGAGACCGTCGACTTCGAAAGTGAACGTCCGCAGTTCGATGCGATCGATCGTGTCCAACTCGTTCTCCCTTTATGGTGCCCGGCAACCGGATCCGTCACCGGGCGATGGCGGGCAGTGTCAGCGTCAGAGCCGGGACCAGCGTGATGATGAGCAAGGCGATGATCAGCCCGATCAGGAATGGCCATACCTCTTTCAGAAACGCGCCCATGCGCACCCGCGCGATGGCGCAGGAAACGAACATCAGGACACCGAGCGGCGGCGTCATCTGGCCGATAAGCAGATTGATGATCATCACGATGCCGAAATGAACCAGATTGATATCGAGACTGTTGAGCAGCGGCAACAGGATCGGCAGCAGGATGATGATGATCGCCAGGGTTTCCATGAACGTCCCCAGCACCAGCAACAGGACGTTGAGCAGCAACAGGACCAGGATCGGATGATCCGTGATCCCGGAGATGACTCCGAGCATCGCCTGAGGGGCCTGGTGAAGCGCCAGGACCCAGGCAAAGGGCGCCGCGGCCGCAACCAGCAGCAGGATCGACGCCGTATCCCGCGCCGTCGAGGCCAGGGCCTCGCCGATGCCGCGAACATCGAGCGTACGATAGATCACCAGCCCGACCAGCAGCGCGTAAAAAGCGGCAACTGCAGCAACCTCGGTCGCGGTGAAGATACCAGCCCGGAACCCGCCGACAATCACGACCGGCAGCAGCAAGGCCCAGCCCGACCGGGCAAAGGTGCGTTTCAGGGCCGAACCCGAAAACGCCGCATCCTTCGGGAATCTGCGGATCTTTGCCATGATGCCGGTGATTGTCAGCAGCACGATGCCGATCAGCAGTCCGGGGACGATTCCGGCCAGGAACAGATCGCCGATCGAGACATTCGCCACCCAGCCATAAATGATCAGCAGGATCGACGGCGGGATGATCGGCGCCAATGTCGCCGACGACGCCGTGATGGCAACGCCGAATGCGCGGCTATAGCCGGCACGCTCCATCTGCGGCACGAACACGCGCGTCGTCGCCGCACAGTCTGCCAGCGACGACCCTGAAATGCCCGACATCAGCACGCTGGCGACGACGTTCACATGGGCCAGGCCGCCACGTATATGACCGATCAGGGCGCGGGCGAAATCGAAAAGCCGTTCGCTCATGCCGCTCTGGTTCATCAGATTGCCGGCAAGAATGAACAAGGGGATCGCCAGCAGCGGAAACGACTGGACGCCGGACGACACCCGCTGGGCGAAGATCACCAGCGGGAACCCCTCGTACCAGATCGCGACGATCGCCGAGCCGAGCATGGCAAAGGCAATCGGCAGACCAAGCGCGAGAAGGGCGACGAATGTCAGCAGCAAAAGGGCCATGCCGGCGTCTATCCTTCCCGCTCAAGCACCGAGCGCAGCACCTCGTCAAGTCCCTCGTCGAGTGCCTGGCGGATGATGTGTATCCCGGCGAGCGCCATTCCCAGTGGCATCCCGTAAAAGAGCCAGGCCGCCGAAATGCCGAGGATCGGTGTTGCGTTGCCGGAAACCTGAAGCGCGTAGAAATAGCCGTAGACGATCAGTGTCATGAGAATGCACAGCATCAGGATCGTTCCGACGAGGCCGAGAACCAGTGTCGCCCATTTCGGCAACAGGCGTGCGGCAAGGTCGATGCGCAGATGCTGATGGGTCCGGAAGCAGGCGCTGACACCCAGAAAGATCATCCAGACGAACGCCGCGACCACGACTTCCTCGATCCAGGCGAACGGGCTGCGGAACACATAGCGCAACAGCACGTTGGTAAAGAGCAGAATGCCGAGACTGGCGCACAGCACTGTGAGTACCACCGTCTCGACGAACGCGATCCCGTCATCGAGACGGCGGAACCAGCGCAGAATTCCCGTCAGCATTCACGTCTCCGTATTTGCCGCCCGCGGCCCCGAATGACGCCTGGCGCGACATCCGGGGCCGCAGATGCGGCTCGGCGGCGCCGATCAGCGGCTGCGCAGTTCCTCGATGCTCGCCTGGAGACGTTCGAAGTTCTCCGGCCCCCAGCGTTCGGCCATGGACGCATAGGCATCGGTCATGGCGTCGGCGAAGGCCGCGCGGTCAGGGTCGCGGATCACGGTCGTACCACCGGCTTCCTCGATTTCCTGAAGCATTTCTTCTTCGTGGCGCTGCTGAATGGCCGTATTGATGGCCGAGTATTTCTGCGCCTCTTCGAGAAGAATTCTCTGGTGTTCCGTGGAGAGCGACTCGAACTGGCTCTGGTTCATCAGGATCATGTTGTTCTGCAGCATGTGCTGCGACATGACGAGATAATCCTGCACCTCGTAGAATCGCCGGTTATAGATCGTCGGGATCGGATTTTCCTGCCCGTCCACGACGCCCTGCTGCAACGCGGAATAGACGTCGGAGAAGGCGATCGGCGTCGGCGATGCGCCGAAAGCTTCGACCATGGCAACCCAGACCGCCTGTTCCGGCACCCGAACGCTCAAACCTTCCATATCGGCGGGGCTGCGGACTTCGGTATCGCTGAAGGTGAAATTGCGCCAGCCCCAGTACCAGATCTTGCTCAGGGGAATCAGATCGTGCTCGTCGGCCAGTTCATCGAAGGCCGGCTGCATCGCGTCGCCCAGAATGGTCGCCTGTGCTTCTTCCCAGCTATCCCAAAGGAATGGCGCGCTGGGCATTTCCAGCGACGGCACCAGCAAGCTCGCCGACGGCATCGATGGCGCGGTGATGTCAACGCCGCCGGCCTTGGCCTGTTCCACCAACTCGTTTTCGTTGCCGAGTTGTTCGTTCGGAAAGATCTGGATGGTCAGTTCGCCATCGGTGCGTTCCGCCACACTGTCCGCAAAGTCCTGGAAAAGCTGGGCGGCGATTTCGCCTTCGCCGTTGGCGTGTCCGAAACGGAGTTGGGTCTGGGCGTCGGCCTGGTGCGACAGCGACAAAAGGGCCACCGCGGCGACCGCGGAAACGGCAGTAAGCCTGTACATCCTGGGTTCTCCCTATAATCCGTACGCTTTTTCATGCGATGAAACGGTCATTTTTGATCAGCGTATACGCAGTACATTCGCGGCGTCAACCAGACATCAGTATGCGACTTCGAGCTTCGACCGGCCATTATTGTCTGCGCGGGAACACGACAACGCCTGACGCAGTTGCATCAACGGCAGTGAAATGGACCATTCTGACGGGAGGATCGGATGAGACGAAACGTCATAAGCATGCCATTCCTGTTGGGCACGGCAGCAGCGATGCCGGTTCTGGCGCAAGAGAGACGGGATGCGGTGGTCGAAGGGACCATGCCGTTCACTCAGGATGTCCTGATCGAAGGGCTGGAGGGACCGTGGGAAGTCACCTGGGGGACGGACGCAACTCCGGCCGCATGAAGATCGGCCCGGACGGCAAGCTGTACTAAACGATCGGCGACCGAAGGCGAGACCGTGGCGAATCTGGCGGCCTACGGCCATACTATGCCGCCCAGTGCACCAGACTCCCTGGCCGACCAGGCCTATCGCAAAATCGTCGCCTATATCCTCCGGGTGCACGGACATGAAGCCGGAGACGAGGAATTTCCGGCCGATGACGAGGCACTGCAACGGATGACCATCGGAGGTTAGCAGTGAGTGTCAGACCGCGTCGGCATCGCCCAATATGATGGTTGATTGCGCCGACAGCACCCCGCCATTGCCGTGGCAAAGGGCAGTGTGCAGGTCATCGACCTGCCGCTCGCCCGCCTCGCCGCGCAGCTGCCGCACTGCTTCGACCACGAGAAACAGCCCGTACATGCCGGGATGACAGAACGAGAGGCCGCCACCATTGGTGTTCACCGGCAACCGACCGCCGGGTCCGATGGCGCCGCCGGCGACGAAACTGCCGCCCTCGCCCTTGGCACAGAACCCCAGATCCTCCAGAAACAGGATCGTGTTAATGGTAAAGGCGTCATAAAGCATCGCCAGCCCGATCTCGCCGGGCTTGAGCCCCGCGCTTTCATAGGCCAGGGCGCCGGAGTCGCGGGCAGCAGTTTCCGTCAGATCCGGCATGGCACTGATGTTGCGGTGCCGGGACGCCGTTCCGCCGCCAAGCACGGGAACCGGCCGGGCGGTCAGATCACGCGCTTCGTCCGTTCGGGTCATGACGATGGCGGCGGCGCCGTCGGTCACCAGGCAACAGTCGAGCACGGTCAGCGGGTCCGCGACCATTCGGGCCCCGATCACCGCATCAAGCGTCAGAGGCGTGCGCATGAAGGCCTCGGGATTGAGCCCGGCCCAGCCCCGCGCCGCAACCGCGACCTCGGCCAATTGCTCCCGCGTCGTGCCGAATTCGGCCATATGGCGGTTGGCGGCAAGCGCATAGGCGGTAATCGGATAGCGGGGCTTATAGGGCGCCTCGCGCCGGTGCGATGCCGATGGCGAAACCAGTTTGCCCGACGCTGTGCGCTGGTTGCTGCCATAGGCAATCAGGGCAACCCGGCACCGCCCCTCGGCCAGAGCCCGGGCGGCTTCGGCGACATAGTGAACGAAAGACGCCCCGCCCATCGGCGTCGCCTCGGACACGACGGGCCGGATGCCCATATATTCCGCGACCGAAAGCGACGGCATCGCATGCACGGCCGTCGTCGCGAACAGCCCGTCGACATCGCGCACGCTCAGTCCGGCCTGTGAGAGTGCCGACTGTGAGGCCCTCACCAGCAGTTCCATCTCGGTGAAGCCGGGGGCCTCGCCCAGCCCGGCCATGCCGGCGCCGACGATCGACGCGGCGCCGCGAGGCACCGGTCGGCCGGTTGCGTATTCGAGGCGCTCAGACATTGGTGGGGTCCCCCGTCCCTGGTTCGCCGCCTGGCCGGAATACGACCTGTGGACTGCCGTCCAGATCCTGAACGCTGGCCATGACGGACATGCCGACCGCGACCCCGTCGGGCGCGACGCCGACGACCGTACTCATCATGCGCGGCCCCTCCTTCAGATCGACGAGGCAGACATTGTACGCGCCGCCCTTGTCGTCAGGTCGCCGCATCACGGTCGTGGCATACACGGTCCCCAGGCCACTGGGGGCAACCCAGGCCAGGTCGCTCGCGCCGCAATGCGGACAGATGATCCGGGGATAAAAAATGTGGGCACCGCATGGGGCGCATCGCTGGATACGGAACAGGCCGTCGCCAAGAAAGTGGTCGAATGCGGCTTCCGGCCCCCTTTCGGCAGCAGGTGGCGGTTGAGTGTCGGTCATGGAACTGTAAAACCCATGCAATTAGCAGGTGCAGGTCGACATGTTCGGCATCTCCGAGCGGGCGTCGTTGAAGGCCGATTCATTATAATGTACAGTCATTCGAACAAGGAGACCAGACCGGGGCTGTGTCGGGGCAGAGCATGAAGAACGATAACCAGAACCTATCCGACGATCTGCGCCTTTCAGGCAATCAGCCGCGATATCTGCGCATCGCGCAGGCGCTCGTCGCGGATATCGCAGACGGGCGCTACCCGATCGGCAGTCTGCTGCCTACGGAGGCCGAGCTCTGCGCCCAATATGGCGTCAGCCGGTCGACCATCCGCGAGGCAATCCGCCGGATGCAGCAACTGGGTCTGGTATCGCGGGCGCAAGGCATCGGCACCCGCGTCGAAGCGCGCTATTCCAAGTCCAGCTACATCATGTCCACGCAATCGGTGGATCAGGTGATGCAGTATGCGTCGGAAACGCAGCTTCATCTCCACACGGTCGAGGACGTCATTGCCGACGACGATCTCAGCCGGTTGATCGGCGGCGAAACCGGCCGGCGCTGGATTCTGTTCGCCGGCGCCCGCAGCGTGCCCGGCGATCCTGGCCCCGGAGATCCGGGCGGCCCGTTCTGCTGGACAAACGCCTATATTGCCGCCCGCTATGCCGATCTGCGCGGACAGGTCAAGCTCGGCGACGCGCCAATCACCACGCCGATCTATCAGCAGCTCTGCGACCGGTTCGGCGAGCAGGTGGGCGAAGTCCGCCAGACGGTCAAGGCGGTGGCGATCTCCGAGTTGTATGCCCAACGCCTGCAGGTCGAACCGGGTTCGCCGGGGCTGCACATTGTCCGGCAGTATCTGAACCTTGCTTCGGAATTCCTGGAAGTCTCGGTGAACATCTATCCCGCCGGCCGCTTCGAATATTCCATGCGTCTGCGCCTGGGCACGGTCGGCTGAGCCGACGGACCCGTTGCTCGCGCCCACATCCATATCGCCGGACCACACAGCCCGGACTCCCGGGGGCGACGCTCTTTTGGCCCTGATCCTCTTTGTCCTGATGGCGTCGGTCCTGGTCGACATCGCAGCGCCCCGTGTCGGCATGGATCGCGTGGCGGCCATTGCGCTACTGGTCTTTCTGCCCTGCGCCTGGCGGCAATACGGCATAAAGGAAGTGGGCATCGCCACGGCCGCGGCGGCGAGCGCCGTCATCCTTCTGGCCAGCAGTCCGCCAGCCGATGCCGTTGGCACCATTCTGGCGGCACTTGCCAACGGCGCCCGGCTGGTCGCCCTGATCCTCTGCCTGACCTTTCTGCGCAACGCTGCGGCGGCTTCGCCGCTGGTTGCCCGAACCGGCCGCTATCTGGCCCGCCAACCGCCCGGACGGCGCTATCTGGCCCTGTCCGCGGGTGGACACCTGTTCGGCCTGATGCTGAATTTCGGCGTCATAAACCTGCTGGGACCGGTCGTGCGGGAAAGCGGGCGCACAACCGCTGACGCGACCGCCGAGGACCGGCGTCGGGCGCTGATCAGGCGCCGGCGGATGATGGTCGCGCTGATCCGGGGTTTCTCGTTGGTCATGGTCTGGTCGCCGGCCAGCGTCGCCCAGGCGGTGCTGATTACATCCGTCGCGGGGCTGGCATGGATCGACCTCGTGCCCTACACGCTGACCTGGGTCGCCGTCGTGTGGGCACTGGGATGGCTCCAGGACCGTATCGCCTGGCACCGCGCCCGTCAGCGTCCGTCAGGAACAGTGCCCGGCACGCGACCGTTCGGTGAATTCCATGGCGAGGCGGACGCCGGTCAATGGCGCGACCTCGCCGGGCTATGCGCGATAACCGCCGGCATGCTCGGTTGCGTCGTTCTGCTGAATGCCGCCGCAGGATTGAGCCTGTTGCAGTCGGTCATGACCGCCGCACCGATTTTCGCTGTCATCTGGCTGGGGATCCAGCCGCAGCGGGCGACTCTTGCCAGCCGGTCAATCGAAACCTGGCAAACCCTACGGAACACCGTGCGGCACGACCTCCCCGCCCAGGGCCGCGAGGTCGCCCTGCTCGGCAGTGCAGGTTTCATCGGCGTGGCACTGCCGGCACTGATTCCCAGCGATGTTCTGGTCGGCATCGTCGATCCGGCCGTGATCGCACAGCCGGTTGCCGGCGTTGTCATGATGGCCGCCGTCATCATCGGAGGGACTGCCGGGATCAGTCCTCTGATCATGGTTCCGATTCTGGGCGGCCTGCTGACCTCGCTGCCAGTCGGCACCGTCGATCCGGTATTTGCCGGTCTCGCCATTTCCGCCGGATGGGGCCTGTGCAACGGATCCACGCCGTTTGCGGCCTCGGCCGTTCTGGCTGGTCGGTTCGTCGACAGCGGCCCGGAAAGGGTGGTCTGGCGCTGGAACGGCGCGTTCACCGTTCTCGCGATGGCTGTCTGCGCACTTTTCCTGTTCGCGATCTCGCCGCTGTTACCGCCGGGATGAGCGATGGCGGCACCTTAAAGGAAGACCGAGGTGACCAGCAGATAGAGCGCGACCGCCGTTGCCGCATAACCGACGATTACAAGAGCCCCGTCTCTGGCGACGAGACCAAGGGCAAACGCCGTGATCGCGGCCGCAGGCACAAAGGCGGCCATGGGGACGACTTCCAGAAACGGCAGCGTCAGCGCCAGCACCGCGCAGGCAGCGGCAATGACGTATGCACCCCGATCATCCGTCAGAGAGACCAGCCGCGGCCGCAGCAGCTTGTCCACACCGCCCGCCACCGGCCGGGCCTTTTCGGCCACTGTTTTCAGCCGATCCGCGCCGACCGACCGCTGCGTCACGAACGCCGGCAGCCAGAAGCTGCGACGTCCGACCAGCAACTGACCGGCCGTCACCAGCACGACCAGACCAAACAACGTCGGCACGCCGGGAATTCCGCCAACCGGCGTCAAGGCGATCAGTCCCAGGATCAGCAGCAGGGGCCCGAACGATCGGCGCCCCACCTTGTCCTGGATTTGACCCACGGACACCGCGCCTCCAGCCCCCGCCCTTTCGGACATCTCGATAAGTTCGGCGGCGACGTCTTTGAGGTTATGCGGCGTTCCATCCTGATCCGGCATTGAAGATCTTCCTGTTGCATCCATCGACCGTCCACCAACACGCGGGCGGCGCTTTGAGTTCTCACAAAACGGAGACTCTCGTCGGTGTGACGCGCTGGAAATCGGTCAGCTGCGTACGACAATGGACGTCATGGGGATGCGTGGTGGGCGCAGTAGGGCTCGAACCTACGACCCGCTGATTAAGAGTCAGCTGCTCTACCAACTGAGCTATGCGCCCACGCAGGGAAGTCACGGTGTTATAATGACGCTCGAAATCCGACGCAAGCGGATTCTGGGCATCGGATCATCCCCGGGGCGCCCCGGTTCGTACGAGTCGCCGTTGCATCGCACCGGTTGCCCGGATTTTCCGGCAGATTGGCGTCAGAGCTGGGCGCTCGGGGCTCGGCGGGATATCCGCGTATCGCGATGAATATAAACGCTCATGATCAACCCCAGACTGAACATGATCGTCATCATGACGGTCCCGCCATACGAAACCAGCGGCAGCGGAACCCCGACCACCGGGATCAGCCCCATCACCATGGCCGTGTTGATGAACACATAGAAATAGAGATTGGCCGTCAGCCCCAGCGCCAGGATCCGGCCGAAATGATTTCGGCAGCGAAGGGCGATGACGACCCCGTAGGCAACGAGAAGCAGGAAAAGCAGGATCAGACCGACACCGCCGATCAATCCGAATTCCTCGGCCAGCATCGTAAATATGAAATCGGTCTGCATCTCGGGCAGAAAATTCAGATGGCTCTGCGTTCCCTGCAGAAAGCCTTTGCCGAAAAGGCCGCCCGAGCCGAGGGCAATCTTGCTTTGCAGAATGTGATAGCCGGTCCCAAGCGGATCGGATTCCGGGTTGATGAAAGTGAGCACCCGGGCCTTCTGGTAGTCTCTGAGAAATTGCCAGGCAATCGGCACGGCGGCCAGGCCGAGAGCCAGTACCAGCGCGAATTTCCACCACCTGACGCCGACGACGAAGAAAATCGCGGCGCCGACGAACAACAGCATTACTGCCGTTCCGAGGTCCGGCTGGCTCATCACGAGGGCGACGGGCGCGACGATGAGTATGATCGGCAATATCAGCGTGCGGACCCGATACACATCATCGAGGGTTGGAACGTGAAAGTACCGCGCCAGTGCCAGCACCAGCGCGATCTTCATCAGTTCCGACGGCTGAAGATTGAAGAAGCCGAGATTGATCCAGCGCTGGGCCCCCATTCCCACTTGTCCGATGACCTCCACCGCGATCAGGAGACCGAAAGTAATAAAGTAGAATGGATAGGCGATCCGGAGCCAGATCCGAAGGTCGACCAGCGCGACACCGATCATGATCGCGAACCCGACGGCGAACCGGGCAATGTGACGCGACGCCCAGGGCTCCATGCTTCCATTGGCAGCGGAATAGAGCATCGCGACGCCGACACCGGCAAGAGCAACCACAAGCAGAATGAGCCCGCCCGGCAGTTGAAGGATTTTCTCCCCCAGAGACTGCCCCTGATCGTCCGCGTCGATTCCGCTGCCACGATAGTATGCCGTTGACATCAGCCGCCTACTCCGCCCCCGGTTCCACCGACATCTCCCGGCTCACCGGCTGCCGCCACGCCAGGTGGCGAAACGGGAATGATCCGGTCGCTGGCCGGATTGCGCTTCTGCGCCTCCCACAGAAGATCGCGGGCGATCGGGGCAGCAACGGCCGAACCTCCGCCACCATGCTCGACAACGACCGAGCACGCATAGCGGGGGCGGTGCATCGGCGCAAACCCGACAAACAAGGCGTGGTGACGGTCGCGCCAAGGGATCTCGTCCTGGCTGAGCAGCCCCTGCGCCCGCTGTGCCATCGTGATCCGGCGAACCTGGCTGGTCCCGGTCTTGCCACCCATTTCCATGCCCTCAACCGGTATCTGGGACGAGCGGGCCGTTCCCCGGCTGCCGTCGGTGACGGCGATCATGCCGTCGACCACCGCCCGGATTCCGCGTTCGGAAATGCCGATATCCGGAACTGATTCATTCGGGTCGACATTGCGCATGACGACGCGGGGATCGATGGCCCGCCCACCATTGACCAACCGGGCCGTCATCACGGCCAGCTGCAGCGGCGTTGCCAGAACGTAGCCCTGGCCGATCGCGGCAATAAGCGTTTCCCCCTGCTGCCAGGCCGTGCCCACATTCTGGCGTTTCCAGTCTTGCGTGGGCACCAGACCCTGGCGCTCGCCGGGAAGGTCGATGTTGATGGATGTCCCCAATCCGAACCGGTTGGCCATCGCCGATAGACGATCGACCCCCACGCGGCGCGAGAGGTCATAGAAATAGGTATCGCAGGATTCCGCCAGGGCATCGACCAGTGTCAGCCAGCCATGACCGCCCCGACGCCAGCAGTGAAAGCGATGATTGCCCAGATCCATATGACCGGGACAGAATACGGAATGATTGGGGCCGGCAATGCCGTTCTCGATAGCCGTCAGCGCCGTTATCATCTTGAAGGTCGAGCCGGGCGCGTATTGCCCGGCGAGCGCCTTGTTCGTCAACGGCGCATACTGATCGTTGATCAGGGACCGCCATGATGCGCCGTCAATCCCGGTCGCGAAAATATTCGGATTGAAGGACGGGCTCGAAGCCATGGCATAGACTTCGCCCGTATGCACATCCATGATCACGGCCGATGCCGAGCGTTCCTCAGCGAGACGGTCCTGAACGTAATCCTGCAACCCGACATCGATCGTCGAGCGAACCTCCTCGCCGCGCGTACCCTCGTCGCGAGACAGTTCGCGGATGATCCGCCCGGTGGCATTGACTTCGACCTGACGGGTGCCGGCGACACCACGAAGCGTCGATTCCAATTGCCGCTCGATGCCGGTCTTGCCGATCCGGAAACCGGGCAGGGTCAGAACCGGGTCTCCAGTCAGTTCTTCTTCGGAGACCGCGCCGACATAGCCGACCAGATGAGCGGTCGAGGGTCCTTGCGGATAGTCTCTTATCTCGCCGACATCGATCGACAACCCGGGCAGGCTTGGAGCGTTGACCTCGATCTGGCTGACCTGATCCCAGGTCAGATTCTCGCGTACCGTCACCGGAACGAAGTTGCGACGGCGGGACACATCGCGCAGCACCCGTTCACGATCGGCATCGGTCAACGGCACGATGCCTGAAAGGCGCTCCAGTGTCGCCTCGACGTCGCCGGCCTGTTCCGCCACCATGATAACCTGAAAATTCTGCGTGTTCGCTGCCAGCGGGCGGCCATAGCGGTCCACGATCTCACCCCGGGAAGGCGCCAGCAGGCGCATGCTGATGCGATTCTCGTCAGCGAGCACCCGATATCGCTCGGATTCCGTGACCTGCAGAAAATACATGCGCCCGACCAGCGCCGAGGCCAGGCCAAGCTTCACGCCGCCCAGAATCAGCGCCCGTCGTGTCAAACTGCGATATCGCTCGGTATCCCGGTCCATCCTCGACGTCTACCTCAATGCACCCGTCCCGATGCGAATAGCGTTGTGCCTGAGCGGCATATCGTCAGTCGCGTCACATTCCGCCGCACCGGAATCCGCTACTGGGGCACGAGCCGGTGACATTGCATGCATATCCACGCCAGTGCCGGAAACGCACCCATCGTCATCAAAGCCCGAAAGATCGCCGGCTCCACAGGCATCACAGCTCCGAAAATGGCGCTATAAAGCACCCATTCCATCACCGCCGTCAACGGCAAGACGATCAGGAATCCCCACCACAGCACCCAGAATGACCGACCTACCAGAAAGCGCCGCTGCGACGATACGACCAGCAGCGCGATCATGAAAATGAACGCGTTGACGCCCAGAGGCGCGCCGGTCAGCACGTCCTGGAGAATGCCCAGAACGAAGACCATTGGAAACGGCAGCAGATCAGGCCGATGAACGGCCCAATAATAGAGGGCCATGAACGGAATCATCGGAACCACGGTCGAATAGGCCGGTAGGGGTACCGGAATCACGGCGACGAACACCAGCGACAGCATCAGGATGCCCGGTACGGCATTGCGGAATATGACACCCAGTCGCGTGCCGATATGCTCTGGCAATCGGTCCTCGAAGCTCATTGCTGTCCGTTCTGCGCCGCTTCGGACTCGGCACCTTCGGTCCCGTCAGTGCCAGGTGCACCCTCGCGGTCATCAGCTCCGGCGGTGGCACCATAGGGCACCAGTTCAGGGTCGGGACCGACCGATTCCGGTATGGGCACCGGCGGCCCCGCCACATCGGCAAACTGCCCCCGCTCGGTTGCGGGACCGAAATCGACCACACGGACGAGATCAACCCGGTCCAGGTCCTCGAAGAGCACAACCTCGATACCGGCATCGCCCGATTCCACGACCCGGCCGATGGCAAGGCCGGGAGGAAACATCCCGCCGTGACCGGATGACACCACCCGGTCGCCGACTTCGACATCATGATCGCGCGGCAGATATTGAAGGGTCGGACGGCCGGAGTTGTCACCGGCAAGGACGGCGCGATGGCCGGACTTCTGCATGGCAACGGGTATGCGCGAGTTCAGGTCGGTCAACAGGAGGATCCGGGCGGACATGTCGCCGGTCTGAACGATACGGCCAATCAACCCCTCGGACCCGATCACCGCCTGCCCATCACGAATACCGTCCTGCGCTCCCACATTGATCGCCTTGCTGCGCACGAACGCGCCGCTGTTGTCGGCGACGACCCGTCCCGCGATAAACGAGTGCTCCATCCCGAGTTCGTAGTTGGTCAGCTCGCGCAGGCTGACGATCTCGGCCTCCAACTGAAAGGCGGCATGGCGATACTGCTGAAGAAGCGTGTTCTCCTGTCGGAGGCGGGCGTTCTCGGCGCGGAGATCCGCCAATTCCTGGGCTGCATTGATTGCATCGGCCACGGACGCGGCCGGACGCGAAATGACCGCCATGATCGGCGTCATGGCGTCGGTGATGCGCGCGGCCATGGCATTCATCAACACCGCATCGACCTTGCCGAGCATCATCAATCCGATGGCCGTCATCAATAGCAGCGCGAAGGAGAACCTTTGAACCATCGCCCGCAGCGCCGCGATCCGAACCATGGGCTTAGAGCGTAGCCTCACGAAGCCGTCCTTTGGCTCAGTTCCGTTTGGGGCGAAGTCGAGGTCACGGTCATCAGCAAAATCGGATCGGCGGCAAGATAAGTGGCAACATCAACACCTTACTGCCCTGTGCGGCTCTCGCCGCGTTCGGCTCAGGGTTGATCCAGCAGGGGCACTGCAATCTGAATACCACAAAATCCCGATCGGTACACTTTCACGGACTGGGCCAGGGAGCCCTTAACGGCCGAAATTCATTGTCCATTGCGCATATCGGCCGATTGCCTGCCCAATGAAATGGCCTGCCACCGGCAGCAAACGAAACAGAGCCCCCGGGGCTCAATACATATTGATCAGAACATTTTTCAACGTGCGCATTTCCTCCAGGGCGCGGCCGGTCCCCAGAGCAACGCAGGACAGCGGATCGTCGGCAATCGAAACCGGCAATCCCGTTGCGTGCCGCAGAACGAAATCGAGATTGCCAAGCAGCGCGCCGCCACCGGTCAGGACGATTCCCTTGTCGACAATGTCGGCGGCCAGCTCCGGCGCCGTATGCTCAAGCGCGACTTTAACCGCCTCAACGATGGCGCTGACGGGCTCTGCAAGACTTTCGGAAATCTGCCGTTCGGTAATCACCAGTTCCTTGGGCACGCCATTCATGAGGTCGCGGCCCTTGATCTCCATGGTACGCCCCTCACCGTCTTCCGGTGGGCAGGCGGAGCCGATTTCCTTCTTGATTCTCTCGGCGGAGCCTTCGCCGACCAATAGATTGTCGTGCCGGCGAATGAAGGCGATGATAGCCTCGTCCATCTTGTCGCCGCCGACCCGTACCGACCTTGAATACACGATACCGCCCAGAGAGAGCACGGCAACTTCGGTCGTGCCGCCACCAATATCCACAACCATGGAACCGGTCGGCTCGGTCACCGGCAATCCGGCGCCAATCGCCGCCGCCATCGGTTCTTCGATCAGAAAGACACGTCTCGCCCCTGCTGATTCGGCACTTTCCTGAATCGCCCGGCGTTCCACTGCCGTCGATCCGGACGGCACGCAGATGATCACCTGGGGGCTGGCGAAGCTGCGCCGGTTGTGGACCTTGCGGATGAAATGTTTGATCATTTCCTCCGCGACCTCGAAATCCGCAATGACGCCATCGCGAAGCGGGCGAATTGCCTGGATATTGCCGGGCGTTCGACCAAGCATCTGCTTGGCTTCGTCGCCCACCGCCAGAACCTGCTTTTTGCCGCGAACGGTCGCGATTGCGACCACCGATGGTTCGTTCAGAACGATGCCCCGGCCCTTCACGTAAACAAGCGTATTAGCGGTTCCAAGATCGATGGCCATATCGGCCGAAAGGAAACCCAAGAGATTAGCAAACATATGGCTGTCGCAAAATGAGGACCATGGCTTCGATACAAGAGAGGCGGCGGGTACAGGAACCCACCGCCGTCTGTTAATTCAATGTCGATCCGGGCTCAAGCGGAGAGTTACCCAAAGCCCGAAATCGACAATCGAAAGAATGTCCGTGGGAGTCCGTTGACGCCCCCGAAGTGCGCCGCATCATAAGCGCTCGCGACCGCGATAGCCAGAGCAACGGTATTGCGCCCGCGTTTTCGACAGATGATCGAAGATCAGTTCTTGTCCTTGTCGACCAGGCGATTCTCGGCAATCCAAGGCATCATCGCCCGGAGCTTCTCACCGACCTTTTCGATGTCGTGTTCAGCCTCGCGACGCCGAACCGCCTTGAAGCTGGTCTGGGAAACCTTGTTCTCCAGCATCCAGTTGCGCGTGAACACACCGGATTGTATATCGGCCAGCACCCGGCGCATTTCCGCCTTGGTCTCGTCGGTGATGATCCGCGGTCCGGTGACGTAATCGCCATATTCCGCCGTATTCGAGATCGAGTACCGCATATTGGCGATCCCGCCCTCGTAGATCAGGTCGACGATCAGCTTCACCTCGTGCAGGCACTCGAAATAGGCCATTTCCGGGGAATAGCCGCCTTCGACCAGCGTCTCGTAGCCGGCCTTGATCAGCGCGGTCAGCCCGCCGCACAAAACAACCTGCTCGCCGAACAGGTCGGTCTCGCATTCTTCGCGGAAGGTCGTCTCGATGATGCCGGCCCGGCCGCCGCCGATCGCCGCTGCATAGCTGAGACCGATATCGAACGCAGATCCCGTCGGGTTGCGGTCGACGGCGATCAGGCACGGAACACCGGCCCCGCGTTCGTATTCCGACCGGACGGTGTGACCTGGCCCTTTCGGCGCAACCATGAACACGTCCAGATCGGGGCGGGGCTCGATCAGGTTGAAATGAATGTTGAGACCGTGGGCGAACGCGATCGCCGCCCCTTCCTTGAGATTGGCGGCGAGGTGATCGCGATAGATATCGCCCTGCAGTTCATCCGGCGTGCACATCATGATAACGTCGCCCCACGCCGCTCCCTCGTCGACCGTGACGACCTTGAAGCCTGCCGCTTCGGCCTTTCGGGCCGACGCCGACCCCGGACGCAAAGCGATTCGGACTTCCGTCGCGCCGCTGTCCCGCAGATTGGCGGCATGAGCATGACCCTGGCTGCCATAGCCAACGATCACGACCTTCTTCGTCTTGATCAGATTAACGTCGGCGTCGCGATCGTAATATACACGCATGGTTTCTTGTTCCTCTGTGTTCCAGGCCGCCCGTCGGGAGTCCGGCCATCAATCCTGTGTCCGACCAGGATCCGCCGCCGGCACGCCGCCCGATCCGATCCCGTTTCATCTCGCGAATACGAATCCAGCCCCTGGTTTTCTTTCCGGCAGGACTTGATCCCGATTGGACATAATGCCGTCGGCCTGTTTCTGTCAAATGGCAGTGACTGCCGAATGCACGGCCGCGTTATAACCGCTGCATCGTCAATCGCCGATATCGGCCCCGCCGCTGTCCAGAACAGGGGCGCCGTCGGAGGTGAGCATCCCCGCCCGGCCGCGAGCAATCGCCGCAACACCGGTGCGCGATACGTCGATAAGACCCAGAGGCTGCATCAATCCGATGAAGGCGTTTACCTTTTCGGTCGTGCCGGTGACCTCGAAGACGAAACTCTCCAGCGTGCTGTCAACGGCGCGGGCCCGGAATATGTCGCAGATCCTGAGTGCTTCGATCCGCCGGTCGCCGGTGCCGACCACCTTGATCAACGCCAGCTCCCGCTCCACGAAGGCGCCATCGTCGGTCAGGTCCGACACACGGTGGATCGGCACCAGCCGATCCAGCTGATTCTTGATCTGCTCGATGATCATTCGCGTGCCGCTGGTCACCAGCGTGATCCGCGACCGCTTGCCGGCCGGGTCCACCTCGGCGACGGTCAGGCTTTCGATATTATACCCGCGGCCGGAAAACAGGCCGATGACGCGGGCCAGAACGCCGGGTTCGTTATCGACAAGGACCGAGATCGTGTGGGTTTCTATGGTGTCATCAGGCGACATTTTGCATTCCAGAACTGGAGCCTCGGTGAGGCCGCGAAAAACAGGCGGCGCCTGGCGGAAGATTCCAGGCGCCGCCGGGAGTGAACGAATGGACCGTCAGCCGTTCCCTATACCAGAACCATACCTTCTTCCGAAGTCTGGTTGCCGGCCTTGTCCGCCGGGCCGAGGATGATCTCGTTGTGGGCGGCCCCGCCCGGAATCATCGGAAAGCAATTCTCCATCTGCTCGACGCAGACATCCACGACCACCGGGCCCGGCGTTTCGAGCATGGTCTTGAAGACGCCTTCGACATCATCGATGGTTTCGGCCCGCAACCCCGTAGCGCCGAACGCCTCGGCCAGTTTCACGAAGTCCGGCAGGGCTTCGGAGTAGCTTTGGGAATAGCGTTCGCCGTGGATCAACTCCTGCCATTGCCGGACCATCCCCATCCACTGATTGTTCAGAATGAAGACTTTGACCGGCAACCGGTACTGGACGATCGTCGACAGTTCCTGAATGTTCATCATGGTCGACGCTTCGCCGGCGATATCGATCACCAAAGCATCCGGATGCGCAATCTGAACACCCATGGCCGCCGGCAGGCCGTACCCCATGGTCCCCAGACCTCCCGAGGTCATCCAGTGATTCGGCTGATAGAAGGGGAAGTGCTGGGCGGCCCACATCTGATGCTGTCCGACCTCGGTCGTGACATAGACATCCTCGCGCTCCGCCTGGCGGTCTGCACACATCTCAGCCAGACGTTTGATGGCGTATTGCGGCTTGATCGTCGACCCGGGCTCCAACGGCTGGTTGAACTTCAGACATTCGCGGCGGCGCCACAGATCGATCTGCCCCCACCATTCCGCCAGAGAGCGGCGATCGGCCTTGAGCCGGCGTTCCCGCCACATCGTGAGCATCTGCTCAAGCACCTCGGCGCAATCGCCGATGATCGGAACATCGACGGTGACGTTCTTGTTGATGCTCGACGGATCGATGTCGACATGGATCTTGGTGGATCCCGGGGAGAAATCGGCAATCCGTCCGGTGACCCTATCGTCGAACCGCGCTCCGATATTGACCATCACGTCGCAGCCATGCATGGCGAGGTTGGCCTCGTAGGTGCCATGCATGCCCAGCATGCCGAGAAACTGACTATCATCGGCCGGATAGGCGCCGAGTCCCATCAGCGTCGATGTGCAGGGAAAACCCGTCTCGCGTACCAGTTCGCGCAGCAGTTCCGACGCCTTGGGCCCGGCATTGATGACGCCCCCGCCGGTGTAGAAGATCGGCCGCCGCGCGCCCGCCATGAGTTCGATTGCGCGCTCCACCTGGCTTTGGACAGGCCGGATCTGAGGTCGATAGGTCCGATGGACCACCTCTTCGGGGCCGGCATACGGCGCCGGACCGAACTGGATGTCCTTTGGCAAATCGACGACGACCGGTCCGGGCCGGCCACTGCGGGCAACGTAGAATGCCTCGTGCAGGGTCCGGGCCAGCTTGTTACCGTCCTTGACCAGATAATTGTGCTTGGTGCACGGCCGCGTGATTCCGGTCGTGTCGCATTCCTGGAACGCGTCGTTGCCGATAAGATGCGTCGGCACCTGTCCGGTCAGACAGACGATCGGAATGCTGTCCATCAGTGCATCGGTCAGCCCGGTAACGGCGTTGGTTGCGCCCGGTCCCGACGTTACCAGCACGACACCGACCTTGCCCGTCGACCGGGCATATCCCTCGGCGGCGTGGACGGCGCCCTGCTCGTGCCGCACCAGAATATGGCGTATGGAATTCTGTTGATGCAGCGCATCGTAGATCGGCAATACCGCACCGCCCGGATACCCGAATATTACCTCTACGCCCTGGTCGGCCAGGGCTTTGAGAATGGTCTGAGCGCCGGTCAGGATTTGGTCGGACATCGTCGTACCTTGTATTTGAGAATGCCGGGCGGCCATCGCCCGGCATCGACCCATAAGTCATTGCAAGTTATGGAAAATATAGGAGGGTCTTACGCCCACCGTTCGGCCGACCCTAGCCCGGAACATTCATAGGGTCAACGCGAAAATCGAATAAGTGACAAGATTTCCGGCGCTAATCTTTTTGAATATTGCGTGCATACGGGCACCTTCATGCCCCCTGCCGGATCAAAATGTGGATCTTCGGGCGGATCATCGGACAGGTTCGGGGGCGCGACCCATTTGCCCCCGCCCATCTGATGACGGAACCAGGTCATCTGCCGTTTGGCATAGCGCCGCGTGGCTGTCGATGCGCGTTCGACGGCCTCATGCAGCGGAATTCGCCCTTCAATGAAAGCTGACAACTCCGGCACACCGACCGCCTTCATCACGGGCAGATCATTGGCCAGATTCCGCGCCCGCAGCCTGCGGACCTCCTCGACGGCACCGCTGTCGACCATGCGCAGAAATCTCTCTTCGCAGGCGCGGTAGACAACCGCCCGGTCGGGCATAAGCGTGATCGGGCGGAACATCATTCCGGACGGCGCTCCCGAAGGCGGCAACCGCTGCCAGTCAGCCAGGCTGCGACCGGTTGCAGTAATGACTTCCCAGGCACGCACGCAGCGCTGCGTATCCCCCGCCGGAAGCCGGGCCGCCATCTCCGGGTCGCGGGCCGCCAGATCGGCATGAAAACCTTCGGCGCCCAGTTCGTGGTGCAGCGCCTCGGCTCGCGCGCGCTTGGACGGGTCGCTTGGCGGCACGGGCGACAACCCCTGCATCAATGACTTGAGATAGAGGCCGGTACCGCCGACAACCACGGGGACACGACCGCAAGCCAGGGCCGCGCGAATCTCACGCTCGGCGGCATCACGCCAGTGGGCAACCGACGACCGCTCGTTCCCGTCAAGAACACCGTAAAGCCGGTGCGGCACCCGATCGAGCTCGGCAATGGAAGGCCGCGCCGTCAGTACGTTCAGATCGGCATAAAGCTGCATGCTGTCGGCATTGATCACGATGCCATCCGTGGCTTCGGCCAGATCGACCGCCAGCGCCGACTTGCCACTGGCGGTCGGCCCGCCGATGACGAAAACCGGCAATGCCGCCTCGCCGGAGCCCCCGGCCCGGCTCTGGTCGTAGCCGCGTCCGGTGCCGGTATCGTTGTGCTCGATCACTTTCCCATCCCTGGATCGGTTGCCGGGCTCAACCAACGGGCCGGCCCCAGTTGGCTTGTTGGTCTCTCACCCGCATGCTGGTAGAACATTCACTCAGCCAGTGCGCGCCCCGTCGGCAGCCGCCGCCCGGATGCCGCAAAATCGTCAACTATCCGCAAGAGTCCCATGACACATGTTTTGACATTGATAGCCGGCGTGTCCAAGCGCTCGCTGACCGACGCCCTTATCGACGACGCCGGCCGCGTCCTCGCAACACTTGGTGCCAGGGCTGGCGCACCAGTCATTCTGTCTCAGGGACGCGCCGTCGATATTCCGTTCGAAATGGGCGACGCCGCAGCGGAAGCGTCGCTCCCATCCGGCGGCTCACTCGACGCCAATGCAGTGCGGACGGCACTTTCGGCCACGGCGGTCGAGGGCGTCGATCTGGCCGTCATACCGGCCGACGGACGGCGCAAGGGACTGTTGATCGCCGATATGGACAGCACCATCGTCACCGGCGAAACGCTCGACGATCTCGCCGAACTTGCTGGCATCGGCGACGCTGTCGCGGATATTACCCGCCGGGCGATGAACGGCGAAATCGGCTTCGAGGGGGCTCTGAGAGAGCGGGTTGCCATGCTGAAGGGACGCTCGACCGATCTCATCGAGCAGGTTATCGAGCGGATGACGCTGACGCCGGGTGCCGAAGCCCTGGTTGCCACCATGCGCTCTCATGGCGCGCGTTGCGTCCTCGTCTCCGGCGGGTTTACCGTCTTTACCGGCCATGTCGCCGAACTGGCCGGATTCGACGCCGACTTCGGCAACACTCTGATCATGTCGCATGGCAGCTTTTCCGGGACTGTCGGCGAACCGATTCTCGGCCGCGACGCCAAGCTGTCCACGCTTCAGGCTGAATGCGAAGCCCGGAATCTCGATACCAGTAGTGCAATCGCGGTTGGCGACGGCGCGAACGATCTTGCTATGATCCAGGCAGCAGGGATGGGCATAGCCTTCCATGCGAAGCCGTCCGTCAAAGCCGCGGCTCCGATCGTTATTGATCACGCCGACCTGACATCCCTGCTCTATTTGCAGGGTTATGCCGACACCGATTTCGCCGAGACCTGACCGGCATTCTTCGTGGACCATTGCGCCAAAAACGAAACGGGGGACCGCCATGATCGGCGGCCCCCCGTTCGTCGGCTTCATCGGCTATTGACCGACACGTGAAGTGCCCGCCAGCCGATGCCTCAGTTGTCTTGAATGCTCAAGGCCACAAAGCGGATTTCGCCGCCACGGTCAATGAGCAGCAGCACCGACCGACGGCCGGCTTCGCGGGCTTCATCCACCATCGAGACGACATCCTCCGGCGTGGAAACTGATTCCTGACCGACCTCGAGGATGACTTCACCGGGCGTCAAACCTCGCTCGGCGGCCGCGCTGTCCGGATTGACGTCAGTAATGACGACGCCTTCGACATCCTCGGCCAGGTCGAATTGCTGGCGCAGATCCGACGTGATGGCCGACAGTTCCAGGCCCAGCCCTTCGAGTTCCTGGCTGGTCGCGTCGGGCGCGCCGCGATCGGGTGCCGCGCCTTCCTCAAGCATGCCCATTTCTTCGGCACGCTCCAGTTCGCCGAGATCGACACGAACAGTCTGTTCATCGCCGCGCCGCAGGATGACGACCTCTACGTCGCTTCCAACGGGCGTTTCGGCTACGATTCGAGGCAAACTGCGCATCTCGTCGATCTGCTCGCCGTTGAATTCGAGCACGACGTCTCCGGCTTCGATGCCCGCTTGTGCGGCCGGCCCTTCGGGGGTAACCCCAGCCACCAGCGCACCGCGCGCCGTATCCATGCCGAGGCTTTCGGCAATCTCGTCAGTAACCTGCTGGATCCGAACGCCGAGCCAGCCGCGCCGTGTACGACCGAATTCAACGATCTGATCGATGACGCTGTCGGCAAGATTCGACGGAATTGCGAAACCGATACCGATCGACCCCCCTGATGGAGAGTAGATCGCAGTATTGATCCCAATCACTTCGCCATCGAGATTGAACATCGGGCCGCCGGAATTGCCGCGGTTGATCGATGCATCGGTCTGAAGAAAGTCATCATAAGGTCCGGCAGCGATATCGCGCGAGCGGGCGGAAATGATGCCCGCCGTCACCGTGCCTCCCAAACCGAACGGGTTGCCGATGGCAACGACCCAGTCCCCGACGCGCATGGTGTCACTGTCGCCCAGCGACACCGACGGCAGCGACTGGAATTCGCCCTCGATCTGCAGGACAGCGATATCCGTACGCTCGTCGGTTCCCACCACCGTCGCGCTGTAGGAACTGTCGTCATGCAGGGTGACGTTTATTTCATCCGCACCGTCGATGACGTGATTGTTGGTGACGATGTATCCGTTCTCACCGTCGATGATAAACCCCGACCCCAGCGACTGCGCACGGCGGGGCGGCCCCTGGCGCTGCTGGGGCATACCCGGCGATTGCTCGAAAAACTCGCGGAAGAATTCCTCGAACGGCGAGCCTGGCGGAAACTGCGGCATCTCCGGACCCTGGAAACGCTCTTCCATGACCTGAGTCGTCGAGACGTTGACGACGGCGGGGCTCAGTTCCTCGGCAAGATCTGCAAAACTGCCGGGGCGCCCGTTGTCCGACCAGGCCGGGTTTGCCTGAAGGCTCAACGCGAGGGCGAGAAGTGCGGCGGTTGCCCATAATGCGGCCATCAAAATCGATGACCGGTCGTCCCCGGCACGGGCTGCGGCAATCCCGCGCTTTGCCCTATCCGGTCCACTGGGGCTGTTGCTGTTCGATTTCATCTCTTGCGGACTCCATTCCCTATGACGTCTTTTGCACCGGCAGCCCACCGTCGGCATCACACCACCCGGGCCGACCCCGGGCCGACAGTGATACGGCGTTCCGGTGCGCCTTATGGCCATCAACTGTCGACCATCCGCTGGCGCGGAATCAGTTTTCCGCCAGGCCTTGGCCGATCTCGCGCGTCGATCGTAGCGGACAAGATCGCATGACAACTGATCTCAACCCGAACCCATTTAACCATATTCCCAGCGATGACCATTGCGCCGCAGTTTGATCTAATTGTGGCGGCGGGGACCGAAGTCAGGCGTGGCGTCAAGTCGCGGTCACCCCCTGACCAACCATACCACCGCGAGACCGAACATCGCCGATATCAGGCCGGCCGCGCGCAGCGTCGACGCAGGCATTCCCAGTATGGAAACGATCATACGCTTCATTCCAACGGGAAACGCCGCATAGACCAACCCTTCGACCACGAAAATCAGACCGATTGCCGTCAACAAATCCGCCACGGTATTCCCTGCTCTTCGCTAAGGCCGACGTTGACATCCGTCACAGATGCCGGAAAACGCCGGAAAGAAAAAGGGGTGCCTCGGCAGAGGCACCCCTTAATCGACGAGACATTCGCCAAACGATCTTCCCACTGCCGCGATGACCCCGGCGACGGCGCATTTGCCCGGAGCGACAGCAAGACAAATCGGCCCTGACTCAGGGTCGCGCCGCCAGCGCGGCCTCGTCGGCTGAGTTCACGTCGCGATCGAATACAGAGGATTGCGCGTCAGCGTCCTCGTTTTCGGGTTCCTGCGTTTCCTCGGACTCGTCGGGAGCCGGCGGCTGGGTTTCGTCGCCATTGGCGCCGGAGCCCTCGATCGATTCCATGATCCGCGCCGGAAGCGGCGTGCCGCCTCCGTCAAGGTTCTGAAAGAAACGGAAGAAGTCGCCGTCCGGCGACAGGACGAGCGTCGTATCGTCGGTATTCAGCGATGTCCGGTAGGCTTCGAGCGTACGGTAGAAGCCAAAGAACGCTTCGTCCGCCGTATATGCTTCTGCCAGAATACGGATCGAGGCTTCATCGCCCTGTCCGCGCAGAATCTGCGCTTCACGTTCCGCCTCTGCCAGAATGACGGTACGCTCACGCTCCGCCCGCGACCGGATCTGCTGGGCCTGCTCTTCACCCTGGGCGCGGAATTCGGCAGCTTCCCGCTCACGCTCCGATCTCATCCGATCGAAAACCGACTGCTCGGTATCTTCCGGCAGATCCGCCCGGCCGATGCGGACATCGACGACTTCCATGCCGAAATTTGCGGCCTGCGTGTCCACTTGCTGTCGGATTTCCTGCATGATGCCGGCGCGCTCATTCGACAGGATCTCCAACTGGGTCGCGTTGCCGAGGACTCGACGCAATGCGGCATTGGTCGTCCGCGTCAGCCGTTCGCGGCCGACAGTCTCGGTTCTGACGGTCTGGTAAAACAGCAGCGGGTCGGTGATTCGGAAGCGAATGAAGGTATCGACATCGAGCCGGCGCTGGTCCGAAAGGATAACCTGTTCAGCGGGCGGATCGAGCGCCAGGACCCGCTTCTCCATGAACGATACGGTCTGCACGAACGGAATCTTCAGTTTGAGGCCCGGATCGCTATAGACCTGCCGTGGCTCACCGAACTGCAGCACAAGCGCCTGTTCGCCTTCACGCACGATGAACAGGCTGTTGGCGGCGATGAAGGCGATGACCGCGAGCAGGCCCGCGAAGATGATGAGCTTCTTGTTCTGCATCAGTTCTGCCCTCCCGTCCGCGGCCGCAGCTGGTCGAGCGGAAGATAAGGCACGACCCCCTGGCCTGCCGCACCATTGGCGCCGCTGTTCTGGTCGATAATGACCTTGCGGGTGCCGGTCATGACTTCTTCCATGGTCTCGAGATAGAAGCGCTGTGCCGTCACCGTCGGCGCGACGTTATAGGCGTCGAGGACGTCGGTGAAGCGGGACGCATCACCCTGGGCGCTGTTGACCACCTGCTCGCGATAGGCGGAAGCCTCCTGGATGACCTGCTCGGCCTGCCCGCGCGCCCTTGGAATGATGTCGTTCCGATAGGCCTCGGCCTCGTTGCGGAGCCGCTGCTGATCCTGACGCGCACGAAGCACGTCGTTAAACGCATCGATGACTTCCTGGGGCGGATCGACCTTCTGAAGCTGGACTTCGGTGATCTCGATGCCGGCGCCGTAGCTGTCCAGAATATCCTGAACCAGACCACGGGTCATGGTTTCCACCTGCGACCGCGCCTCGTTGAGCGCGGGCTGAATATCGGTCTGGCCAATGACTTCACGCATCGCCGATTCCGCCGCCCGCTTCACGGTCGTTTCCGATTCGCGGATGTTGAAAAGATAATCGCGGGCGTTGGCGATTCGCCACAACACAGTGAAATTGATGTCGATGATGTTCTCATCGCCCGTCAGCATCAGGGATTCTTCGCGAATCTCGCGAATCTGTCCCTCGTTGACGCCGACATACCCGATATCGATGCGTTGGACGCGGGTAACTTCCGGCGTCTGAACGGCTTCGATCGGATATGGCAAATGATAGTGGAGCCCCGATCCTTCCGAGCGCACATACTCACCGAACCGGGTGACAACCCCTTCCTCCGACGGCTCAACCCGGTAAAAACCGGTAAGGAGCCATGCGGCGATCGCGATCAGTATGCCGATGCCGATGACGCGCCCCCCACCGAAGCCACCCGGAAGCATGGTCTTCATGCGATCCTGACCCCGGCGGAGCATATCTTCGAAATCCGGGGGCGTCGGCCCTTGACCTCCGCCCCCTCCGCCACTATTGCCGCGCTGACCCCACGGGCTCTGACCGCCGCCGCCGCCACCGCCGGTGCCACGACCGCCGCCCCAAGGACCGCCGCCGGACTGATTGTTCCAAGGCATGCGCCTGTTCCCTCTGCTCGCCCAATTCAGGACCGATTTCCGGTTCCTTTTAGGGGTTTAATCGCCCCCCACGCAAGGTCGATCGACTTGAACGACCCACTCCCGCGTCAATAGGGCCGGTCGGCATCCCGACAGACCGCACACTATTGCGGCCACGAAGGGGCACGGTTAAGGCACATTCGTCTCGCCGCCAATTGCCGCACGGTCGAATGCGGTCGCGGATCGCCGCGAACCGGCCCATGCGAAACCCTGCGAAACCAATGACACCGTCACCGGATGTCACCCCCGATAATCGCAAAGTGACCGCTTCGATGCCCCAATCAAGTCGAATTCGCAGCCGACTATTCATATGGGATCGATGACTCCGCATGGAGTACCGATTCGGTCGGCGTTGACCGACCGTATGAAACGGGTCCGGCCATCGAGGTACAGGGTGCACCTTGCCCGACGCACCACGGCCGGCCGCATTGGTCGATCTTCTCGTCAGCCGTCCCGCAGTGTAGTTTTTGCCGATATGGTGTTCATGAACCTTGTACGCACTCCCCGCCTTCACGACAGCCAAAGGGATTTTGCCTCCGGTACTGGAAGCGAGACCGGTGACTTGCGATTCGCTCGGTGCCGGGCGGCTATCGCGCCGCTGTTGCGGAACCGGTCGCGGCAGAACCAGATTGACCCTCGGAGCATCATGAGGATGAGTTCATTCTCCGACACACCGTTCCAGCGTGCGTCCGCCCGATCGATGGCCTGGGTGCCGGCGCTGGCCGTGTTGCTGTTCCCGCAACCAGGCGCCGCGGACACTCTCGGCTTTCAGCTGCAGAACAACGCCGGCGAGGCGATCGTCACTGTTCACGTTTCGCCGGACTGGAAACGGGATTGGGGTGTCGATCACCTCGACGACGGGCCGATCGATCCTGGCGGCAGCCGCTTCATTGCCGTCGTTCAGGAAGATCGATATTGCTACTTCGATGTGATGGTGCGGACCGAATCCAGCGCAACCCACACCTACTGGTTCATCAATGCCTGCGAGCACCAGACGGTGACCCACACCGATTGAGGCGCAACCGTCGCCGCCCAGGAAATCAAACGCTCTCACCAAATCACCTGGCCAGCAATCAATCGTCGCGATCGAATACGCGGAAACGATAGGCGAAGCTGTCAGCCGGATCGGGATCGGGCGAAAGCGACCACGATTCCCGCCATCCCGGCCCCCGCCCCGCATGGTCAGCGCCCGCGAAATAAGTGTCCCCCGCTGGCTCCGCATCGACGTCGGTCAGATACAACCGGTGAGCCTCGGCCATCAGCCGGTCAAAAAGTCCGGCGCCGCCGATCACCATGATCTCACGCCGATCGGGTCGGAGGTAGTGGCGGGCCCGTTCGATCGCCTCCTCCGGACTGGCTGCGAATTCGAGGTTTCCAGCAGCACCGACGCCTTCCCCAACTGAACTCAGAGTGCTGGACACGACGATATTGGGACGGCGAGGCAAGGGTCGCCCGATGCTTTCGAACGTCCGGCGCCCCATGATGACCGGCTTGCCCAATGTCATCGCCTTGAAGAAGCGGAAGTCGCCAGGCAGGTGCCAGGGCAACGCGTTGTCGCAGCCGATCACGCCGTTGCGCGCCACGGCAACGATGAAGGCGATGATTGCCGGGACATCAGGATGGGCCGCTTCCGCCGGAGGAGGAGCCGGATCGGCCGGTTTGTCGGAGTTTTCCGATTTTTCGGAAGCCATCGTTATCTCCCGCCGCGGTCATTTGACAACGCCCGCGTTAGCCTGCCCTAAACCGCTATGTCGGCGTGGATTGCCGGATGCGGATCATAGCCGTCGATAACGATATCGTCATAGCGAAAATCGAACAGGTCGGACCGCTCGGGCGACAGCGCCAGCGTGGGCAAGGCCCGCGGCTCGCGCTGCAGCTGGAGTCGCGCCTGATCGAGGTGGTTGGCATACAGATGCGCGTCGCCCAGCGTGTGGACGAAATCACCCGCGCGCAGACCGGTGACATGCGCCACCATATGAGTCAGCAACGCGTATGAGGCGATATTGAAGGGTACGCCCAGAAAGACGTCGGCACTGCGCTGATAGAGCTGGCACGACAATCGGCCGCCGGCGACATGAAACTGAAACAGGCAATGGCACGGCGGCAGGGCCATCGCGTCGACATCCGCCGGATTCCATGCCGTGACGACGTGCCGGCGAGAGTATGGATTGCTGCGGATGGACTCGATGACATCGCCAATCTGATCGATCGTACGGCCGTCCGGCGCCCTCCAGGATCGCCACTGCGCGCCGTAGACGGGGCCCAGGTCGCCCTGCTCGTCGGCCCATTCGTTCCAGATGCGCACGCCGTTGTCGTTCAGATAGCCGATATTGGTGCTTCCCTGAAGGAACCACAGCAGTTCATGGATGACGGATTTCAGGTGGATCTTCTTGGTCGTAACGACCGGGAATCCCTTTTCGAGGTCGAAGCGCATCTGATAGCCGAACACACCGACGGTGCCGGTGCCCGTTCGGTCGGGGCGTCGGTCACCGTGCTCGAGAACATGCCTGAGCAGATCCAGATAAGCCTTCACAGATGAATAACCCCGGCAAGTGCCCCGGATTGCACAACGCGTCCTGACCGCCCGCCACGTGCGCGGCCGCTGTCAGGGCATGGTCGTACCGCGTTCGCACCCCATAGGGCAAGATTTCCTGCATGGCGCCTATTGCGGACCGCCCCCCGGAACGACTATATAACATCTGTGTCCGGTCGCACCGGACTATGGCGATAAACGCTGTATGGAATAAGCCCTGCGGACCCGGGGGCAGTACCCGGCGCCTCCACCAACCTTCATGGGGGCGAACCAGGATCGACGCGGGTGGTAAAGATGCAGTTTTCGCCCGGCATGGCACCACCGTTATCGGGCTTTTCAAGCAGTTGCGAATGACAACACTGCTGAAGGTTATGCTGTCGCTGCGTAACGCAGTTCCGGCTAACCACCTCTAATTCCTGACGTCCTTCAAGCGGCAGGTGGGGTCCGGGGCACCTAGCAACAGAACGCCCCACTTTATTCCTGGTCGCGGTCTAATCCATCGTTTCGGTTACGCCCGTATACGCCGCACGCCTATGTGCAGGCGGTTAGGTGCGCGTTGCGGGAGGTGCCCGATGCCCTGAATTGGTCCCTGCGAAGAAACCCGTCGAAATCCCCTTTCCGGCTCTTCCCATGGCTGGAATCCGGCGCTAGTGTTGCGGCCATGGCAGACGAAGAAATCAGATACGATCGAATGGTGGAAACCGCGCTTCGCGGCGTGGTGCGGGATGCGCTCAATCAGGCTGCGGCCGAAGGGCTGCCCGGCGACCATCATTTCTATATCACCTTCAAGACCGGGCATCCCGGCGTTCGAATTCCCGGATACCTGAGGGCGCAGTATGCCGATGAGATGACCATTGTCCTGCAGTATCAATATCTGCAGCTCGAAGTCGATGACGTCGGCTTCTCGGTATCGCTCAGCTTCAGCAACAAGCACGAACGGCTGCGAATTCCCTTCGCTGCCGTGACGACCTTCGCCGATCCGTCGGTGAACTTCGCGCTCCAGTTCCAGGCGCTGTCGGACGAGGATATGGAAACCGGCATCGACGGTGGGGACGAAGCTGGCCAGACCGAAAGCGGGACGGCAGAGGGCAGCACCGTGACCCCGATCGCCGGCCCCGCTAGCGACACCGCGGGTGATCGCTCCGGCGTATCCGGGCGCCGGAAGAAGTCCGAAAAAGCCAAACCAGGACCCACGCCCCCGGACAGTGACGAAGCGGACGCCGTTGACGCTCCGGACGAAAAGACTTCGTCCGACGCGAAAGGCAGTAGCGACGCGGGCGGCTCCGGCCCTGACGACAGCACGGACCCGGATGAGAGCAAGGTCGTCACCCTCGACAAATTCCGCAAGAAATAGGTGCCGCTTTGCAGGCCCGGATCACGGCTGGGGGTGTTTCAGCGCCTCCATCCCGCCGATGATCCACCCGATCTCGCCGTCGTCGCCAAATAGCGGACAGTCGACGCTCTCAAACGAAATGAGACCAACCCGGCCAGCGATCTCGGTCGTGCCCTCGCAAACCCACGGTGTCCTGTCCTGAGCGACGTTCTCCAGATGCTGAGCAAACGCTGCGCGACTCGACGGGTCCGCGGTCGAGAAATATTCACCCCTGCTGTTGCGGCCGACAATACGGATCACCTCCTGACCCGATAATCGGTACTGAAACCGGCCGGGTTCCAGGCGCCGTACAAGAAACAGGCTCGCCGCGTTGGCGGCGTGATCGAGGATGTCGAATTGCGACCGATGCGGCGGAGCGCCGTTGCTCTGCCACCACGTCAGCAGGGATTGTGTCCGGAATCCACGCAATGGCCGGTCAAAATCCGTCAATCGGGCCCGTATACCGCGGAAATTCGTAAAATCATTGATTCGTTCGAGTTCACTCACGAGCGCGCCAAAAGTTTCTGTTCTAAAATGCCGTCAACAGACAGCCGGGCAACACGCTACCGCGCTGCTGATTCGTTCCGGCAGAATTGACTTCTGAGAGCAGATCCGCGTGCCACAGCACGACCAGCCCGCCCGCCGATCCTGAGAACTGTTTCGATGCGGCGATGCAGAAAATCCCATGTCGGCGCGCGATCCGGGGTGGAGTCGTTCAACCAGTACAAAGTCGTCGTCCCGACGATTGCCGAAAGCAGGGCGCGTTTGGAGTAGTGATTGAAGTCGGTTGCCACGTCACCGGCTTCGCGCCAGAGGCGGTCGCTCGTGCGCCAAACCAGTCGCGCCGCCAACGGCCCGCGTCCGGGATGACTCAAAAGTCCCGCGCTCCGCTGCACAGCCTCGCGATGGGGCTCCATCGATTCAAGGCGCTTGCGGACGCCCATCGCGATCTTGTCTCGTGTGCGCGCTTCCGGGAAAGCCGAGTCCCCGCGCAGCGCCTCCAGCATATTCCTGTCGGCCCAATCGGCGAAATGGTCAAGGCCATCATCGGGCAATCGCCGGAACGCAAGATCAATATCGCCGATGTCGAGCCCGGCCTCACTGGCCCCCGCGGCAAAGGCATCACGGGTCCAGCCATCGAAAGGAATATGCGGCAACGCGGCTTCCAGGAGCCGGTCCTGAAGGTCGCGGCGTAAGTCGGCGCCGGTCGTATCGGTCATACAGCGTCCTCTCCCTATGCCCCGCCCCCTCTGCCCAACCGTCGCAAGCGGCGCAGATCCGTCACCCGGTGGCGTTGCGGCAAATCACGACGTGCCCCGATCCCGATGGGGCACGTTCAAAAGATGGTGCATTTCGGTATCGAATGCCAGCGATCGCATGTCGACCATCCGGTCGAGATACAAAATTCCGTCGAGGTGATCGACTTCATGCTGCAGAATACGCGCCTCATAGCCATCCGCCTCGAACTGAACGGGCTGGCCGGCGCCGTCCTGCGCCTCCACCGCAACCCGCGGATACCGGGGGACCGAGCCGCGCAGGCCGGGAATGGAAAGACAGCCTTCGTACCCGCCATCGGTGAACGGATCCAGCGGCGTCAGCACCGGATTGATCAGCACGACCGGCACACGCCCGCCTACCGCCCTTCGCCCCGCAGGCACCTGGCCCCCGACCAGATGGTGATAATCGCCGCTTGGCGCCCCGTCGTTGTCCGGCGGCAGCGTGACGACGATCACCCGGAGCGATTCGTGGACCTGCGGCGCCGCCAACCCGACACCGCGCGCGTCGATCAGTGTTTCGACCATATCGTTCGCCAGTTTTTGAATGCCCGGAGCCATGGCATCCGCAACGGGCGATGCCGGATGGCGCAGAACGGGATGCCCCAATCGGGCAATTTTCAGAAGACTCATGCACAGCGCCTCGTTGCGGGGTCGACCTTTGCTCATCCTCATTTCGGCACAGTCCGGATGAGCGGCGCCTTGGGACTTGGCAAGACGGCCGACACGTGATACCACACCGCTTCCCTGCAGCCGATCGGGTTTGCAGACCATTTTTTTGATGCCGAGCCAGCCCGGTGGTTCTTTGATGCCGGGTTCGCTCGGTGGCTCGCGCCAGAAAGGAGTGACGTTTCGACGTGCAAGTTCAGGTTCGTGACAACAATGTCGACCAGGCCCTTCGTGCGCTGAAGAAGAAGATGCAGCGCGAGGGCATTTTTCGCGAGATGAAGCTTCGTCGTAATTACGAGAAGCCGTCTGAGCGACGCGCCCGTGAAAAGGCGGAAGCCGTGCGCCGGACGCGCAAGCTTCTCCGCAAGAGGATGGAGCGTGAAGGCTATTAATCTGTCCTGACCGGGCACGATTCGGCTGGGTCAATGCTGTACGATCTCCTTTTTCGGACGCAGCGATCGCCCGAATATCAACTGTCTCTTGCCAATGCACCAGCCTGACGCAAGGCAAGGTCGGTTAATTCGGCGGTTCGGCTTTCGAATACGACAAAAGCACCTCGGGTTCTGAGGTGCTTTTCGTATTTTCAGGTATCAGCACCGGCTGTCTTGCCTCTGCTTTCCGGCCCCGACCTCACAGGGGATGACGCGCTCTGCTCAGGTGCGTCGCGTCCGGCTGTTGGATTTTGCCGGCCTGGGCTCGCCGGATTGAGCTTTTGCAGCCGACGATGCCTTTTTCCCGGAGCCCGCGCCGCCATCATGGCCGGAACCGGACTGCCCATCGCTGCCGGAACCCGAGTCGCCATCGGCGGGATTGGAACCGGCATCGGACATCGCCTTCCCCATCCGCCCCAACGCTTCCATCTGGCGCTGAAGTTCATCGAGGCGCCGATGCATGTCACTCAGGGAATCGGCACCGTCGGACGGGGTATCGGACTGAGATTCGGTAGCCCCGACGCCCTCGTTTTCAAGATTGCCGGTGCTGTGATCCGTGTGCCCGGCGGCGCCCGTCTTACCGTCGTTGTCGTCCTGCTGCGGCTGTGCGGACCGCGATTGACCGGCTGTCGGAAAAGGACTGAACATCTTCATGGCCTGCTCGAACATGGCCACATTCTGCCGACTGACGTCGTCGATCGCTCCAAAAGGAAACATGCCCGGCACTGAATTTTGCATATACTGGCGCATGCGCTCCTGGTTCTCGGAAAATGTCTCCAACGAATATTCCAGGTATTTCGGCACCATCCATTGCATGTTATTACCGTACAGACCAATGAGCTGCCTCAGAAATCCGATCGGAAGCATATTTTGACCTGTTTTGCTTTCTTCCTCGACGATGATCTGGGTCAGGACCGCCCGTGTAATTTCTTCGCCGGTCTTTGCGTCATGGACGACGAATTCCTGGCCTTCCTTGACCATTTGCGCCAGGTGCTCCAGCGTCACATAACTGCTCGTGGCCGTGTTATAGAGACGGCGATTGGCGTATTTCTTGATGCGGATCGGCGCCGAACCTTCGCTGCTCCCGGCGGCTTCGTCCGTCTGCGAGGAACTGGTGCCTGAACGGTTTATGGCCATGGATAATGCCTTTCCTGGACGCCCGTGCCGGTGGCCCGACGTTTCTCCGATTTTCAAAGTGTTACGCGTCGAGCCCTTGATGCGCAAGGTCCGCAGCGCCGTGCCTCCCCTCCAACCCTGGTGTGTTCCCGATGACGGCACCATCGAAGACGACCGGACCTCGACCCGCCGGCAGCCCGGCCGAGGACGATGCGGACGCGTTGGCCAAGACCTATCTGGACATCTGGCAGGACCAATGGGCACGCGCGCTGACCGATCCGGCCATGGCAATGGCAACGGCCAACGTGATGAAGGCGTTCGGTTCCGGTTTTTCCGGCCCGGTCCGGCGCGATGAGGCGGATCGGGCCCCGACCGCTGCCGCTCCATCTGATGATCCCGACCCAGATGTGGACGGCAGCCCTGATCGCCCAGGGGCTGGCCCCGGGACCAGCTCCGGCGACGACCGGCCCGACCAACGGCGAAACGGGCTCCTCGGTGACACCGGCAGCGATGACGGCAGCTCTGGGACGTGAAATCGATCGACGTGCCGCGCGTTATCTTGAGGGGCTGAAACGGTATCGCAATCACCCTTATCAGCGTGATATCGCCGATCCGCCCGCAATCTGGTCGGAGGGGGCAAGCCGGCTGCTCGATCACGGCGCCCGACACGAGGATAGCGGCGACACGGGCGACGGGGTTCCGGCGCCCGATCGGTCCGTCCTCGTCGTGCCGAGCCTGATCAACCGGGGCTATATCCTCGACCTGTCGAGGGAAAACAGCCTGATGCAGTGGCTTGTCAGCCGGGGATTCCGGCCTCTGCGCCTGGAATGGGGCGCGCCCGGACCATTGGAAGAGACCTACGCCCTGACCGACGCCGTCGCCGGGCGACTGGAAAGGGCAACTCTGGCCGCAACCGATTTTGCCGGCAAACCGGTCCCCGTCGTCGGCTATTGCATGGGCGGCACGCTCGTCGCCGCCCTCGCCCACCGCCGCCCCGATCTGGTCGGGGCCGCGGCCTTTCTGGCCGCACCTTGGGACTTCCACACCGAGGGGGCCAAATCCGCCTCTCTTTTCAGCATGGGCATGCAAGCGTTCGGGCCATGGTTCGAAAACGGGTTGCCGGTTCCCGTAGACCTGCTTCAGGCCATGTTCACGATGATCGATCCGCTGGTGGCTCTGCGAAAATATTCCGCCTTCGCGGAGACACCGCAAGAGAGTCCCCGCGCACGCGCCTTCGTGGCGCTGGAAGACTGGCTGAACGATGGTATCGATCTCCCCGGCCGGATTGGCCGGGCCTGCTTCGAAGGATGGTACGGCCGGAATGAACCGCAACGCGGGACCTGGATGATCGCCGGCGCGCCCGTCATACCGGGTGAGATACAGCTGCCGTCCCTTCACCTCGTCGCTGACCGCGATCGCATCGTGCCGCCGGCCTCGGCGCTGGCGCTGGCGAACGCCATACCCGGCAGCGAGACCCGCCGGGTCGGCCTGGGCCATATCGGCATGGTCGCCGGTCGATCCGCTCCTGCAGCGGTCTGGCCCCTGCTTGGCGACTGGCTTTCCGAGCAAATCGGCCGGCGGGTGTGAGTCCGACGGTTGCACCGCTTGGCTGCGGTGCCTATCGTTAGAGCAAGATCGTTCGCCATCCGACCGGCCGCCCGCCTGAAGACCGACATGCCGGACTGTCGGGCCGACGGATGGTGAATGAACCGACAATGCGGAATGGCCGTCCCGGGAGGATCCTCAGGGGCGGCAACAATCAGGTTCTTTCGGAACCTTGGGAGTGGACAATGACCAATGTGGTAATCGCCAGCGCCGCCAGAACGGCTATCGGGACCTTCAACGGCGCCCTGTCATCCGTGCCCGCCCACGACCTCGGCGCGACGGCGATTTCCGCCGCGCTGGAGCGCGCCGGTGTCGACAGCAGCGACGTCGACGAAGTCGTCCTCGGCCAGATCCTGACCACGGCCGCCGGCCAGAACCCCGCCCGTCAGGCCGCTGTCGCCGCCGGGGTGCCGATGGACAAGACGGCCTATTGCATCAATCAGGTCTGCGGATCCGGCCTCCGAACGATCGCCCTCGCCGCGCAGGGGATCATGGCCGGCGACGCCAGGATCGTGGTTGCCGGCGGGCAGGAGAATATGAGCCTTTCGCCGCACGCCATGCATCTGCGCGCGCCCACCAAAATGGGCGATGCCAAGATGGTTGATACGATGATCAAGGACGGCCTGTGGGATGCCTTCAACGGCTATCACATGGGCAACACGGCCGAGAACATCGCCCGGAAATGGCAGATCACGCGCGAAGATCAGGACGCGTTTGCGGCCGCGTCGCAACAGAAAGCCGGCCGCGCGATCAAGGAAGGGCGGTTCAGGGACGAGATCGTCCCCTATACCGTCAAATCGCGCAAAGGCGACATCGTCGTCGATACCGACGAACATCCCAAGGCCGACACGACCGCCGAAGGGCTGGCCAAATTGCGGCCGGCCTTCAGCAAGGACGGTTCCGTCACCGCCGGTAACGCGTCGGGAATAAACGACGGCGCCGCAGCCATGGTGGTCATGGGCGAAGACGAAGCCAGCCGGCGCGGCATCAAGCCGGTCGCCCGGATTGCGTCCTGGGCGACCTGCGGCGTCGATCCGGCCATCATGGGCAGCGGTCCGATTCCGGCATCGCGAAAGGCCCTGGAAAAGGCCGGGTGGAGCGTCGACGATCTCGACCTGATCGAAGCCAACGAAGCCTTCGCCGCACAGGCGATCGCGGTCAACCGCGACATGGGCTGGGATCCGGACCGGGTGAACGTCAACGGCGGCGCAATCGCCATTGGCCACCCGATCGGCGCTTCCGGTGCCCGGGTCCTGACCACCCTGCTGCACGAGATGGTTCGGCGCGACGCCAGAAAGGGGCTGGCGACGCTGTGCATCGGCGGCGGCATGGGGATCGCGCTTTGCGTCGAGCGCTGATATCCGCAATTGCGGGCGGCGACCATAGCGGCATCAACACGAACGGCCGGGCGACTACGGTACGCCCGGCCCATCCGGGAGGAATAGTCACATGGCAAGAGTAGCACTGGTTACGGGCGGGACCCGCGGCATCGGCGAGACGATCTGCACCACGTTGAAAGACGCCGGTTACACGGTTGTCGCCAACTACGGCGGAAACGACGAGCGGGCCAAGGCCTTTACCGAGCGCACCGGCATCCGCTCCGTCAAATTCGACGTCTCGGACTTCGACGCCTGCCAGGCTGCCGTTGGCGCCATCGAGAAGGAATTCGGCCCGATCGATGTTCTGGTCAACAACGCCGGTATCACGCGCGACGCAACGATCCACAAGATGACTTACGAACAGTGGAAGGAGGTCATCGACACCAATCTCGGCAGTTGCTTCAACATGTGCCGGGCCGTGATCGACAATATGCGTGAACGCCGCTTCGGCCGGATCGTCAATGTCGGCTCGATCAACGGACAGGCGGGACAGTACGGCCAGGTCAACTACGCCGCCGCGAAATCCGGCATCCACGGCTTTACCAAGGCATTGGCGCAGGAAGGCGCGTCACGCGGGATCACCGTCAACGCGATCGCGCCGGGCTATATCAACACCGACATGGTTCGCGCCGTGCCCGATAACGTGCTTGAGAAAATCAAGGCCCGGATTCCGGTCGGCCGGCTGGGCGAAGCCAGCGAAATCGCGCGCGGCGTCCTGTTCCTGGTCGGCGACGATGCCGGCTTCGTTACCGGGTCGACGCTAAGCATCAATGGCGGCCAGCATATGTATTGATCGGTTCGCCAGCGGCGGGCACACTCGACCGCACGTTGCGGACAAGCAACAGCGACATCGAGGAGCCCGCCGCCCATGTCTCCATCCATGCCCACATCTCTGCCCCGGGCCGACTACAAGCTTTTCATTGCCAACAAGAACTATTCCTCGTGGTCGCTCAGGCCATGGGTGCTGATGCGCACGCTTGGCATTACCTTTGCCGAGCACCTGACGCCTTTCACCGGCGCCACGAACCGGGAAACGTTTCAATCGTTTTCTCCAAACGCCATGGTGCCGTGCCTGCATGACGGCGATCTGCGCCTATGGGAATCACTGGCTATCATCGAATATCTGGCCGAACGGCACGAGGGTGTCTGGCCGTCGGACCCGACCGCCAGGGCCTGGGCCCGATGCGCATCGGCCGAAATGCATGCCGGTTTTGCCGCTCTGCGCGATCAATGCACCATGACCTGCGGACAACGCGTTCGCCTGCACGAGGTCATGCCGGCTCTATCGAGAGATCTGGAACGACTGGACTCGTTGTGGCGTGAAGGGATGGAGACCTTCGGCGGTCCGTTCCTGGCCGGCAACGCGTTTACGGCCGTTGACGCGATGTTTGCGCCCGTCGCATTCCGGGTACAGTCCTATGGCGACACGCCGGGGTTTTCACTGAGTCCCACCGTCACCGCCTATGTCGATCGGCTGCTCGCCCTTGATGCGATGCGGGAGTGGTACGACGCCGCGCTGGCGGAGCCGTGGCGCGAACCGGCTCACGAAGCCGACGTCGCACGGGTTGGGTCCGTCACCGGGGATCTCCGAACGCCTGTCTGATGCTATAGCCATAGCCAGTACGCTGCCTGGAAAACGACCAGCCCGGCAACGATCGCGACCGCTTGCCGCTGGGTGATGACGGCGATGGCGAAGCTGGCCGCAACACCGCAAAGACCCGGCACAAATGGTGTCGCCAGCAGATCGGCGGCCAACAGGTCTACGGTGGGCGGGAGTCCCGCTGCCGACAACAGATTGGACCCGACGATGCCGCCGATGACCGCATATGAGGCATAGTCAAAGAACCGGAGCCAGGCTGTGTCGGACGAGGCATATCGCAGTTGCGGGACCAGCGCGGGCAGAACGCGATAAGTGAATGTGACCAGGGCGCTGCCGGCCAGTACGAGCCAAACGGCGGCATCACCGGTCACGATGCCTGCTTTCCCGATCCGGCGTCAGCGCCCCCTGATGGGCGGTCTGCCAGGACAAAGGTCGATCCGATCAGCCCGGCGGCGCCGATCAGCCCGAAACCGGGTGCGGCAGCTTCGATCGCGGGCGTCAGCAGCGCGCCGCAGCCGCCGGCGATCACGAAACGGAAACGGGGCCATGCGCGGGCCAGAAAGGTCACGAAATAGACCGGCAAAAGCATGGCCAGCAGTAACTCGATGGCTGGCGGCATCTCGGAAACGCCGGTATGCCCGATGACGGTTCCCAGCGCCGCAGCCGACAGGCTGCAAATACAGACGCCAAGATAGTAGGCAAACGGGAAGAACACCGGCCCGCTGTTGATCCTGGAATAGGTCACGGCGAAGGTGCTGGCCGTCAGCATCGACAGGCCGCCGACCAACGGCGTAAACCGGACCATTCCGAGACGCGGTGTCAGAGACGCCGCCATCAGGAAGAAGCGGGCATTTATGATTGCCACGGTCGCGATCACCGTCACCGTTGCACCGCTCGCGATCATGTCGATGGCCGCGATCTGGGCGGGGGCGGCGAATACAGCGACCGTCATGAACACGCCTTGCGCCGTTGACAGCCCGGCGGCATGCCCCGCCGCCCCGATCGCCGTATACATGGCCAGAAAGGTCAGCGCGACGGGCCAGGCGTCGCGAAGGCCGCGAGCGAACATCTGCCGCCGGACACGTATCTGCCGGGCGCTGAGGGATAACGGCCTGGGCATGGAATTCCGCCTGGCGAAATCGGCGTGACGAGGATGAAAGTCGGGAATTATGGCCGACATTAGACCGCTTTCGGCTCCGGTATGGCAATGACAATTCCCAAGCTCTGCGAAATCCCTGGGCCGGACACCTGAAAGCGCGGTTATCGTTTGCGTTATACAATACGAGATCATATGTTAGGAATTAATCGAAAAAGTTGTTGCGAGGGAGACTTACGGATGGCCTGTTATTCAGCCTCCCTTCTCTGCGTTGCCACTGCCCTCGCAATCCAGTCACCGGCGGTTGCCAACGAGGGAAACGACGCGATAAATGCAGCTTCGGCCGAAACGGCGACGTCCGATCCCCATCGGCTCACCATGGCAATCGACGGCAACGCTGCCGGCGATGGCGCTGAATCCAGTGCCGGCGACGGCTCCGGACCGTTGGACAGCCCGATGGCTCATGTCGTTGCTGCAACATACGCCGAGATGGGTCGGACGCTGGATATGGCGGCGATGGCGCGGCAGGCCGCCTTCGATGCCGTCACTTCGGGCGCGGCCACAGGCTCGTTCGGCTGGCAGCCGACATCCGAACGCATGGCGCGCTTTCATTTTTCCGATCCCATCGCGGTCATACCGCTGGTGGTATTTTCGGACGCCTATGTCGCCCTTGATCCGGCTTCCGCGTCCGACCTGTCGGGTCGCACCCTTTGCCAACCAGCAGGGACGCTTCCGCCCGACGATCTGCGGCGCCTGATCGATCAGGGCGGTCTACGCCAGCAGCCCGCCAACGACTTCGAAACCTGCGTGCAACTCGTTCACGACGGCCGCACCGATTTCTTCGTCGCCGGCGTCCACGAAGGCACCGCCGTGCTGGAGGAGCTGGGTCTCGCGGAAGAATTTCATGTGGCGGTCGAGAATCCCGTCGGTCTGGAAACCCTGCATCTCATGGTTCCCCGCTCCGTTGCCGGCGGCCGTGCGATCATTGCCGATTTCGATGCCGCCCTTGCCGAACTCGCCGACAACGGCAGCATCGACGACCTTCTCGGCGATGGAATGCTGGCGGCCATTCCCGATCGCTAGCCGTTCGATCCCATTGCCGCCTCCGGCCGCCGTTTCCGATCGGCGCGTGCCTTGGCATCCATACTTTCTGCCGCCCGAACGAGATGGCCCAGATTGGGGAACCGGCGATTGTCGAGCTGCTGGAACTGTGGGTCCGACGCTATGAAACGGGCGCCGTCGCCTTCCATGATGGCGAGGCCGGCGTCTCGCTCGGCGATCTCGATCAGAAACGTGGTTTGTTTGCGTTCGGCCTGCCGGGGACCGGTGCTGTCTGCTCTCGAAGGACGGATGGCCCTGGTGTTGCTGTGCGTCATCATACTCGTCTCATTTCCCACATCCACCGATACCGGCGTGTCGGGACCATGCGAGTACAGCGATCATCGGTCAAAGGACAATTCGATGACAACGTGCAATGTCACACAGCTTCGCACGCCTGAATACCGGTGTCAGGGCCGCCAGTTCAGAGAGCCAGGGCGCCGGGGTCCGAAAGCCGCTCGGTCAGTCCGGTCTGCGGATCGACACCAAGGAGCAGATTGAGGTTCTGGACGGCGGCGCCCGACGCACCCTTTCCGAGATTGTCGAGAACGGCCGCCAGCACGACCTGATTTTCGGCTGTCGAGCCGAAGACGTGCAAATGCAGGTCGTTGGTGCCGACCAGCGTTTCAACGTCGAGCACGCTCGCCCCGTCCCCCGGCCCTTCCACAGTATGATTGAAGACGCTGACGGCCGGATAGCCGCGATAGTGTTCCACCAGAACCTCGGCGATGGCACCCGGCGATGTCGGCGTCGACAGCGCGCGAAGCTGCAGTGGCACCTGAACGATCATTCCCTGACGGAATCGACCGACTGACGGCACGAAGATCGGCTGTCCGGACAGAAGCCCGTGAACACGAATTTCCGGCACATGCTTGTGATCGAGGCCGAGACCGTAGACCCTGAACGGCGTCGTCAGCGGCTCTGAGTGATCGGGATCCTCGAATCGCGCGACCATCGCCTTGCCGCCGCCGGTATAGCCGGATACGGCGTTGACGGTCACCGGAAAGTCGGGCGGCAGGATGGATCGACCGACCAGCGGACGCAGCAATGCCACGGCCCCGGTCGGATAGCATCCGGGATTGGCGACGCGCCCGGACCCGGCGATGCGTTCAGCCTGATCCGGCTCCATTTCCGGAAACCCATAGGCCCATTCGGGGTCGACACGGTGTGCCGTGCTGGTGTCGATGACTTTGACGCGGTCGGACCGGATCAACGATACGCTCTCCCGGGCCGCGTCATCCGGCAGGCACAGCACGGCAATATCGGCGTCGTTGATCGCCGCCGCGCGCCGGTCGCGGTCCTTGCGGTCCGCATCGGGGAGTTCGAGGATCTGCAGATCCGTGCGTCCCGCAAGCCGTTGCATCAGTTGCAGACCGGTCGTTCCGGCGCTGCCGTCGATGAATACCGTCGCCGTCATCGTTCAAACTCTTGCTTTGCTCTGCCCGTTTCGACCGCGGATCATGGGCAATATCGGACCCGGCGGCAAGTCCGGTGGCCCTCAGGCGTAAGACGACTTGCGGATATTGCCCAAAAGCTTGTGCAGCAATGCCAGCAGCGTCGCGCGCTCATCGTCGGTGAAGCCGTCGAGCGCCCGGTCGTAATGGCGCATCGCCACAGGCAGAATCCGGCGAAAGGCCGCCATGCCGGCCTCGGTCAGGCTGACGGTCACGAAACGCGCGTCGCCGTCAACGCTGCTCTTGCTGACCAGCCCGTCACGCTCCATCCGGTCGACCATCCGGCTGAGGGTGGATTGCGGCGTGACGGAATAGACCACCAATTCACTGATCGTACGGGAATTCTGCGTGGCCAGCACCGCCAGAATACGCCAGTGCTGCTGGCTGAGGCCGAGCTGCTTCAACTCGTCCATCAAATCGGTGTTCAGGCGATTCGCGATTCGGTTGAGCAGATACGGCAGGAAATCGTCGAGATAGATGCCATCGGCGAGCGGCTTTGCGCCCCCGTCCGATGGGGCTGCGTTGCCGTCATCTCCCGCCGGATCCGAGTAGTCAGCGCCCGCGCTGCGATCTCTGCTTGTTTCGTTGGTCATGGAGGTATCCTTCCGTCACCACGCCTTTCAGCGGAGTCCGGCCGCTAATTCGGGTAGCCATGTCGCCAGCCCCGGATACGCGAGGATCAGCGCCAAAACAAGGATTTGCAGGAGGATAAACGGTGCCGCCGCCGTATAGACCTGGCGAAGGGTGATATGCGGCGGCGCAACCCCCTTCATGACGAAAATCAGCAGCCCGAACGGCGGGGTCATGAAGCTGACCTCCATGCAGATCAGCATCATCACGCCGAGCCACAGCAGATCGATGCCGACCAGCTCGGCCAGGGGCACGAAGAACGGCAGCGTCACCATGATCATGCTGATCTGGTCCATGAACGCGCCGAGAAACAGCAACACCAGCAGCATCAGCAGCAGGACCGTCAGCGTCGAAACCTCGGCACCCTCGATCAGCGCCAACAACCCCCGCGTCGCCCCGGAGAACGACAGAATCTGCGAGAACGTGATCGATGCCACGATGATGAACAGGATCATCACCGATATCTTGGTGGTCTCCATCAGGGCGGTTTTCAGCGCCTCGACGGTCAGGCTGCGATAGCACGCCGCCGCGACGAGCGAAGCCGCGCAACCGATGGCAGCGGACTCCGTCGGCGTCGCCCAGCCGGCGAGCATGCTGCCGACCACCGCGACGAAGATGCCGAACAGCGGCACGACATAAATCAGGAACGGACGGACCCGGTCCCAAAAATCCAGATTCGCCAGCCCGTCATCCCCGGCCGGCGCCAGTGTCGGGTTCAACACGCAGCGCGTGACGATATACGCCAGAAAGACCGCGCTCATCATCAGGCCCGGTATGATGCCGGCGATCAGCAACTGCGAAATCGAGATGCCCGCAAGACTGCCGAGCAGCACGGCCAGCGCAGACGGCGGGATCAGCATCGCGATGCCGCCTGTCGCCATGATCGGCCCCATCGCGATCGAGGGATGATAGCCGCGCTTGAGCATATCGGGCAGAAGCGTGCTGCCCAGCATGGCGGTGTTGGCCAGCGAAGAGCCGGACAGCGTGGAAAAGATCGTGCCGCCGGCCACCGTGACCACCGACAGCCGGCCCGGAACCCGGGAAATCAGTCGGTTGGTAGCCTCGATCGCGCGAAAGGCGAGGCCGGAATGAAACAGGATCTCGCCCATCAGCAGGAACAGCGGAATCGGCGCGAGCGAGAAGTTCGTCAGCGACGCCGCGGCATTGCGCACGAGTTGCCCGAGTCCGATGCCGCCGCCCAGAAAAAGGATCGACCCGACGATGTTGACCCCGAGAAAGGCGACCGCGACGGGCAGGCCCAGTGCCATGAAGAACACCAGCAGGCCCAGCAGGATCGTCAGGCTGGTTACCCAGTCCATATCAGCCGGCCCCCGCAATCGTGTCGGCCCCGGGGACGGGGCGGTCGCCGACGATGATGTCAGCCGCGCGCATCAGAAAACCGATGGTCAGCAACATCAGGGTGAACGGCAGAAAAGCCAGCAGTATCCATTCCGGAAACACCAAAGTCTTCAAAATCATGGCGCCGCGGGCATGGGCGGCCAGCGTCACAACAACCCCGTACCAGGACAGGATCCCGGTAATGGCCGCACCGACAAGCGCCGCAACGATCTCCAGCACTCTTGCGCCGCCAGCGGGCAAAACGCGCGGCACAAGGTCCATACGGACATGCGCACCCAGCGACAGCACCCATGGCGCCGCCAGCAGGGTCATGCCGTAAAGACCGTATTCCGTCGCCTCGTTCGTCCAGGGAATGGTGCCGAGCCGAAGGTTGCGGGCAAGAACGTCGGCGCAGATCAGCACGACCAGACCGCCGGCGATGGCGGCGGCAACCACCGCCAACGCCCAGACCAGAAAGTCATGAACGACCCGGCAATAGCGCAGCGCCGTCATCTGTCGCCGATCAGATCGCGCAGGCGTCCGGCGTTCTCGGCGTCGATCTCTTCGGCCTCTTCCCAGCCGACGCGATAGGCGGTGTCGAGCCAGCTTTCCGCCTGCTCGCCCTCCAGCGTGATCACCTCGATCCCGGCTTCGGCCTGACGGTCATATTCCGTCTGGTTGATCTCGGCGTTCTCGTCGTTGAACGCTTCGGTCCAGACCGCCGCTTCGGTCAGGAAATCGCGTTGTTCGTCGCTGAGGCCGGTCCAGGTGTCGAGATTGACCAGGAACGAGACGTCGACATTGTAAAAGCCCGGATCGACGCGATAGCTGGTGTGTTCCTGCCAGCCCAGGTCGAGCACGCCCTGCGCCGGCCAGCCATAGCCGTCGACAACGCCGCGCTCCAGGGCGGTGTACACTTCGCCCGGCGCCGTCTGAACCGGCGAGCCGCCCAGCGCATTGATGAAGGCGCGATAGGTCGATGTCGTCCGGATGCGCAGATCGCTCAGATCCGGTCCGTCGACCGGCTGAGTGGTATAGATGTGGAATGGAATCCCGATGCCGGTCCGGGCCAGATAATGGACGTTCATCTGCTCGCGGTGTAGCTCGTCGATAAAGTCCATGGCGCCGTTCTCGCGCATCTCGGCGGAGCTGATTTCGGCCAGCTTCAGCGCATCGCCCAGGGGTAGAACATTGGTGTAAAAAGCCCCGCTGGCATTTGCCAGGTCGATGATGCCCTGCGACACGGCGCTGCCCATTTCGAACGGCGGAATCGCTTCGGGACCGCCGATCAGATCGATCTGAACGAGCCCCTCACCCTCCTCGTTGACATGGTCGACGAACCGTTCGAACTCGCGGGTGAACGTCGTTCCCAGCGCAAAGGAACTGGCCGCGCGCAGCGTCGCCTCTTCGGCGGCGGCCGGCAGCGCCGCCAGACCGGCCATGACCCCGATGCCGCTTGCCAGCGCCACCGTCGAAATCCTGCTGAGTGTGGTCTTCATCGTGGGTGCCTCCTGTCGCTTGTTTGTCGCATTCTTCTTGCCATCAGACAGCCGGCGGGACCGGCTGTCCATCCGTCGCCGGCGTTTACGCCAGCGTGCCGCCGTCGATCATGTCCCGCAACCTTATCCCGCTCGGATCGGCCAGCGCCGCCTCTCGCAGTTCACCGATGCGCGCCACGGCGTCAACCGGCGGCGTATCGTCGGCCAACAGGGGATCGATCGCCCGGTCCATCAACAGATGGAAGGCCGACCAGCCGCGCCGGTGCGTATCGGAATATCCCTTTATCAGCTTGGCACAGCGCGCGATTTCGGTACCCAGCGCCGGCGACCGCTCGGTACCGGCGATCACCGCCGACAGCCATCGCTCGATCAGGGCCTGTTCCTCGGCAAACCGGAAGGTTCGCGGCCGCCAGACCCGCAACCGCGCCAGCAGCCACAGCCGCAGGAAACCGAAAACGGTGTGCGTGCGGATGCGCATGCGGACGTGTTTGGTGCCGATCCAGCCGCGCCGGTCGGCCAGCGCCATCAGGCGGCGGCCGAGACCGGGCGTCAAAAGGGCGGCGACTTCCTCGACACCGGGCTTGAAGAACTCCGTCAGTTGAACCGGCTCGTTCTCCGCCGCCCGGACCTCGCCGCGCACGCGGTCGAACCGTTCCGCCCGCGTCTTGAGATCGGCGACCTTGACGATGTCCTCATAGCTCATCCACAGGGCCAGAAACCGCGCCGTTTCCCGCGTTGCCGGAAATCCGTCGGCGCCCCCATGCGCGCGCTCGGCGGCCAGCACCGGCGCCAGCCGGTCGAGATAGCGGCGGCCATAGGCGATATCCTGAAAATCGACCACACGCTCCAGGCCGGTTTCGACCAGACGGGCGATATCCGCCGGGAACTCGGCCCACACCCGCTTTCTGAGGCCGCCCAGCGTCGTCGGCGCCGCGCGGCCGGACTCGCTTTCGGCATTGTCGATCGGCGCCGCACCCAAGGTCTCGGCGCCGCCGCCCGCCGCCAGATCGAAACCCGCCCGGAACGCCGCCAGATTGCTGTCGACCATCTTGCCGGTGGCCCTGATCGACGCCTCGTACACCTCGCGTGCGATCGGCAACGCGCCGGAGCCCGACAGGATGCCCAGCATCACGGCATTGGGCGCGCCGCCGGCCTGTTCGGCGATGCGGCGGATATCCATCAGATATGACCGCTTTGCCACCGCATCGATCGCCTTTTCCAGCGGCCGGTGATCGAACCGCCCGTCGGCCATGGCCGATTTCTCGCTGATGGCGTAAACTCGATGGGTCGAGGCGATCAGCGTCGTCCGGTCGGGGCTGGCAAAGCCGCGCTCCATCGCCCGCCCGGCCTCCAGAATTTCAGAGGCGACGACGACATCGACCTCGCCCGGAACGGGATAGAGGCCGAACAACGGGCGCCGCCCGCCCAGTTCCGCATAGGGCACCGGCAGAAACTCGACATAGTAGGTCGTCGCGCCGGTGCGCTGGGCCACGCCGGGAATGGACGTGCTCTGAACCGGAAAGCCGCTCTCCATCGCGGCGCGGACGATCCAGTCCGTCAACACGCCGCCGCCCTCGCCGCCCAGGGCCGCGATCACGACAGAGCGCGACTTCACCCCGGCCGCCGGATCGGCAGCGTCGGGCTCGCGGGTGTCGTCGGGAATGCTGATCTGATCGGGACTCACGGGATCAGACCTCCGCCCGGCGGGCGGTAAACCCCTGAAGGGACCCGATCACGCGGTTGCGCAGCCGCGCCATGAAGCGGTCCCATCGGCCGGGATTGCGGATGATGTCGGCGCGATAGAACGAGGGGCAGAGCGCGGCGGCGTCGGCGACCTCGCCGCACAGGCCGCAGCCGACGCAGTCGTTGTTCACATGGGCGACAGGGTCGGTGCGCAGCGGGTCGGCGGATTCCTTGACCGTCAGCGACGGACAGCCCGACAGCCGGATGCAGGCATGGTCGCCGGTGCACACCGTCTCGTCGACGCCGAAACGTGTGCGCACAACCCGTTCGCCGCGTTTCAGCGCCGCACCGTCCGCCACCTTGACCCGACGCTGGCGGGCAAGCTGGCATTCGCCGTCGGCGACGATGACCTTCAGCCCGCCGGCCTTCGACGTCACCGCCTCTTTCAGGGCCGACACCATGTCGCCGACCTTGTAGCTGTTGATCGTGCGCACCCAGGACACGCCGAAACTCTTGACCGCATCCTCGATCGTCATCAGCGCCTTGCGATCGGGCCCGACCTTCGACGACGGGATGGTTTGCTGGCCGGTGGCCGACGAATAGCCGTTGTTCAGCACGACCAGCACGCCGTCGGTGCCGTTCTGGACCGCCCCGGACACGCCGCTGGTCAGGCCGTTGTGCCAGAATCCGCCATCGCCCATGACACTGACCACCCGCTTGCCCAGCGCCGGGCGCACGCCGTTGGCGCTCGCCAGCCCCAGGCCATAGCCCAGGATCGAGTTGCCGATATTGAACGGCGGCAGGGTGCTGAAGGAATGGCAGCCGATGTCGGCGGAAACGTGGAACTTGCCGATCTGGCGCTGGGTCAGTTCCATGGCCGTGAACACCGGTCGTTCCGGGCAGCCGGTGCAGAAGGTCGGCGGCCGCGACGGTACCGCGCCGCCGATCAGCGACCGCGCCCGATCGGCGTTCGACGTCACCCGATGGACGATGCGCCCGACCGTCTCCAGATCGACACCCCGGGGCACCGCGCCTTCCAGATAGGCGCCGAGGCCCTTGAGCATGACATCGGCGACATATTCGCCAGCTTCGGGCAGCACGCCCTTGCCGATCACGGTGGTGTTCAGGTCGGCCTTGCGCAGGATCGTGTTGACGGCGTCCTCGATATAGGCCGGAAAGCCCTCCTCCACCACCAGCACCGACCGCTTGCCGGCGCAGAAGCCCGAGATCTCGTCGGGCAGCAGCGGATAGGTCACGTTCAGCGCCAGTATCGGAATGTCGGTACCGCCGAACCCGTCGGCCAGGCCAAGCTGGGCCAGCGCGCGCATGACCGTGTTGTGCAATCCGCCCTGACAGATAATGCCGACATCGTCATAACGCCCGTCGAAATGATCGTTCAGGGCGTTGTCGCGGATGAATTTCAGCGCCTCGGGAAAACGGCGGGTGACCTTGTCCTGCTCCTGCACATAGGTCGACGGCGGCAGGCAGATCCGGTTGTAGTCGAAGTCTGGGTTTTCCAGCGGCGCCTTGGCCGAATAGCGCGGGCTCTTGTTGTCGCGGGTTTCGAACCGGCCATGCATGTGACATGCGCGGATGCGGAACTCCATGATCACCGGCGTGCTGGTGGCCTCGGAGAACTCGAAGGACTTTTCGATCAGATCGACGAAACGCGTGTGATCGGGGCGCGGGTCCATCAGCCACATGGACGACTTCATGGCAAAGGCGTGGGTGCGCTCCTGGATGATGCTGGCGCCCTCGCCATAATCCTCGCCGACGATGATCAGCGCGCCGCCGACCACGCCGGCCGATGCCAGATTGGACAACGCGTCCGAGGCGACATTGGTGCCCACGACCGACTTCCAGATCGCCGCGCCGCGTATCGGATAGTTGATCGATGCCGCCAGCATTGCCGCACTGCCGGCCTCGTTGGCCGCCGGCTCGTAATGGACGCCCAGTTCGTCCAGAAACGGCTTGGCCGTCGACAGCACGTCCATCAGATGAGAGACCGGCGCGCCCTGATAGCCGCTGACATAGCCGACGCCGGACTGCAACAGCGCCTTGGTGATGGCAAGAATGCCCTCGCCCTCGAAGACCTCGCCGTCGCCGCGTTTCAGCAACTCAATCTCAGCGGAATACGACCGTTCCATGCCTGCCCCGACCTTTGCGTCACCTCGCCACGGCGAAGCATATGCAAATTCATATAGGCAGGCAAGGATACACTTCAGGGGCGAAGCATCACTCTCTTGAAACGCAATTGCGCTCAAAAGGCTGGAAGCCGTGTCCGACGAGCATGACCACCGGCTGACCGTGCGCCGCCAACCCGGCTACGATCAGAGCTACTTCTTCATCGCCACCGTTATCGACGACCCTCTGCGCTACCACGCATCTGATCTGGCATGAGCGGCTTGAAACCGCAGAGTTCCGCCCAGTTGCGGCGCAGAGATGTGCCAGCATGGCGATCGCCATAATGCTCACGCACCCAAGCACTATAGGCCTCAAGGGGGCCGTCATGTCGGTACAGGCAGTATTCGGCCATCGCCGTGCCGGCCCGCAGGCCGGATTGAAGTGCCGGCCCCAGCCCTTCGCCGGTGAGGGGATCGATCAGTCCGGCGGCATCGCCGCAGGATATGACCCCGCCGCCGAGATGCCACAGGCGGCCCTGACCGCTCCACCCGTTGCCGACGCCGCCGCGCAGCGATGGGCAACCGGCAATGCCGCTCGATTCTCGGGACTGGACATAGGTATCGAACGCCGCGCGCAGGGCGTGCCCCTTGGTGGGAGAGAAAGCGCAGATGCCGATGTTGACCTGGTTCTCACCAACCGGAAAACACCAGCCATAGCCGGGCCGAAGGCCGAGCAGAAAGTCGAACGCCAGGATTTGCGGCTGGTGGCCGTGTCGGTACCCGGTTACGGACCAGAAGCGGGTCGGGCGGCCGTCGACACCCAATCGGCGCGCCAGGCCGTCGGCCGATCCCGCTGCAATGATGACACCGTCGACATTGATGTCTTCGCGGCCGCCGGGTCCCTGCGCGTCAATAGTCCACTGGTTACGGCCCGTCGCTACGATATTGCGGACCCTTGTTTCGTAACGCAAGTCGGTGGTCGAAGCGGTCCTGTCGCGCAAGGCCTGATCGAACGCCTTACGGGGCATGACAAAACCGGTATCCTTGCCCAGGCGCCAGGTCCACAATTGGGCCCCATGGGCAAACAGCGATACCGCCGAAACCGCGGCCCCAAGTCGTTCAAGGTCGCGCGGCATCATTCCAAGGGCAGTGAGCGCGCTGACGGCTTCGCCCATGAACGCATCCCCGCAGGCCTTGTCCTTGCCGGGTCGGCCACGCTCGAACATGACCGCCGCGATGTCCCGTCGGGCCAGAACCGTCGCTGCCGCGCAGCCGGCCGGGCCCGCGCCGATGATGGCGACGCGCGGTCGACTCATTTCGGTCCGTCCAGTGACGTTGCCGTCAGATCCCCCAACAGGCAACGCAGCGGCGGGCAATCCAGTCCTGCCGCTTCCAGCGCCGATACGGCACGGGAAAGTCGCCCGACGCCGATGGCGATCAACGCTTCGGTCGTGGGCGCGTCGCTCAGGGCACGCCCCAGCCGCGACGGCGTATCCCCATATGTCGAATGGGCAGCAAACCGGTTTCGGGCGGCGAACTCGATCAAGGGGACGTTCCATGAATCGGCATTCGCGTCTTCGACGAGATCCTGAATGTCGTCGATCCACTCAAGATAGTCGCCCAGAGCGTCCATGGAATTCCGATACTGGTCAAGGTCGCATTCGGCAGGAGATCCATCGACGCAGACCGGCATCAAGGCCATGCACCAGGTAGTCGTTCGGGTCTTGGAATCGAGATCCCTGCCAATGGCGGACAGGTCCGACCCGGTCCGGGAAAACCGCAGACAGGGCGTGCGGAACTCCGCCGCGAGAGCCTCGCGAGCCGCTTGGGCGACGGCGTTGCGGATAGTTGGATCCCGCCGCCACGCGGCGCTTTCCCGGACGGCCTCGGTCCAGAACAGGGCCGTTCGCCACAAGAGCGCGGTAGCGGGATGGCGGTGGGTCGTGTCGGCCCAGCGCAAGGGCTGAGGGCCGTCCCGTGTCAACGCTGAAGGGATTTCACGTTGAAGGTCGGACCGGTCGGATTCCGTCAGCAGGTCCGGTGCATTGTCGATCAACCCGTCGAGCAGGCGGATAAAAACGTAAATCCATTGCCCGAGCTGCCGGGTTTGCATGTTGGTGGCACCGTGCAGGCCGGTAGCGAGGGCTTCGGCAATGCGGCCGCCCAGGCCGGCGCTGCGCGGCAGGGAAAACATGAATTCCAGCCGCGCATCACCTTCGACCAGTGCCTGAAAGGTCTCGCCGTCGAATCCTTCAGCGTCGGCATACGTCTGGAGCATGTGCACGCCGTCGACCAGGGATGCGGCCATCCGGTCGGCATGTCCGGCGAGAGCGCTATCGAAAGCCGGCGCCAATGCTGCCCACTGCCGCGCCATGAGATCGCGATGCAGTGTCGCCACGAGCCGGTCCGGATCGATCGTCATCGCCGATCTCCCCACCGGATTCTGGCCATTGCGGTTACCATAGGCCCTTGTTGTGAACCAGATAACCATTGGCGAAATAGGTATTATCGCCATCCAGGATCAGGTTGTATACGGGCATCTCGTACGGTGCCCCGGCGGCGGCGATGCGCATGACCGTTTCGTCGACAAGCGGAATTTCCATGGTTGCGGCGGCGCTGCCGGTAGTCACCGGCTGTCTCCATTGCCCTGGCATGCGCGACAGCCGGTCCCCGATTACCATCGGCGTTGCCTCCAGCGTCATCCCCTCGGCCTTACCCGCCGTCGGGTCGAGGGCTTTCCAGCCGGACTGCGTCCAGAATGGGTGTTCGGCGGTAAAAAACGCCCGGCCGTCGTTGATGGCAAAAAGACCACGGTTGCCGAGCAGCGGTGTTTCCACATCCAGAACGCGATTGGCTGCGCCCGACCAGCCCAGGACCCGATCACCCACAGCGATTGCAGCGATCGGCTTCTCACTGCCATCGGCCATCGTGACGACCGTTTCACCGTCAAAGCAACAAGTCGTCGTTGGCGGCTTTGGGTCCAGGCAGATCGTCACCCAGCCCGAACTGACATCCGAGGAGGTGAATGAGTGGGTTTTCGGATGGAGCCCGCCCGCCGACGCGGTCAAGGCGTAGCCGGGATAGGCATAGGAGGTATACCAGAAGCCGTAAACATCCGCCGAAGCTATATTGCCGAGATTATCGGACAGCGTCGCGTATCCGATCCCGTTGTGATTGTCGCAGCGTTGCACGCGACCTTCGACATAGGCCATCGCTCACCCTTCCCCATTGCTTGATTGTTCGGTACGGTGTCGTGGGGCTCCCGGCCCCATGCCAAGGCCCGAAGCCATATTGGGCACGCGCATACCGCCGATCGCGCCAGATCGTGCTGCGAGAACCTTCAGCATCAGTCGCCGGGCCGTCTCCGGGTCATCATGGTCAAACTCTACCTGGGGCGGCGCCATCCTCGCCGCGAGGGCCGCGAGTTGGACCAGATTGCCGAGGCTGTCGATGGGAAAAAGAAAATCGGGAACCAGAGACGTGAAATGCCCCAGGTCGTAATCCTCGCCCCGAAAGCGGATGGGACCATTGCCCGCAAGCTCCCTCATGCTCTTGATCGGTAGCCGAGGGGCCAGTTGGCTGACCAGTTCCAGGGTCTCGCGCGCCTCGTCCACCTCGTGGACGATCAGTGTCAGGGTTTCGAGATCGTCTTTGCCGGAATTCGGATTCTTTGCCATGCCGGGCGCTCCTTCGGGTCAAGTGTGGGCCGGGTCAAGTGTGGGCCGGGTCAAGTGTGGGCCGGGTGATGGGTGGTCAGGTGACGCTAACAACCAAGGTGTAACCTCCGATAATGTGCCGGTCGGTGCGCAGCAGAATGTCCGCGACCACCACATCGCCACTTGCGGCCTCACCGGGTGCCGTTACTTCCACCTCCAATTGGCGTTGCTCGAATGGTTGAGCAGTAAAGCGCAGTATGGGGATGTCCGACCCGCCCTGGGTACAGGCACCGTCGGAGGACAGCTTGTCGTCGGCACCGAACGCATCGCACATTGCCTTGCCGGTGTGCTGCGGCACCAGAATGCGTGTGTGGTCCGTCAGACCTGCGGCCAGGGCCGGTGTTCCCCGAACCGGTGTCGCAATCGGGTCTTTCTGACGAAACTGCGTGTGGGCGTGTCGCCCCAGCGCGGCCAAGGCTTCCCGGGTTCGGGCCGGAAGGGCGCCGGCGGCGAAGCGCTGTTCGATCTCCCAGCCGTCGTTCGCGCCGCTGTGAGTGGTGGATGCCAATTGGTTCAGCAAAGTCTTGCGGGGAAGAGCAAGGCCGACCCGCGTGGGACGCAGGACACGCATGCGTGCGGTGACGGCAACGGCTGTTTCTATTGGAAACAGATTGTTTGCGAACAACAGCATCTTCGCCGCCTTTCCGGCCGGCGCCGACAGGACGGTAATGTTTCGCTGGCCGGCACGGCGGTCGAGGCGCGGTTTGAACGGGTTCTGGATTGGATCGAGAATCCAGTTGCTGCAATTGACCTTGAGGCATTCATGTCCGTTATTGACGAATTCGGGTACCCAGGGCGTCTGGCATCTCACCTCCCGTGATTGCCATGAGGGAATCGTGACCCATTCCGTACCGATCGGCTTCATGTGGTGGGCGTCCAGGCCGAGCGAGGGATCGGCCCAGTAGAAGTCGACCTGGACCGGCAGGGCAGCGGCCAATCCCAGGTTAAAAACTCGGCAATGGACAAAATTGGCTTCACCGGCGACGGCATTACCATCCGGATCGCTGGATTCGACCCGAATGTCGGGTGACTTCCAGTGAATCTCTCCGTTGGGTATGGGGCGAGCACCCACGTCGGTAAGAGCGTAGCGGATGAGAAGCCACGGGGTGTAGGTCGAACGGTTCTTCTCCCGCGCGATCCGTTGCAGGCGGCGATAGAGTTCAAGGATACGCTCTTCGCTCCAGGGCGAGTTCGGATCGGGCCGATCATCCGGACGTCGGTCATCCTGGGGAGGACGGCGGTCCTTGTCTCGATGCTTCCGGCCTTCACTGCGGTCCGTCTTATCCTGATGCGCGCGCGTGCCGTGTCGATTTCCGACCATCGTTTGGAGTCCCCGAGTCAGGGTTCCGGTTCTATGTCTACCGGATCGGTGTAAAGGCTGTTCTTGAACTGCCAGGTCATGTACGCGGTGCCGCGATCGCCATCGAGGTTCCAGTCCGGCAAGGCGCCGTGGCGGTGCTGAAGAACGTCAACGGCGTTGGCGACGGCATTGCCGAACTGTACCGGCAGCGCCATGGCGCCAACGACGGCCTGCGTAGCCACGGGCCAGGACCCGCCGTCGCGAACGCGGCCGTTGGTCAGGGGATTGGTCGCGTCGTTGTTCAGAAAGAAATCGGGGTAGGCGGTGGTATAGTAGCCAATCGTATGGGGGGCTTCGAAAGTTGTCGGTGCCAGGTGCCAGCTTGCGGGCGTGCCATCCCATACCGTTGCGGGAAAGACTTCCGGCCGCCGCGACTTGACCAGGTTCGGCCCGCTGTCATAGCGGGTGCCCAAGAGGTCGGCAGTCGCTTCGTCATTGCCCAGGAATTGGGTGTGCGGATAGATGAAACCCGCATAAACCAGAAGTTGGTCCAATCCGCGCAGCCCGTTGGCCAGGTATTGGCGGTACCAATAGATCATACAGCGCAGCTTGCCCCAATCGACATCGACGCTGCCCAGAATCAGGGCAACGCCACCGGCGATCGCGCCGCCGCCCGCAACGAGCCCGCCAGCCAGGAATATCAGTCCACCGATGATCGCCAGGATGAAGCCGCAGACCTTCTGGGCGGTATCGACTTCGACAAAGTCCTCGGGATTGGGTGTTGGCGGAGGCAAGGGGCCGCCGGAGGATCCAGACTCCGTCGGATCGACCCAGGGTGGTGCGCCCCCACAATCCGCGGGCGGTGCCAGGGTCTCGAACCGATGGACGCATCCGATGACGTCGCCGCTGGTCTGGAACCAGAGAACGAGCCAAGTCATCAAATAGGCGGCGTTCAGTCGTTCTTCACGGACGGCGCTCGTCGCAGTTACCGGGCCATGGGCATCCTGGTAGGCGGCGATCCAGAATTCCGTGAAGTCGCTGGGCAGGATGTCGCTCTGCGCGTCACCGGACCATAATCTGCCCATGACATCCTGAAGGTCGATACCGGGCAGTTCGATCTTTTCGTGGAGGCGAGCGTCACAAAGATCGGGCCAATCCGCATAAGGGGGTGTCATGGTGTCGCCGGAAACGCTGGCACCGGCCCCCTGGTAGCCATGAGTCCAGGCTGCAATGAAGTTGTTTATCCAGCGGTGACGCCACCACTGAGTCCGGTAAGGGCCGCCGACGATGGAGTTGGCAAACGGGCTGGCACCGGTCTTGGCTGCGTAGCTGGCCGCGTATCCATAGGCATAGGCGCGGAAACGGTCGTCATTGGCCGCCTCGGCCCGCGAAACCAGGGCGGAAACGAACTTGCCCGTATTTTTCCAGTGAAGCTGTGCCCGGGCCTTCCACAGTTCATGGGGTGGTACGGCGTCGCCGACGCTGACGCTGATGACCGGTTTCATGGCCGACCCGATGCTTACTGCAACCGGGACGGCAATGCCGGGAATCTGGTCGACAATGATCTGCAGGCCGTTGGCGACATCCTCGATATCCTCCAGGCCGCCATCATCGGACAGCGTTTGCAGAGCATCCAGGTCTTCGGCTTCCGCAATTTCGTCCAGCCGATCGATGATTTCCCGCATGCGCGACAGCAGGGACAATAGTCCCTTCTCTGCCACCATATTGTCGCCGACAATGCCGATGATCTGACGCCAGATGACTAGATAGGGGTTGCCGCCCAACTCGCCGGGTGGTGGCGGCTCGCCGGGAATGAAGTCCGCCAATGTCGGACCGATGACGCCAAGATGTGCATAAACCGATTGGTTTTTCATCACCTTGCCGACATCCTGAAGATCGGCATCCGGTGACATTGTCAGCCGCTCGATTGTATCGTCGAGTACATTGAATAATGTAGGAATGCCCGGCATGTGACACCTATAACTGTGCTGGAACTGTGCTGGCCTACAAGATAAAAAGCTAATTATTGTATGTTTATGTTCACGGATTTTGTAGATACAGAATCCAAGTATAGATTTAATGACAACGATTGCAAAGAAATACAAAATTCATAATAAAATATATAATATTTTAAATTTATTTACTGTATAATAAATTGAATTAGAAATTATGTTTCTAAATTTCTGTTATTATAAACGAGCCAACCTCCTTTTCAGGATCGGTTTTTGCTGTACGCGCAAGTTCGCATCCTGAAAGTATATCCCTAATTCTTTATATTGCATTGTGATTATTTTGTGACTGAAAGTAGCTATAATATAATATATATAAAAAGGCTTCCTATCCAGGCAATTCCCAGAGGGCTGCGAGTCCGGTCGCGCGAATCGTGGGATTCTCGCCCGGATGAGGACATGTCCGATAGCGCTTGCGACTCGGAGGCCCGGGGTTACGACCTCTTTCAATCAGGCCGAACCAGCGTTTCCTTACCAGATCACGCCCAATTTCTTCGATACCAGACCTTGACCCAACTTAAATACCGGCTTCAGAAAGAATTCATAATATCCTATGTTACGGGCCGGGCCACGTCGGACCGCCGATCAGATGTGCAGCACCCCACTGCAGCTGCTCCCGACCGACCCGCCCCCGAAACGGCCGCTCACTCGCCGCCCGAGGCGCATTTGATGCAGGTGGGGATGGTGGGATCGACGGCGAGGCGTTTGGGGGCGATCTCTTCGTCGCAGACCGTGCAATAGCCATAGTCGCCCTTGTCGATCCGGGCGATGGCGGCCTGGACGCGCTGCACATCCACGTTGCGCGCATTCTCTGACGCCAGTGCCATGGCCTGCTGCTGCATGGCGTCCATACGCGACAGCCGGCCGACGGTCGTCTGATCGAGTTCGACCGGCTTGCGGTTGGCAGCCGTGTCGGTGCTGGCCGTCTTGAGCGTCTTCAGCCGTTCGACCAGGGATTGGCGCAGTGCTTTCAGTTCGTCGTCGCTCAGGGCCATCTCTCGTCCGCTCCGTCTCGGAATTCCCTGAGTCTGACGAAGAAAGGGCGCAAGGAAAAGAGGGAAGTTCCCCCGCTCCTCGCGCCCTTGCAGTCCGGTAGGTCTGTCGCTGGTTGGTGCGGCCTATTCGGCGGCGTTGCGCAGCGCCTCGTCCTCTGTCCAGCGCAGGATCGGCTTGCGGGCCGCGGCCGTTTCGTCCAGCCTGCGCAGCGGGGCGTAATACGGCGCCCCGGCGAAATACGCCTTGTCGCCGGCCTTCGCCCGCTCGGCCAGATAGTTGAGCGTGTCGACGAACTGGTCCAGCGTCTCCTTGCTTTCGCTCTCCGTCGGCTCGATCAGCATGGCGCCGTGGACGACCAGCGGGAAATACACCGTCATCGGGTGGAATCCCTCGTCCAGCATCGCCTTGGCGAAATCCAGCGTGGTGATGCCGGTGCCCTTCAGGAAGCGGTCGTCGAACAGGGCCTCGTGCATGCACGGCCCGGCGAACGACGGCGTCATGGTGCGCGACAGCCCTTTCATGATGTAGTTGGCGCTGAGCACCGCATCTTCCGATGCCTGGCGCAGGCCGTCGATGCCATGGCTGAGCATATAGGACAGCGCCCGGACGAACATGCCCATCTGGCCGTGGAAGCCCTTGAGCCGGCCAAAGCTGTTCTTCGTCTCGCCCTCGGCCGATTCCACCAGATCATAGACATCGCCCTTGCGGGTCACGACCGGGTACGGCGCGAACGGGGCCAGCGCCTCGGACAGCACCACCGGACCGGAACCCGGACCGCCGCCGCCATGAGGCGTGGAGAAGGTCTTGTGCAGGTTGATGTGCATCGCGTCGATGCCCAGATCGCCCGGCCGGACCTTGCCGACGATGGCGTTGAAATTCGCCCCGTCGCAATAGAAGAACGCCCCGACCTCGTGCACCGCCTCGGCGATGCGGGCGATGTCGCGCTCGAACAATCCGCAGGTGTTCGGATTGGTCAGCATGATCGCGGCAACGTCGCTGTCCAGCATTTTGGTCAGCGCCTTCAGATCGACCCGGCCGGTCTTGTCGACCGGGATCGTGTCGACCTTGTAGCCGAGCGACGCGGCGGTCGCCGGATTGGTGCCATGGGCACTTTCCGGCACCAGAACCCGCGTCCGGCTTTCGCCGCGATGCTCGATCGCCGAGCGGATGGCCATCATGCCGCACAATTCGCCATGCGCGCCGGCGCCCGGCGTCATCGCCACGGCCGGCATGTTGGTCAGCGCCTTGAGCCATTCGGCCAGATCGTCGATCAGGGCCAGCGCGCCCTGCACGGTCTCGATCGGCTGCATGGGGTGGATGTCGGCAAGCCCCGGCAGCCGCGCGACCTTTTCGTTCAGGCGCGGGTTATGCTTCATCGTGCACGAGCCGAGATTGTACATCGTGCTGTCGATGCCGATGTTCTTCTGGCTCAGACGGGTGAAGTGACGCACGACCTCGGGCTCGGTCAGGCCCGGCAGGCCGACCGATTTCCGTTGCGCAACGCCGCCCAGTCGCGGTTTGCCGACGTCTGGCAGGTCGGGCAGGTCGACGCCAGTCGATCCAGGGCTGTCCTGTTCGAAGATCAGCGATTCCTGCAGCATCAGCGCCCGGTTGCCGGTATAGGTGCCGGCAATGCCGCCGAAGCGGTCGCCTTCCGGCCCGTCGACGGGAGCCGTCGGCCGGCCCTGCTTGTTCATGCCGGTCATTGCAGTTCCTCCTTGAGGCCGTCGATCAGCGCGTCCATATCGGCGTCCGTCGTCATCTCGGTCACGGTAACCAGCAGGTCGCCGGACAACTCGGCGCGGTCCGGATAGAACCGGCTGACGGGAACGCCGGCCAGGACGCGGCGCTTGGCGAGGCTGTCGACAATGCCGGCGGCCGGTTTCGGCAGCCTGACGGTGACCTCGTTGAAGAAGCCCCGGTTCAGCACCTTGACGCCCTTCAGTTCGGCCAGCCGGTCGACCAGCTGGATCGTGCGGGCATGGTTGAGCTCGGCCAGCTTCAGCAGTCCGGCCTCGCCCAGCAGGCTGAGATGAACGGTGAACGCCAGCGCGCACAGGCCGCTGTTGGTGCAGATGTTCGACGTCGCCTTTTCGCGGCGGATATGCTGCTCGCGGGTCGACAGGGTCAGCACGAAACCGCGATTACCCTCTGCGTCGGTCGCCTGACCGCAGAGCCGGCCCGGCATCTGACGCACGAATTTCTGGCGTGTCGCGAACAGGCCGACATGCGGCCCGCCGAAGTTCAGCGAATTGCCGATCGACTGGCCCTCGGCGACGACGATATCGGCGCCCATATCACCCGGCGGCGTCAGCAGGCCCAGCGACATGACCTCGGTCACCGCGACGATCAGCAGCGCGCCCTTGGCGTGGCAGGCCTCGGCCAGCGCCGTCAGGTCGCTCGGATGGCCGAACAGGTCCGGTGTCTGAACAACGACGCATGACGTCTTGTCGTCGATGCGGTCGGCCAGATCCTCGACGTTCTCCGGATCCGGCGGGCATTCGACCAGATCGAAGCCGATGAACCGGGCCAGAGTGCGGGTCGTCTCGGCGTAATGCGGATGCAGGCCGCCGCTCATCACCGCACGGCTGCGCCGGGTCAGGCGATTGGCCATCAGCACGGCTTCGGCGCAGGCCGTCGCGCCGTCATACATCGAGGCGTTGGCCACATCCATACCGGTCAGCAAGGCAACCTGCGTCTGGAATTCGAACAGATACTGCAGGGTGCCCTGGCTGACCTCGGGCTGATACGGCGTGTACGAGGTCAGGAACTCGCCGCGCTGGATGATATAGTCGACCGTCGCCGGCACATGGTGGCGATAGGCCCCGGCGCCCAGAAAGAACGCCGCATCGCCGGCCGGTGTGTTCCGCCCGGCATAGTCGGCAAACAGGCGCTCGACTTCCAGCTCGCCCTTGTGGGTCGGCAGGCCGTCGATGCGATCCTTGAGCAACAGGTCGGCGGGCACGTCGCGAAACAGGTCGTCCACGGTGCCGGCGCCGATGCTATCGAGCATCGATGACCGGTCCTGGTCGGTGAGCGGCAGATAACGCATCAATCAAGCCCCTCCACAAAGGCTTCATAGGCTTTCTCGTCCATCAGTCCGTCGAGCGCGCCGGTATCGGCGATCTTTATCTTCATGAACCAGCCGGCCCCGGTCGGGTCGGAGTTCACTGTCGACGGATCGTCGGCAAGCGCGTCGTTGGCTTCGGTCACTTCGCCGGCAACCGGCATATAGATCTCGCTGGCGGCTTTCACGCTCTCGACCACGGCCACCTCGGCGCCCTTGTCCAGGGACTTGCCGACTTCGGGCAGTTCAACGAATACGACGTCGCCCAATTGCTGCTGGGCAAAGTCCGTGATGCCCACCGTGCCGATGTCGCCGTCGACGCTGACCCATTCATGGTCTTCAGTGAAATATGTCTTGCTCATGGCTCAACCCTCTCCTGGTCGTTATTGGGCCTCTCCATTTGGCTGGAGAGAGTTTTCATGTTTTGGATCCCGCAGCACTGCGGAAGTAATTCTGGGGTACGAAGGGCAGCGCCGCGATGGTCGCTGGCACGGTCTTGCCGCGCACGACCAGCCCGATCCTGGTGCCGGGGGCGTCATGGCCGGCCGCGACATAGCCCATCGCCACCGGCGCCTGAACCGTCGGCCCGAATCCGCCAGAGGTCACGCGGCCGATCTCCGCTCCGTTCTCGTCGACGATGACAGCGCCTTCCCGGGCCGGGGCGCGACCTTCGGGCCTGATGCCGACGCGCCGCCGGGGGGCGCCGTCGCGCAATTGCTGCTGAATGACACTCGCGCCAGGGAATCCCCCCTCTTCGCGCCGCCGCTTGCCGATCGACCACGCGAGATCGGCTTCGATCGGTGTCGTCGTGGTATCGATGTCGTGACCGTACAGGCACAGCCCGGCCTCGAGCCGAAGGCTGTCGCGGGCGCCGAGGCCGATCGGCTCGACTTCCGGCTGGTCGAGCAGGCGTTCGGCAATGCCGGCTGCCTTGTCCGACGGCACCGACAGCTCGTACCCGTCCTCGCCGGTATAGCCACACCGGCTGATCAGCACCTCGACACCGTCAAAGGCCGAATCCCGGCACGACATGAACGGCATTTGCGCCACGGCGTCACCCTCGGCGCTGCCGATCAGGCGCGACAGCACCGCCGCCGCCTGCGGCCCCTGCAGCGCCAGCAGGCCGCGGTCGAGCACCTCGACCTCGTGCCCCGCCGGCAACCCGCTGCGGATATGCGCGATGTCGTCGTCCTTGCACGCGGCATTGACGACCAGGAACAGATGGTCGGCCCGGCGGGTCACCATCAGATCGTCCAGAATGCCGCCCTTGACGTTGGTCAGCTGGGTATAGCGCATTCGATCGGTCTTCAGCCCGGCGATGTTCCCGGGCACCAGCGTCTCGATCGCCGCCTCCGGATCCGGGCCGCGCAGGATCGCCTGACCCATATGCGACACATCGAACAGCCCGGCCGCGTTGCGGGTCTGGGCGTGCTCCTTCATGATGCCGGCGGGGAACTGCACCGGCATCTCATAGCCGGCGAAGGGAACCATCCGGGCGCCGTGCGCACGGTGCAAGGCATTCAGCGGGGTCGCTTTAAGGGCGTCGGTATTGTCGGTGGTGGTCGGGTCGGTCATCGTCTCGTCCTCGGACAGGGCCAGTTATCGACGGTGCCGCCACTGCGGTTCCATCCTAACGCCCCACTCTGTCCGAGACCTGAGAGATTCACGCGAGCCGCAAAAAGCGTCCGCCGCTTACTCCTTCGGTGGGATGAACCGACTTCCCGGCGCATCCGCTTTCCAGAGTGCCATACATGTCCCTGGCGGTCCGTTGGCCTGAGAGTTTCCGGGGCGGTTGCTCCTTCGGCGTCGACCGGCAATCGGGCAGGTCGAACTCTCCCGCCAGGGCCTTGGCTATGGGCCATAGCATAAGGGTGGCAGCGTCGATGTCAACCGAATGCGGGCGCACGGTCCGCAGCACGGTGTATGACCGGCTTTCGCAGCCTCAATGTCTCCGGTTTGCGGAGCGGCCTCAGGTCGGCTGAATTGAAGGTCCTTTCGATGGATACAGTAGCTGGGTGCGACGCGGTGAACATAAGAACTCCGGTGTACGGAAAAATCATTCATAACTTGTATTGTTGATTGATGGGTTATCAGGCTCACTACACCATTCGTGCTGCCATGGCGGTCGACAACGAACTCGGGGTTCCTGCCTTGGGCGGCCATAGCGCCCTGGCCGAGAGGCATTAGTTCGGAGTGTAAGTAATCCAGGAAAAAATATATCTTGGAGCAAATTTCTATTTATAGTAGTGATATACCACGGTCTGCCGCAGCCGGTGATTGACGAGCAGCGTGGCCGTTGAACCAGCCGCCACCCTTGTTCATCACCGTCAAACCCGCCACGGACACGAGACAAGCAAGATGCTGAACAGGCTCAAGGTCTCACAGAAGGTACTGATTGCGCCGTTGGCGGTTCTGATCGTTCTCCTTGCTTTCGCGACTCTGGCCTTTATCACCGTGCGCGGGCAACTGGCGACGACCAACCGCCTCGTCGACGAAACCCATGCCGCCAGCCTGGCCGCGGAGAATCTGGTCACCATCGTCTCCGACGCTCACGCCGACATCATGCGGCTCATGGTCTGGAACCGTATGGACAGGCCGCAGGAGGATCTGGATGGCCTGATGGCGTCCATCACGACGGCGATGGAAGACCTTCCTGCCGCCCATGTCGCGGTGAACGACGTGGCGGGTTCGGCGCACCGGACGGCGCTGGCCGATATGGAACCCCTCATTGCCGATTTCCGTTCCGTTGGCGGGAATGCGGCCACTATGGCCCTGGTCAACCCGGCGCTTGCAGCGGCCGTGGTGACGGGTGCCACCGAACGCTATACCGAGCTGCGTGGCGAGATCGATGCGTTGCTGGCCGAACTCGCCGTCGAATCCGAAGCGACGACCGCCATGGCCGAGCAGCGCGCAACACAGATGCAGCTGCTTCTGGCCGCCTGTATCGTCATCGCGGTGTTCGGTTCGGCGATCGTGACGATCACCATCGGCCGCCATATCACCAACGGCCTGAGGTCCGCGGTGGCGGCCATCGATGCGCTGGCCGACGGCGACCTCGACGCTCCCATCCCCAACGCCGATCGTCCGGATGAATTGGGCGACATCAGCCGCGGGCTCGTCATCTTCCGCCGAAAACTGCGCGAGCGAACCGAGCGGGAGGCCAACGACCGACGCCGACAGGAGGCAGACGCCCAATCGGTGCTCCTTGGCGATCTTGCGGACACGTTCGAATCGAGCGTCACCCATGTGACCGAAACCCTGGCTTCCAGTGCGACCGAACTCGGACAGGCAGCGGACAACATGTCCGCCATGGCCGGGCGGTCATCGACGGGCGCGCGAGATGTGATGTCGGCAACCGAATCCGCCGCGGAAGAAGCCGATCACATCCGTGGCGGCGTTTCCGACCTGAACGACGCCACGCGGGCCATTCTGGACCGGGCCACCGAATCGACGACCGTGGTCTCTCGCGCCGTCAACCGCGCCGAGGACACGAATGCGACGCTTGCAGACCTGTCCGAAGCAGCGCAACGAATCGGCGACGTCATCAAGCTGATCACCGAGATTGCGGAACAGACCAACCTGCTTGCGCTGAACGCCACGATCGAAGCCGCGCGCGCCGGTGAAGCGGGGCGCGGGTTCGCGGTCGTCGCCCAGGAAGTCAAATCGCTCGCCAGCCAGACGGCCGAGGCGACCGACGATATCCGCCGCCAGATCCAGGGCATCCAGTCCGCGACCGCCGACTCCGTCGCGGCCATCAAGGGTGTGACCGCCGTCATCGGAGAAATCAGCGCCGGGACCGATGCGATCAGGACATCCGCTGAGCAGCAGAACGACACGACCGACCGCATGACGGACGCGGTGGGACGCGTTGCGGATTCCACGGCCCGCGCCGTGGAAGAAATGCGCGCGGTCATGTCGGCTGTGGAGGAGACGAGCGAGATTGCGGGCCATGTGCAGCAGGCGTCTCGCCATCTCAGCCAGGAAACGGAAACCCTTTCCGCCGAATCGCGCCAGTTCATCGACGGAATACGCCAGCAGAAATCCGGCACAACGTCCTAGCCCGCTGCCAGACTACGATTTCAACGGCCTGGAGGTTTCCGGCCACTGTCCGCACAGGCACCCTTTCGGCAGGGCTCCACTTTCGTTGGAATGGGACTCGATGTCTGAAAGAGAAGTCGTGCTGGCAAAGGATCGATGCAGGTTATACACCTGCGCTTCGAGCCGACCGCCGCACCTCTCACCTGTCGAATCATCTGTCGGGGCGCCATCACGATGAAACCTTTACCCGGCACCCGCAAATGTATGGCCCGATCCGCGGCCATTGCGATGCCGGTGGCAGTGCTTGCCTCCATTAGCGGTCCGGTAAAAGCCGATCGGGAGATCGGGGATATACCGGCTCCCGCCGTATCGATCGAAATTGGCAGCCTTGCCGGGCAGTGGTCAGGCGAACCCGTGACGGTCGCCGTCACCACGACCGGCGCCACGGCGTTCGATTCCGTCGTCCGGGGGTGCCCCGGCTGGGGAACGGAGCCCGGGAACACCGCCGGCGCCGGTCTCGGTGTGGAACTGGGAAGCGTCATCGGCGATCTCTTCATCCAGTTCGAGGGCGAGAACACTGTCGCCGCCATCGTCGAGGGACCGGACGGTGTCCATCACTGCGTGACCCCCGACGATGACGGACTTCTGACCCACCATTTCCCCGATGCGGGCATCGGCCGGCTGCGTGTCTGGCCGGCGGGCGTCGAGCGGGGTGAAACGATCAGCACCCGCGTCATTCTCTCCAGCCGCCATCTGCGCGACCGCGATCTGCATCCGGTTTCGATGGACGATACCGCCCCGCCGCGACAGGGCGCGTTGTCCCTGGATGCCGGGCGTCACGGCGTGCGACAGCACCTTGCAACCGGCCCCATACAGGCAACGGAACCCGCATTCGCCGTCGCCGCCGACTGCGCTGGTCACGTGAACTTCGATGCACCGGATGCCCTGTTGAACGTCACCGACCAGGAACACACACTCAGTGTCTTTGCGGAAAGCGTCGTCGATCTGGTTCTCATGATTCAGGATCCGTCCGGTGATTGGCACTGCAATGACGACATCCATGGCTTCAACCCGGCGGTGACTCTTTCGCCCGCCCCTGCGGGAACCTATCGAATTCAGGTCGGCGCCTATGAGCGCGACCGCACTGGTTCCTACGAGCTCTTCGCAAGCCGCGGCGACCCGCAATGGACATACTCGTCAGCCTTTGCCGACCCCGGCGGATGGCTGGATGGGGAACTTGGTTCCCAAACATTGCCAGCGGGCGGACGGCTGAGTCTCAATGGTCCTGACAGCGGTCACACAGACGCCGATCGCCTGCCTCTCCGATTGACCGCTCGCGGCACACCCGCAGAAGATTTTCGAGCGGACTGCCGGGGCTACATGGATTTCAGCCGCCCGGACGCCATCCTGACAGTCGCACGCCGGGAACGGCACGTGACCATCTATGCCGCCTCGCAGGCCGACACCGCCATGCTGGTCCGAACGCCGGGCGGCAGGATCCTGTGCAATGACGATTTCGATGGCTTGAACCCGGCAATCGTCATGCGGGATGTCGGTCCGGGCGACTACATGATCTGGGTCGGCACCTATGACGGCTTTGGCGCCGAAGCCACGGTCGGTGTCACACGCACAACGCCCGATTGGACGGAAGTGCAGCAGGCCGGGATCGGCTCCGGCATAGCTCCCGGCCAATCAGTCGCAAATCAACCGACTCTGGCCATAGGCCGTCGTTTGACCCAGATCAGCGCCCGAGTCAGCGATAGTCGAAGATACGGCATTGCTCCATCGGCGACCCCGGCCGCAAACGCCCGCCCAAGCGGCGAATTACAGCACAGGCGGCATTGATTCCCGTGTGCAGAGCGCCTTCGGCCCATCCTCCCGACCACGAAATGCCGTCCCCCGCCAGGTAGATGCCGTCGTCGTGCGCCGTTCCGGCTTTCTGGAACTGAAAATAAAGCCCGGCATTGTCGACATCCTGACCGGGCAGCATCAGCTTGAAGGCGCCCATATGGTCGGATTCCGATTGCCAATCCACCGCCTTGATCTCGCCATTGACGGGCACCAGATGTTCGGCGAATTGCGGACTTATCCGGTCGATATATCCCCGGACCATTTCGAATCGGCGCATCGGATCGAAAGACTGCATTTTCACCGAATCCGCGCCCCAGGCATAGCTCAGCAGTACGACACCATTCTCGGTTCCCGGGTTGTCGATGCAATAGACGCCCCGCGACATGGCGTCGGACTGAATATTGTGAGGTATATTGTGATGGATTTTCCAGAATTTCTGCTCGGTGCGGATGAACATCTTCGAGCTTTCGATCATATTCAGATTTTGCAGAGCAAAATATTTTGAACCATTGAAATAGGTATCATATCCACCAACACCGCCGGTCATCAGCAGCAACTGCATGGCCCGCGTGGTCGTGGCGATGATCACCGCCTTGAAGGACCTGTATATGACATTGCCATCCGGCGGCTCGATGGCGAGAACGAGCCGGTCAGCGTTGTCAGGTCCGATGCCGATCACCCGGTGACGCCTGTTGATTGCGCCCGAACCGGATAACGATCGGCGGCCCAACGGCGTATCGACGAGCGTATCGGCAAACGCCCGGTTCAGCGCATCCGCGCCGCCCAGCAGAGAAGCCTGGTTGCGATGGTAGTCGTTGACAATAATCCGCAGGAATTCCACGAAACCGATATGATATAATGCACCGTACCCACCCGCGCCGATGCCCAACGAGCCGAAGATTCCGAGATCTTCACTGGTCCAGTGGGGCATGCCGCGTGCTATCGCGGAATACAGGCTGTCGTGGGCATAGCATTCCAGGCAATGCTGCCACGCCCTGATCAAGCCTTCGGCATCACCACGTCTGCGGCAGGCAACCGCGTCGGCGACGATGGGGCTGATGAATGCCTCCCAGTCGCGCGCAATCCGGCCGAACGGACCCGGCGGATTGGCGGGATCGCGATTTGTCCATGAATACGCATTGCCGCGATACGACAGCAAGGTCGGAACGAGCCCCGGATCGGGAAAGACATTGGCCATATCCAGAGCGAACAAATCATTGGCATAGTGCCGGAATGCGGACGCCGATGCTGGAAACCGCATCGCGCCCATATCAGCAAAAGCCGACGCCGGAGCGCCGTCCCGATCGTGGAAACGATCGGTCCGATTCCGGCCGCCGATCCTGTCTTGCGCCTCGAAGATGACGGGATTGGCGCCAGCTTTCAGCAGCTCGAATCCGGCGCACAGGCCGCCAATTCCGGCGCCGACGACGGCAACATCGCCGCCGGCCACGGTTCCGGTTTCAGCGATCGGACCCTGGCGGAGAAATCCGGCGTAGTCGTACAGCGTGTCGATCTGAAGTCCCTCCAGATCCGACATGCCGCCGGTGTCGAGATCCCGTCCGTCCCGCTCGATCATTGGCTTCCCTGCCCGCCGCGTCGATGGGCGCAACCCGATTGCCGCACGCCATTGGGAGCATGGCCAAATAAATATAATCTCGCAAGTTGTATACTTCGCGCAGAACGGGTAACGCAGGAATAAAGCTACAGCGGTTAAGGCCCACTGCCAGCCGAATTATCGCCGATCGGTATTCTCCGCTCGCCGCCAGCGATCAGGGCTGGAAGCCGAATATCACCTGATAGGACATGCCGGCCGCAGGATTCGGCAGCGGGATGACCTGCCGCAGCTGTTCGCGCCTGATGCCGGTTGTCCCGTCAAAGGGCACATCGGTCTGGAAGACTTCCTTGTTCAGAATGGTCTGCTGCGGATCGACCACGGCCACGAAATAGGATACGCGCGCCGCCCCGTCGGTGCCGGAACTCCGCTCTCCCGCCAGAACCGCGTCGACATCGACCGTCACCGCGTTCGCCGTATAGGCACATTCGCCGGACAGCGATTGAATGGCCAGAGTTGCCGAGGCGCCATCTGCCGTGGTTGCGTCCGTGCGCTCCATCTGGCGCAGTACGGATACATCCGGACAGCCCCGCGCGGCCTGGGTCTCGGCCGTATCGGTCCCTGCGCACCCGGTCAGCAACAGTGCAGCCGGAGCGGCAAGGGAGAGCATGCGCAGCGCGGCATTGCCGCACGGCCGATCGTGGGGTTTCTTCATGGCGGACCGTGTACTAAGTTCCGGGTCACCGGTTGCGATTGAACCGATATCATCAATGGGACTTTAGGCAATGGATACGGTCGACACAAGCGTTCCCGCCGCCGATTCCGGCGGCAATGCGGCCCCGGACCGGGCCCCGAACCGACAATTGAAGATCCTTCTGGCCGCGCCCCGGGGATTCTGCGCCGGTGTCGATCGCGCAATCCATATCGTGGAACGGGCGCTGGAGCGGTTCGGCAGCCCTGTCTATGTCCGGCATGAGATCGTTCATAATCGCTATGTCGTCGAAGGGCTTGAAGCAAAGGGCGCGGTATTCGTCGACGAACTGGACGAGATTCCGGCGGATCGCGCCGACCGGCCGGTGATTTTCTCCGCCCATGGCGTCCCGAAATCCGTTCCGGAAGATGCCAGGGCGCGGAACATGCTCCATATCGATGCTACGTGCCCCCTGGTCAGCAAGGTCCACCGCGAAGCCGAACGCCATCATGCAGCGGGCCGCCTCGTGGTACTGATCGGCCACGCTGGTCATCCCGAAGTGATCGGCACGATGGGGCAACTCCCGCCCGGCGCCGTCGTGCTGGTCGAAACGACGGCACAGGCTGCAACCGTCGACCTGCCCGACGATAGACCGCTGGCTTTCTGCACCCAGACGACACTGTCTGTCGATGACACCGCCGACATCGTCGCGACCCTCACCCGTCGTTTCCCGGACATCGCCGCGCCAAAACGCGAAGATATCTGCTACGCGACGACCAACCGTCAGGAGGCCGTCAAGGCGATGGCCGACCGTTGCGGCCTGACCCTTGTCGTCGGCGCACCAAACTCGTCCAATTCACGCCGCCTTGTCGAGGTGGCCGAACGCGCCGGCTGCCCTCGGTCCTATCTGGTCCAAAGGGCGGCGGATATCGACTGGGACTGGTTCGAGGGGGTCGAAACCGTGGGCATCACTGCTGGTGCCTCGGCGCCGGAAGCTCTGGTAGAAGAGGTGATCGCCGCCTGCCGCAGTCGTTTCACGACCACGACAGAGTCGGTAACGACAGCCGTCGAAGACGTGATCTTCAGAGTCCCGCCGATCCTCGCCGAAACACCGGTGCGTAATGCCACCACGGGCACCGCCGAAAACCGATGAACGGAGACCGGATGTCCCGGCGCCTTACGACGGTCGACGATCTGCATTCGGCCGGGCTGGTCGATGCCGGCGCGCTGCCGGAACTGCGCCGGGTGGCCGAGCGCTATGCCACGGCGATCACGCCGGAAATGGCAGCCTTGATCGACCCTGACGATCCCGATGACCCGATCGCCCGGCAATTCATCCCCACCGGCGGCGAAACCCGGACCACGCCGGCGGAACGGGCCGATCCGATCGGCGACGACGCCCATAGCCCGGTGCCTGGCGTCGTCCACCGCTATCCAGACCGCGCCCTGCTCAAGGTCGTCCACGCCTGCCCCGTCTACTGCCGTTTCTGTTTTCGCCGCGAAAGCGTCGGGCCGGGCGGCGATCACCTGACCGGACCGTCACTCGACGCCGCGCTCGCCTATATCCGTGCGACGCCGGCGATCTGGGAGGTCATCCTGACCGGGGGCGACCCGCTGATGCTGGCGCCCCGGCGGCTGGACGCCATTATCACTGCGCTGGCGGCCATCGATCATGTGGCCGTTATCCGCTTGCACAGCCGTGTGCCGATCGTCAGTCCGGAACGCATCGACGCGGCGATGACGAACGCGCTGACCGCCGGCCACCGACACACCGCTGGCACCGGGGATCGCGCGGGGGACGACAGCACGGGCGCGGCCGTGTGGGTCGCCATCCACACCAATCATGCGCGCGAGTTGACGCCCGATGCGCGCTCGGCCATCGCGCGGCTTGCAGACCGCGGAATTCCGCTGGTGAGCCAGACGGTCCTGCTGCGCGGGGTCAACGACGACCCTGCCGTGCTGGAAGCCCTGTTCCGCAGGCTCGTCGCCAACCGCGTGAAGCCCTATTACCTGCATCACGGCGACTTCGCCCCGGGCACCGGTCACTTCCGCACCGGCATCGAACAGGGTCAGGCCATCGTCGATGATCTGGCCGGCCGGATTTCCGGGCTGTGCCAGCCGCGTTATGTCCTCGACATCCCGGGCGGCCATGGCAAGGCGCCGATCACGCCCGCCGCCGCCGAAGGCAGTGACGAGAAGGGCTGGCAGGTTCGCGACTTTCACGGCAAGACACATTCCTGGCCGCCTGTGCCCTGACGAAATTGGCGGCGCCTCGCCCCGCCAACGCCGTTGACGCCGCGGCAAAAAGTCATCAGTTTCCGATCCCATGGCAGTCTACACAGAAGTTACCGACGAAGACGTTCAGGCCTTCGCGTCACGGTTTGATATCGGCACGGTCATCTCGCTGAAAGGGATCGCCGAAGGGGTCGAGAACTCGAACTACCTGATGGTCACCGACCGGGATCAGTTCATACTGACGCTCTACGAAAAGCGCGTTCATCGGACGGACCTGCCCTTTTTCATCGGGCTGATGCGCCATCTGGCAGACCGCGGGGTGAATTGCCCGCTGCCGGTCGCGGCATCGGATGGCGAGGCGCTGCACGAACTCGCCGGCCGCCCGGCCGCCGTGTTCACCTTTCTGGAAGGCATGTGGCCGCGCCGGATCACGGTTCGGCATTGCGCGGAACTGGGGCCGGCAATGGCCCGTATGCATCTGGCCGGCTCGGATTTCGCCATGACGCGTGCGAACGCACTGGGACCGTCAGCCTGGCGCCCCCTTTATAATCTGTCGGCGGATCGCGCCCATCTGGTCGATCCGGCGCTGCCGGAACTGGTTTCAACCGCCCTCGATCGCTTTGATGCCCAATGGCCAACGGGGCTGCCGTCCGGCCTGATTCATGCCGATCTGTTCCCCGACAACGTCTTTTTCCGCGACGAGGAACTGACCGGGCTGATCGACTTCTATTTCGCCTGCACGGATTTTCTGGCCTATGACATCGCGGTGGCGCTGAATGCGTGGTGCTTCGAACCCGACGGCGCGTTCAACACGACCAAGGCCCGCGCGCTGCTGACCGGGTACCAGCGGTTGCGCCCCCTGGCGCCGGAAGAAATGGCGGCGCTGCCGGTTCTCGCCGCCGGTGCGGCGGCCCGGTTTCTGCTGACGCGCCTTTATGATTGGCTGAACCACCCCGACGGCGCGTTCGTCAAACCCAAGGATCCGGTGGAGTATCTGCGCAAGCTGCGGTTTCACAGCAAGGCCGCCGATCCCGCCGCCTATGGCCTGCCGGCATGACCGCGCCCGTGATCGTCGAAGCCTTTACCGACGGCGCCTGCAGCGGTAACCCCGGCCCCGGGGGCTGGGGGGCGATCCTGCGCTATGGCGACCAGGAAAAGGAATTGTCGGGCGCCGAAGCGCATACCACCAACAACCGTATGGAACTGATGGCGGCCATCGCCGCTTTGGAGGCCATGAAACGCCCGGTGACGGTGACGGTATGGACCGACAGCCAATACCTGCGCAACGGCATCACGCAATGGCTGGCCGGGTGGAAAGCACGCGGCTGGAAAACCGCGTCGAAAAGCCCGGTGCGCAACGTCGATCTATGGGTCCGGCTGGACGAGGCCCGGCAGCGCCACACCGTGAACTGGCAGTGGATCAAGGGCCATGCCGGCCACGCCGAAAACGAGCGCGCCGATGCCCTCGCCCGCCAGGCTCTCAAAGCCCTGCGCGAGGGGGTCTGAGAAACGGGGAAAGTACACGCCGATGCTGCTCCGCCCGCTTGGAGACGGCCGCACGGCCGTCATCACCCAGCCTGCCCATGCCTGGCTCTCCGGCCGGTTGATCCGGGCCTGGGGATGTCCGCCTTTTGCCGCACCGGCACCCTTCGATCAGGTCTGTTTCGCGGCCGAGAATCACGACATCGGCTGGCTGCGGTGGGAGAGCGCGCCGACGCCCGACCCCGAAACCGGCTTGCCGCGAAACTTCACCCGGATGCCATTGCCGACCCATCTGGCGATCTGGCGCGAGGGCATCGACCACGCCGGCCACTATGGCCGCTATCCGGCCCTGCTGGTTTCCCTGCACGCCACGACGATATACCGCCGCTACTTCGATCTGGACGCGGCCAGGCCCGAGGACGCCGGGCGGGTGCGGTCATTTCTTGATGAACAACAACAGGTTCAGGATCGCCTCTCCGCATCGCTTCAAAACGACCCGTACTGCGCCGCGACAGCCTCGGCGCCGCAGATCGAGGTCAACCGTCTGCTGATTGCCGCCGTCGACTGGATGTCGCTGGCCATGTGCCAGAGTCCCGACCGGCCGGCTTCGGTGGAAAATGTGCCGACCGCCGACGGCGACCGGACGTCTCTGACGCTGACGCCATCAAAGGATGGTACGATCGCAGTCGACCCCTGGCCATTCACCCGGGATCGGCTGGAAACGACCATCGAATGCCGCATCCTGACCGGCCGCTACAAAGACGACACGTCCCTGAGGCAGGGGCTGGCGAACGCGCCGCGCCAGTCTCTGCCCATCCACCTTCGGCCCCAAGCTCGCGAACGGGCTTGACGACGCGCATGGACATACCGGCGTCATGCGGTCCATTGTCGGTCCCAGCACTCCCGTAACGCTCCCCGCCGGTGGCATGGAAAGCGCGGCTTCCGCCTTGATCGCGACCGGCCAACAGCCTGGAAGACACGATGAACGACGCTGAAATGGATACCCCCGTTCCGGTCATCGACCTGGATATCGTCATGGCCAATCTGCGCCGCATGCAGGACTACTGCGACCTGCACGGATTGAAGCTGCGCCCGCATATCAAGACGCACAAGATGCCCGATCTGGCACTGGAGCAGGTCCGCCTCGGCGCGGTCGGGATTACCTGCCAGAAGCTGGGCGAGGCCGAGGTCATGGTCGATGCCGGGCTCACCGACATTCTGATGTCCTATCCGGTGATCGGGGCGGCCAAGGCTGCCAGGCTGGGCGCGCTGGCCAGGCGGGCCACGATGCGCGTGGCGGTGGACAATCCGGTCGCCCTGCGGACGGTTGCCGACGCCGCCTCTCAGGCGGGCCGCGAGATCGGCATTCTGGTCGAATTCGATTCCGGCCGACTCCGCACCGGCGTAACGACAGTGGACGAAGCACTGGCGCTTGCCCGCGCGGTCGTGGCGACCGATGGCGTGCGATTCGACGGGTTGATGACTTATCCGAGTTCGGCCGCAACGGCGCCGTTCATCGCCGCGGCAAAGGAGGCCTTCGCTGCGGCCGGGATCGAGATCGGCATGGTTTCAGGCGGCGGAACCCCCGATGTCTGGTCGAAGCATGAAACGGTGGGCCTGACCGAATTGCGGGTCGGCACCTATATATTCCACGACCGCGCCACAGTCGGCAACGGCGTCGCCACGCTGGACGATTGCGCCCTGCATGTGCATGCGACCGTCGTCAGCCGGCCGACGCCCGACCGGGCCGTGATCGACACCGGATCCAAATCGCTGTCCAGCGATCTGGTTGCGCCATCCGTGGGCAAGGGGTTCGGCATGATCCGGGAATATCCGGACGCCGTCATCGAACGGGTGAACGAGGAACACGGCATGGTCGATCTTTCGGCCTGCGCCGCCCGGCCTGAAATCGGCGAGCGGGTGCGCGTCTTGCCCAATCACGTCTGCGTCGTCGTCAATCTCCACGACACCGTCGTCCGTACCCGAGGTGGAGAAATCGACGGTGACGGCACCGGGGTCTGGCCGGTGGCGGCACGCGGCCGAAGCCGTTAGCGGTTATCGAATTCTCCGCATATCACTATCGGTGGGCGGTACGCCCTGACTGGCGCGACGGCGTCCTTCAGTCATAGCGCATCGCCATATCCGCAGTGGCATTGGGCGTACGCGAAGCACAATCGGTCCGCATTTCCGGCTCGTCATCAACGACGCGGTCAAGGCCGCGATCCAATGCCCAGATCGCCGCCTTGGTTCGATTGCCGACGTTTATCTTCTTGAACAGAAACTTCATCTGGACCTTGATTGTGCTTTCGGTAACATTGAGCTGAAAAGCAATAATCTTGTTGGGTTCACCGCGTATCAAGAGTCGCAGAATACTCATTTCGCGGTTGGTAATCGATGCCTCCGCCTGTATAGCCGCCGAACTGCGCCGCTGGGAAAAGCTCACGCTGCCGGAAATCAACAACGCCCCCAATTCCGTTGGAAACACCGTTTCTCCCATCTCCACCAAACGCAACGACTCGATCAAGGCATCGGGCGACAGATCCTTCAGCAGAAAGGCCTTCACACCGGAACGCAGGGCACCAATCAAGTCGTTACACTCAACCTCGTCGTTGATGGCCACGATCTGATAACCGCTGCCCACGGCAGTCAACTCGATGATGTTCCTGAGGAAGTCGGGATCATCGGCACACCACTTGACGATCAGAAGCCGAGTTTCCGACGCGCCCCGCCGAAGCTCCGGCATCACCTCGTCCAGACGCTGGGCCTCCGCCACGATTCTGAACCTGGTCGTTTCGAACAGGCGTTTCATGCCTTCGCGAAAAAGGCGGCTTGGGTCAACAACCACGACAGCTGTCTCTTCCAGCAGCCCTTCAATCTCAAATTCGCGGCTTCCACTATCCATAAATGCTACCTTTTGCTTGCTTTTACTTGATTTCGGCGCACGTATACTATAATTGATAGACCAAGATATCTCTCACTTTCCATGCACAGCTCCGGCGACGAAATTGCCGTAAGCGAGACCGAAACGCCTGGTGACAAGGGCGCCCACAAGATAATCGGCGCTGAAAAGTACCCACCATCGGCTCAACCAACAAACGTGCGAAATCGGCCGATTTGAAAGGGCCCGGAATCATTTCCAAAATTCAAAGAAACTGAAAATTTCGGATCGACGTCCGGCTTCAGAACTTATGACAAATGCAAAGCGGTGGGTATCATCGGAATCTACTCAATTTTCTTCCACGAGTGACTTTGCGATTGGCGCCGCCATCCGCAGAACCTCACGCCGCGACGTCCGGAAGGCGATCGGGCAATCCGGGCACAGCGCCAGGGTCATTGTTTTGGGACTATGCGGCACCAAATTGTAGTATGCGTTACCTGTTATTGATCGAAAGTTCTGTTTTGATACGCGACCGCTCGTCGGCCCCTGAGGGCCAGCCTACGCGCGCCGACGAGGCCGCGTTGGACATTGGCCACCCCCCGGGCAGGACTTTTCCGGTGATTGCGCTCGGCGCGTCTGCCGGCGGTCTGCAATCCTGTCGCAAGCTTCTGAAAGCTCTGCCCAAAGAGCCGAAACTGGCATTCGTGTTGATCCTGCACCTGGATCCGACGCACGAAAGCATGATGGTCGATCTGCTGGCCCGAGACACGACGCTGACCGTCCTAGAAGCCGCCGAGTCCATGGTGGTCGAGCCTGGTTGTCTCTATGTCATTCCGCCGGGCGCCTATTTATCGATTGCCAATGGCACACTCCATCTCAACCCACCGAGCGAACGGCATGGCGCTCGGCTTCCGTTCGATTTCTTCCTGCAATCACTGGTGAAGGACATGGCCGGCCGCGCGGTCTGCGTCGTGTTGTCCGGGACGGGAGCCGATGGTAGCGCGGGTCTGGCCGCGGTCCGCGCGGCAGGCGGCGTGGTGATCGCCCAGGATCCTGACGACGCCGAATATCCCGGCATGCCGAACAGCGCGATCGAGACCGGTCTGGTCGATCATATCCTGACGACGGCCCATATGCCGCCCGTATTGGCGGATATTGCCCGAAACGCCGCCCTGGTGCCTGCGGCCAAACCCGCGCCTCCGGTCGTGCGAGCGCACGTCGAACTGGATCAGGACAGCTTCAATGCAATCGTCGATCTCGTCCGAAGTCGCACCAGCCAGGACGTCACGCTTTACAAGACCGGAACGATACAGAGACGAATCGCCCAACGGATGGCGATGTCCAGCATTCCGCCGACCGATTCGACGCGATATCTCGACCTTCTCCGGTCGGATTCCGCAGAACTTGACCGTTTGGCCGCCGATTTGCTGATACATGTGACGGGGTTCTTTCGCGACACGATCGCCTTTGATCGATTGGCGGCCAGCACCATTCCCGAACTGTTGCAGGGAAGGCCGACCGACCAACCGCTTCGGGTCTGGGTTGCGGGATGCAGCACTGGCGAGGAAGCCTATTCCATCGGCATGCTGTGCCTGGAAGCGATCGAAGCCCGGGAGGAGCCTATCGGGCTGCAGATCCTGGCGTCCGACATTGATGCCGAAGCCATCGCCACTGCACGCGAAGGGTTCTATCCGGACAGCGCGGTCGCGGCCATATCCGGGGAACGTCTTGCACGCTTTTTCAACAAGGAGGTCGGTGGCTGGCGCGTGCAGGCACATCTTCGGGACAAGATCGTGTTCACGGTCCAGGATCTGCTGTCGGACCCACCGTTTTCGCGTATTGATCTTGTCGCCTGCCGAAACCTTCTGATCTATCTGGGCGCTGAAGGACAGCGCCGGGCAATCGGGATGTGCAGTTTCGCGCTGCGGCCCGGCGGATTCCTGATGCTCGGCAGTTCGGAAACGCCGGGCGCCCTCAACGGACGGTTTGAATCCAACGACAAGGCCGCGCGGCTTTGGCGCCGCGTCGGAAAATACTCACCCGACGATCTGAAACTTGTTTCAGGGGCCCGGCCCGAACCGGCCACTCCGGCGAAACCGACCGGCGGGCGGCGGACGGATTATGCGGAAATCTGCCGCCAACAGCTGATCACCGCGTACGCCCCCGCAACAGCTTTGCTGAACCGGCGTCTGGAATGCCTGTATCTTCTGGGGCCAACCGACCGGTATCTGCGGCTGGCACCCGGCTATCCCAACCACGACTTCCTCGCCATGGCGCCAAAGTCCTTGCGTGTCAGACTGCGCGCGGCGGCGGCATCCTGCACCGCAGAAAATCCCGTGGTGACGATTGTCGGTGGCCGGACCGACGATGGCGCCGCCTTTTCCGCCGAAATGCGGGCTATCGCCGCTGCGGATGAAAACCTCTTGCTGGTCTCCTTTTTCGATGACCGGTCGCAACTCTCTTTCACACCGCCCCCATCCGACGCCGATCAGTCCGCGCCCCCCAAGCGGGTCCTGGCGCTGGAGGCTGAACTCGAAACCGTCAAGGCAGAATTGAGCGCTGCGCTCAGCGATCTGGAAACGGCTGCTGAAGAACATGGCGCGGATGCGGCAGAGGCGTTGTCGATCAACGAAGAATATCAATCGACCAACGAGGAATTGCTTGCCTCCAAGGAAGAGTTGCAGTCGCTGAACGAGGAACTGAACGCTCTCAATGGTCAGCTGCAGGAAACGCTGGAATGCCACCGCACCACTGCCAACGATTTGCAGAACGTCCTGTACAGCACCGACGTTGCGACCGTATTTCTCGACACCGAGTTGAAGATTCGCTTTTTCACACCGGCCCTGCAGTCACTTTTCCGCATCATCCCCACCGATATCGGCCGTCCCCTGGCGGATTTCGCGGGCCTGGCGAACGATGCCGGCCTTCTCGAAGATGCCGTCGCCGTGCTTCAAGGACACGAACCGAGCGAACGTGAGATCATATCGGCCGACGATACATGGTACCAGCGCCGCATTCAGCCCTATCGCGTCGAGGGTGGGCATGTCGAAGGGGTGGTAATCACCTACACCAACATCACAGAACGCCGAAAGACGGCCGAAGCCCTCGACGCGGCGCGTCTGAAGGCCGAACGCGCCGATGCAGCCAAGTCCCGTTTCCTGGCAGCTGCCAGCCACGACCTGCGCCAGCCACTGCAATCGCTGGCCCTGATCCACAAGCTGTTGCTCCACGACGAGGGCGAAGCGCACCGCCGGCGACTTGCGGCCCTGCAGGACCGAACACTGGCATCGATGACCGAAATGCTCGACGCCCTGCTCGACATCAATCGGATCGATGCTGGCGCGATAAAACCCGAGATAGCCTCATTTCCCCTGGCACCATTGATCGAGCGGCTGATCGAAGACCATGCCGATCTGGCGGCGGATTACGGTCTTCGACTGCGCGGCCTTCCCTCGACCGCAACGGTGCGGAGCGACCCGCGCCTGCTGGAACAGATGCTGCGAAATCTCTTGTCAAACGCGATGAAGTACACACTCAAGGGGGGTATACTTCTTGGGTGTCGACGAAGGGGCGATCACGTCAGCATCGAAGTCTGGGACAGTGGCGTCGGGATCGCGGAATCCGATCAGGCGGCAATTTTCGAAGCCTATCATCGAATCAAGAATGACGCCGGCGGTGAAGGCCGCAGTTTCGGCCTCGGCCTGGGACTGCCGATCGTCAAGCATCTCGGTGAAATTCTGGGTCATCGGGTATCGGTCCGCTCACGGATCGGCCACGGTTCCGGTTTCGCGATCGAAGTTCCGGCCGCATCGCTGCGGTCGGATTCCGTCTCGCCGTCCTCACCCCACCTTGATGTCGGCATACTCCCCGAACCTCGGAAGACTGGATCGACCTCCGATATCGACGATGCGCCCGACACTGGAACACCCGGCGCAACGATCCTGTTGGTCGAGGACGAACCGGATTTGCTCGAACTCATGACCGCCATGCTGACCGCTGAAGGGCACCATGTTATTGCAGCACGCGATGCCGCCGACGCCCTGTCACGCGCGGTCGACCCGGCGGTGACGCCCGACCTGCTTCTCACCGATTTCGACCTTCACAATGCCTTGAACGGCGTGCAATTGGCCGCTGCCCTTTCCGGTGTTCTCGGTCGCCCGGTTCCGACGATCGTCCTGACCGGCGATATCTCGACAGCGGCTCTGCGTGGTATCACGGAATCGAACTGCCAGCCGATCGCCAAACCGGCCAGCCCGGAGATGCTGAACGCCCGGATCAAGTCGCTGCTCCAATGGGCATCGAGCGTTCCGCTTCACCCGGAGCCCGGCGGGCAGGAGGCCGACCAGGACCGATTCCAGCCCGCTGGGCCGACCATCCATATCATCGACGATGACCCGATCATTCGCGACAGCTCGCGGCACCTGTTCAAATCAAACGCGTGGGCGAGCGAAACCTACAATTCAGCGGAAGCATTCCTTGATGCCCCGCGCCCATCCGGCGACGCCTGTTTGGTTGTCGACGCACGGCTGCCCGGGATGGACGGCGTGGCCCTGTTGGCTCTGCTCAAGAACGAAGGGCACAACATACCGTCGATCATGATCACGGGTCATGGCGATTCAGCCATGGCTGTTGCCGCCATGAGATCGGGCGCGTCGGACTTTATCGAAAAGCCTGCCAATCCCGACGATCTGATTGCAAGCGTGGCCCGCGCATTGGAGCAATCACGAGACAGCCGGGCGCTGGCTCAATCGCGCCAGACGGCCGCCGCGCAATTCGCCAGCTTGACGCGGCGCGAGGAACAGGTGCTGGAAAAGGTTCTTGCGGGCGACTCCAACAAGAACATCGCCGCCGATCTGGGGATCAGCCAACGGACGGTCGAAAATCACCGGGCATCGGTTATGCAGAAAACCGGCACGCCGTCGCTGCCAGCGCTCGTCCGGCTCGCCCTGGCGGCGGGACGATAACCGGACGACGCTTCCAGTTCCCGGCGTTCCGGCGAAGGAACAGCGTGGTTGGCCGCGACAAACCCTGGTGTCGTCACTGGCAACCGCAAGTGACGCTCTGCTTTGATGGCAGATCAGGTTGGCGCGACAGCGTATTGCTCGTCGGTGACCGGCTCCATCCAATCCGCGTGCGCGCCGTCGAGGGCCTCGTGGATGGCCAGATGAACCATGCCAATCGTCGGCGATGCGCCGTGCCAGTGCTTTTCGCCGGGTGGAATCCAGATTGAATCGCCCGGCCGGATCTCGCGGACCGGCTCGCCCCAGACCTGAATGCGGCCGACTCCCGTCAGAACGTGCAGGGTCTGACCAAGCGGATGGGTATGCCAGTTGGTCCGGGCCGCCGGCTCGAACGTCACTCGGACGGCGCGGACCCGTGCCGGTTCGGGTGCCTCGTTGATCGGATCCTGCCAGACAGTTCCGGTGAAATAGTCGGCTGGCACGCGCCGTGTCGGGGTGTCGGCTGCTGGACGGATTTCCATCTACTTTGCTCCGTGCGGTCTCAAAGGGTCAAACATCAGATTCGCCGCACAGACTACGCGATTTCCTTCGCCTTCTCATCCTTGCTTTGTCGGATTGCGCCTTGTCCGATTGGGCTTCGCCCGAAGGGGCTGTGACCGGTGAAACCCCAAGGCACCAGACCGACACCTAAGCCAGACGTATCTGCGGCTGCTGACTGCCGTAATCCGGGGAATCGTCGTCTGGCTGCGCTGCGAGACCATGGGCCTGCGCCCAGATCGCCGCCTGGGTGCGATTGCCAGCATTGATCTTTCTGAGCAGGCTCTTGAGCTGCATCTTTATCGTGCCTTCAGTGACCTCCAGCCGACGGGCGATTGCCTTGTTCGACTCACCGGACACCAGACACCGCAATACCATCATTTCACGCTCGGTCAGGGCAACGGGCAGCATGCTCACTCCAGGCCCACTCTGCCAGGCGTCGCCCCCACCGCCAATCAGGGTGGCAGCCAGTTCGGTCGGGAACACGACCTCGCCGATCTGAACCAGTCGCATCGACTGCACCAAAGCATCGGCCGACAGGTCCCTGAGCAGAAACGCCCGCACACCGGCGCGCAAAGCAGCAACCAGGCTGTCCGAATTCATCTGAGGGCTGAGTGCGATAACACGGTAGGAATTTTCCATCGCCGCCAGTTCGGCAACGGCTTCAAGGAGTGCCGGGTCGTCATCGAACCATTCCACGAGGAGAAGTCGGCGGGCGTGCGCCGCCAGCCGCAGATCCGGCATCATGGCGCCGAGGTGCCGCCCTTCGTTCACGATCCGAAATGGTGTGGACTCGAGCAGACGCTTCATGCCCTCCCGGCAAAGCCGGCTCTGATCGACAACGACCACATCCGTCCATGACAGCGCCCGCTCTACCTCCAAATGCGTACTCATTTTTCGACCGTCCTTACATTATAGGTTGATAAACTAATAAGCAAGAACACGTAAACGGCTCAGTCGGATGCTTCGCATCTCTTGTTTTATTTATTCGTATTTTTTGTATAAAACGTCCAGCGACATCCATTCGTCTGCGGAAAGTACGTATAATATCGTTGCTCACTACCCCTTGATCATCCGGCGTCATCGAGGCAGCGTGACGGCACCCGAGTTCGTCCGCCGCGCGATGGCCCAACGGTCAGATTCCGAGATAAGCCTCGCGCACCTTGTCGTCCTTCATCAGTGCCTCAGCCGATCCCGACAGGACAAACTGGCCGGATTGCAGCACATATCCGCGTTGGGCGACGGACAGCGCCATCTGGACGTTCTGCTCGACCAGCAGCACCGAAACGCCGGAGCGGTTGATCTCCACCAGCCGGTTGTGCAGTTCCTCGACCACGATCGGCGCCAGCCCGTGGCTGGGCTCGTCGAGCACAAGCAGCTTTGGCTCCAGCATCAGGGCGCGCCCGACCGCAACCATCTGCTGCTCGCCGCCGGACAGTGTCCCGGCATGCTGGCGCTGGCGCTCCGCAAGGCGCGGGAACAGGTCGAAGACGCGGCGAAGCCGACCCTCGACCACGCCCGGGTCGCCGACCGTATAAGCCCCCAGTTTCAGGTTCTCGACCACTGTCATGTCGGGAAAGACATGCCGGCCCTCGGGCACATGGGCCAAACCCAGCGCCGGCACCTCGTGGGCGCGACGGCCCATCAGGTCGGCGCCGTCCAGCGTGATCGTCCCCGAAGACCGGGGAATGAGGCGCGAGATCGTCTTCAGCAGCGTCGTCTTGCCGGCGGTATTGGCGCCGATGACGCAGACGAACTCTCCGCGCCGGACCTCCAGACTGACGCCGGTCAGCACGTCGGTCTTGTCATAGGCAGCACGGACGTCGCGGACATCGAGAATGACGTCGGCGGCGCCCGCCCCGTTCCCAGTCCCGTTCCCGGCCCCGCTCATACCGACACCTCTTCGGCTTTGGCCTCGGAATAGGGCTTGCCCAGATACGCTTCGACGACTTTGGGATCATGGGCGATTTCGACCGGCGTCCCGTCGGCGATCAGCTGGCCGAAATTCAGCACCAGGATACGGTCGCACAGGCTCATGATCGCCTTCATATGATGTTCGACGCAGATGATGGTCAGTCCCTCGTCTCTCAATTGGCGCACGAAGGTCATGAAGTCGGCCATCTCGACGGCGTTGAGCGCGGCCATGACTTCGTCCAGCAGCAGGATTTTCGGTTCGGTGCACAGGGCGCGGGCCACTTCCACCCGCGCGCGTTCGGGGAATGACAGGTCGCCGGCCTTCTTCCGGGCAATGGCGTCCATACCAGCCCGCGCCAGCATGCTTTCCGCGATCCGGCGCGCGTCGAGCATATCGTGGCGCAGCAACGCACCGGTCAGCACATTGTCCAGCACGCTGCTTTCGGGGAAGATCGCGCCGTTCTGGAACGTCTTGGTCATGCCCATTGCGCAGACACGGTGCGGCTTGGCACCGACGATGTTCTGGCCCTGGAGCCGGATCTCGCCGCCGCTGGGCGCCTGCAGGCCGACCAGCATGTTGAACAACGTCGTCTTGCCAGCGCCGTTCGGTCCGATCAGCCCCAGAATCTGACCGCTCGGCAGGCTGAAGCTCACCTGATCGACAGCGACCAGACCGCCAAACCGGCAGGTCAGATCGGTAACGCGAAGAATGTCGTCGGTATCGGTCATGATCGGTCTTTCCCCCCGAAGCGCTCGGAAATCTGGATGATCAGATAGACCAGACCGCGCGGCTGCAGCAGGATCAGCGCGATTAGCACAAGTCCATAGGCGAAGGCAGATAGCCCCGCCGCCCGGCCGCCGAGGGTCGCGTTGGCGAGTTCCTCGAACGGCACGATCAGAAAGGCGCCCAGGATCGGCCCGAAGACGAGGCCGACGCCGCCAATGATCGCCGTCAGTGCGATCTTGACCGAAACCGACGCCAGACTGAAAATCTGATCGGGGTCGAAGAAATAATTGAACTGGGCATAAATGACGCCAAGACACGCCGTCACCATGGCCGAAACGACGCTGGCGATCAGCTTGGTGCGATAGGTGTCGACGCCGATGACCTCTGCCGCCTCGGGGTTCTCGCGGATCGCCCGGAGGCGATAGCCCAGCGCGCTTTCCTTCATCCACCAGAACAGGCCCGTCACCAGGATAAGCGCCACCAGCGTGATGTAGTAATACGGCATCGCGCCGCTGAACTGCATCATGGCGAAACTGCCGTCGGGCAGATACGGCACCGATATCCCGACCGGTCCGCCCGTCATCGACGACCAGCTGATCGCGATGACGCGCATCACCTCACCGAAGGCCAGTGTCGCCAGAGCGAAATAGTGCCCGCGCAGCCGGAATGTCGGCACGCTCAACAACAGGGCGGCGACCGCGGCCAGCGCCGCACCGGCGCCCATGCCGAGCCACGGGCTGACATTCAGATCGCGCAACAGGATCGTCGAGGTATAGGCGCCAACTCCGAAAAAGGCGGCATGGCCGAGCGAAAGCTGGTTGGCCAGCCCGCCGATCATGTTCCACGCCTGACCCAAAGTGGCGAACAGCAGCGTCATGGTCAGGACGCGCATGACATAGCCATCGCCGTCGAGCCCCAGGGGGATCGCTGCAGCAACGGCAACCAGCAGGCCGATGGCCAGCCAGCGCGCCGTCCCGACCGGCCGCCCCAGCGCGACGCCCGTCATCCCGGCAACCGACATCACGAACCTCCCTTGAGCAGACCCTGGGGCCGCAGCGCCAGCACAGCGATGAAGACGACGAAAAGGGTCAGGTTCTGCAACTGGATCGGCAGGATCAGGGTCGACATCGACTGGATGATGCCGACCGCGAGGCCGCCCACGACCGCGCCCAGAACATTGCCCAGTCCGCCCAGCACGACCGCCGTGAACATCAGCACCACGAACTGGCTGCCCACGGTCGGAGACGCCGTCAGATAGGGCAGGATGATTGCACCCCCGAAAGCCGTCGTTCCGGCGCCAATGCCGAACGCGATGCGGCGCACCCGGTCGGGATCGATGCCCATCAGACGTGCGGCCATGGCGTTCTGGGCGGTTGCCCGCATCGCCCAGCCGAGCGAGGTATAGCGCAGGAAGAGCCACAGCGCGACGCCGCAACCAAGCGACATGCAGAAGGCCAGCAGATACGGCACGCTGATATAGATCGGGCCGATGAACAGCGCCATGGTCTGATAAGGCGTCTGCACCGAACGGAATTCCGATCCGAACAGCAGCAGCGCCCCGTTTTCGAGGACGATCAGCAATCCGACGGTCAGAAATATCTGCGCCACCGGCGGCGCATCCAGCACCCGCCGGATCAGCAGGTGCTGAATGCCCATTCCCAGCACGAACGCAAAGGCGAAGGCGAAGAAGGCGCCGATCAGCGGATCGAGCCCCAGGAACAGCCAGATGAAATAGGCCGTGAACATGCCGACCATCACGAATTCCGCGTGCGAGAAATTGATGATGTGCATGATCCCGAAAACCAGGCTCAGCCCGATCGCCAGCACTGCATAGACGCCGCCGATCATGATCCCGTCCAACAGGGCCTGAATGACGTTCATACCCTCGCCCACTCCTCTATGTGCCCAGATATCTGCCCAGAAGAATTGCGGCCCGGCACTTCAGTCGGACCGGACCGCCTGTCGGGTCAGATCGGCTCGCCGCGCCACAATGCCGACGCTGTGGCGGCCTCTTCGGGATAGACCGTTACCAGTTCGCCACCCTGCCATTGGACCATGACCGGGATGGCGTTGACATTCAGGCCGGTCTCGTCGAAGTCGATCTCGCCGCCGCTCATCACCGACGCCCAGCCTTCGTTGAACGTGTTGTTGCGCAAGGCGTCGCGCAGGGCGTCGCTGTCGGTCGTTCCGGCGATCTCCAGCGCCGATTTCAACACGCCCATCAGGGCCGCGTGCTCCAGCGCCTCGTGGACCATGAAATAGCCGAACCGCTCGCGGAACCGCTCGGTGTATTCCGGCGCCCCGTCGTAATTGGCGGGCGAGATCGACAGCACGCCGTCCGACAACTCGCCCAGCCCGTCGCGGAAATCGGGAATGACGTAACCCGCCGCACCGCCGACCGCCGGCGTGTCCAGTCCCTGCTGACGCATGGTGCGGACGATGAGCAGAGAGTCGTTCAGATACGAGACCGGAAACACGACCTGCGCTTCGGAATTGCGCAGATTGCGGATCAGCGGGTTCACGTCGGTGATGCCCAGTGGATAGGCCTCGTCCATGACGATCTCGATCCCGGCCTCTTCGGCGGCGGCGCGCAGGCCGCCGGCTTGAGACGTGCCATAGGCCGTGTCCTCGTACATGATCGCCACACGGTCCAGCGACTCGCCCGCTGCCTCGGCCAGTGCGACGGTATAATCGAACTGTGCGCGGCCGATATCCGATGCCTTGGAGACGACCTGGAACACATTCTGGAAGCCGCGTCCGGTGATCTCGTCGGAGAACGACATGGTCAGCAGCGGGATGCCCCGGCGTTCTGTCACCTGAGAAATCGCCAGCGTCAACGACGACGCGAACGCGCCCAGAATGGCGGTCACGTTGTCCTGTGAAATCATCCTCTGCGCCACGTTGGCCGCCGTCGACGGCGTGGAGGTAGAGTCGGCGATGATCAGATTGATGCGCGCGCCGCCAAGTGCTTCGATACCGCCGGCCTCGTTGATTTCGTCGGCGACCAGTTGAATGCCGTTGCGGGAATTGATGCCGAACTGCGCATTGGCGCCCGACAGCGGCACGACGACCCCGATATTGATGTCACCGTTGCTCGCCAGCAGCCCCCTGGAGGCAAAGGGCGCGGCCAGAGCGGCGCCAGCCAGCGCGGCCGACCCCTGCAACACGCGGCGGCGTCCCAACCCCTTGCCCGCATTCCCGATTCCAGCGATCCCGGAACTGGGCATCCACAGGCGATGATCCGTTTTCGGCGTCTTTTTCATGGCGATTCCTCCCGAGGAATTTCATTTAGTGTTCTAAACCATAGGACCCTTTCCTTTCAGCCGTCAAACTGATTGACAGACTGTCATACAATTTTCGACTATGGAGCCGATGAACGACACCATGAAAATTCAACGCCACCGTCTGTCGCTCGCCGATCAGGTCGTCGACACGATGCGGCAGAACATCATGAACGGCCGGTTCCAGCCGGGCGAGAAGCTTGTCGAACGCGAATTGTGCGATCTCCTGGGCGTGTCGCGGACGTCGCTCCGCGAAGCTTTGAGCCATCTCGCCGCCGAGGGGTTCATAGAACACGTGCCCCACCGCGGCCCGTTCGTCGCACGCGTCACCGCTGACGAGGCACAGGCGATCTACGAGGTGCGCGAAGTGCTCGAAGGGCTTGCCGGCCACGGATTCACCCGGCACGCCGACGCCGACCAGCGCCGCCAGTTGCACGAGGCCGTAGCGGATCTGGGTGCACAGCCCGAGCCGCTCGACCGGCAGCAACTCGTTGCAATCAAGAACCGGATCTACGCCATCCTGCTGGACGGCTGCCGCAACAACGTGGTCCGCGAGACCCTGACCCTGCTGAACAACCGCATCGCCCTGCTGCGCGGCATGTCGCTGTCGTCGCCGGGGCGCCTGCAGCAGACGCGCGACGAAATGCAGGCGATCCTCGATGCCATCGATACCGGCGATCCGGAAAATGCCCGGGCCGCCTGTCAGAGCCATGTCCGTTCCGCCGCCAACGTCGCGCTCGACGCCCTGCGGGCGGCGCAATCCCATTCCGAAACTGCAACTTCAAAACAGAGGGAACAACGAGATGAGTGACGACAATTACGAAAAGGGCCTGAAAATCCGCCGTGAAGTGCTGGGCGCGGAGTATGTCGACAAGGCGATCGCCAACGCCGACGACTTCAATCGGCCGCTGCAGGAACTGGTTACGTCGTATTGCTGGGGATCGGTCTGGGGCCGCGAGGAACTGTCCAGGCGCGACCGCAGCCTGATCAATCTGGCCATGCTAACCGCGCTGAACCGGCCGCATGAAATCAAGCTCCACCTGCATGGCGCCCTGAACAACGGCCTGACCAAGGACGACATTCGCGAAGTCCTGCTGCAGACGGCGATCTATTGCGGCGTGCCCGCCGCCATCGACAGTTTTCGCATCGCCCGCGAGGTCTTTGCCGAGCGTGAAGCGGAGAACAAGTGATGACGGAACGCGTCGGGTTCATCGGGCTCGGCCGGATGGGCCGACCGATGGCGAGTAATCTGGCCAGGGCCGGCTTCGGCCTGGTGCTCCACGATGCCGTGCCGGGCGTTGCCGACCAACTGGCGGCCGAACTGGGGGCGCAAGCGGCCGCCAGCCCGGCCGACCTGGCGGGCCAATGCGATCGCATCATCACCATGCTGCCCAATAGTGCGATCGTCGAAGCGGTGCTGGAGGGTGACAAGGGTGTTATGTCGGCGCTGCAGCCGGGCACCGTGATCATCGACATGAGCTCGTCGGATCCGGATTCCACCCGGCAACTGGCGGCGAAGACCGAAGCCGCTGGCGGAACGCTGATCGACGCCCCGGTTTCCGGCGGCGTCAAGAAGGCGGTGCAGGGCTCACTGGCGATCATCGCGGGCGGCGACAGCGACACGCTCGCCCGCTGCCGGCCGCTGTTCGAGGCCATGGGCGCCAAGACCCTGGAAACCGGCCCCACCGGCACCGGTCACGCCATGAAGGTGATCAACAATTACGTCTCCGCCGCCGGGCTGATCGCCGCCAGCGAGGGCCTGGTCCTGGCCCGCAATCAGGGCATCAGCGACGAGAACTATGTCTTCGTGCTGAATGCGTCGACGGGCAAGAGCAACTCGACCGAAAACAAGCTGGCCCAGTACATCACCAACGAGGCGTTCAATTCCGACTTCCTGCTGTCGCTGATGAGCAAGGATGTCGGCATCGCCCGCACGCTGGCCCAGCGCGGCAAGCTCGATCTGCGCCAACTGAACTTCGTCGCCGACATGTGCGAGGAAGCGCGCGACATGCTGGGTGACCAGGCCGACCATACGGAAGTCTATCGCTTTGTCGCGGCCAAGGCGGGTCTCGCCGGAGTCGGGGGCCAATAATGACCGAAGGGCGGTTTGACGCCTGGCGTCGGCGCGCGCAGGCCGACCGCGTGCTGGCAAGTCTGGCCGGGGGTGTCGACGTATCCGTGGCGCTGACGGGCGAAGTCCCGATCGGCCGGATCGTCCTGGCCGACCCGATTGAATGGCCGAAATCGGGGCCAGAGTCGGGTCCGGCACCGGCGTTGACACTGTCGGCCCCCGACAGCTTCTGGCACGGATTGATGTCGGGCACCGCCCCGCCGGGCGGTCATGGTCTGGGCGCAGCGTTGGCAACCGGCGCGCAACTCAAAATCGACGGGCGACCCGGTCTGCTGGCCCGCGCTCGTCCGGCACTGGAACGTCTGTTCGAACTGGCGGCCCCGGTACGCATGGATGATGGCGCGCCCTGGGCCGGAGACGCGGCGCTGCCGGTGGGCCGCTATGCCGATCTGGCGACGGACACCGGCGAGCGCGCCCGGATTTACTTCGAAAGCTCGGGCCCGACGGTCGATCCGTCGCTGCCGCCGGTGGTTTTCCTGCACACCGCCGGCGCCGACAGCCGCCAGTTCCACTTTCAACTGGCCGATGGTGGACTGTCCCGGAACCGCCGGCTCTATGCCTTCGACATGCCGCGCCACGGGCGTTCCCTGCCGCTGACCGATCGCTCGCCGTTCGAGCGCGCCGACCTTGACGCCAAAGCCTATATCGGCTGGTGCAAGACCTTCATGGAGCGTGTCGTCGGTGAGCCTGCGATCCTGATTGGCTGCTCCATGGGCGCCATGGCCGCGCTGATGACCGCCGCCGACCACCCGGATCTGGTCGCAGGGGCGATTGCGGTCGAAGCGCCGGAACGTTCGCCCGATCGCCGCTCAGCGGATCTGTCCGATCCGGGCCTCGACCAGACGCGCTTCGTCCCGGCCTATGTCCGCAGCCTGATGAGCCCGCACAGCCCGGAGCGCTATCGCGACCTCGCCACCTGGATCTACAGCCAGGGCGGTTTTTCCACCTATGTCAACGACATCGCCTTTTACAGCCGGGCCTTCGACGGTTCCGCCGTGGCCACCCGGCTGAACGCCGCCAAGATGCCGGTCGCGCTGCTTACCGGCAGCTATGACTATTCCGCGTCACCGGCATCGACGCAAAAACTGCACGCGGTCCTGCCGCAGTCGCGGTTCGTGGAAATGACCGAACTCGGCCATTTTCCGATGATCGAGAACCCGCCCGTGTTCACCCGCTATCTTGCCGACGCGCTGGCCTTCGTCGACGACGGCCGTACCGACAAGAAACCTGACCGGAGCAATCCATGACGGCCCTGCCTCAATTCGACATCTATGCCGTGCGCTATGGCTTCTGCAAACGCACCCACGCCGAATGCTTCCTGCATTCCGACAGCCACGATGTCCCCCGGCAACTGGATTATTTCGTCTGGCTGGTGGTCGGCGGCGATCGCGCGATCCTGGTCGATACCGGCTTTTCGGCGGAAACGGCAAAGGCGCGCGGCCGGACCTTTCTGCAATGCCCGATCGAGGCCGTCGGCAAACTCGGCTGGCCGGCGGAAAAGCTGACCGACATCGCCATCACCCACCTGCACTACGACCATGCCGGCAATCTGGCGCGCGTGCCGGATGTGCCGATCCACATTCAGGAAGCCGAACTGGCCTTTGCCACCAGCCCTGCCATGCGCCATCGGCTGGTCAACGCACCGTTCAATGTCGACGACGTTTGCGAAATGGTCCGTCGCACCTATCGCGACCGGCTGCGCTTTCATCGTGGTGATTCCGAAATCTGCCCCGGTGTCGAGCTGAAACTGGTCGGCGGCCATTCGCGGGGCCTGCAGTTCCTGCGCGTCCACACCCGCCACGGCTGGATGGTGCTGGCGTCAGACGCCGCCCATTTCTACGACACCTTCACCGAACGCCACCCGTTCCCGATCGTCGTGGACATGGTGCAGACGCTGGACGGCTACGAACGCCTTGCCGCCGCCGCCGACGATCCCGGCCTCATCATTCCCGGCCACGACCCCGATGTCCTGACCCGCTTCCCCGCCGGTCCGCTGCCCGATACGGTTCATATCACGGGGTGATAGCGGATATCGTTCCCGGAACCGTTCGAAAACCTCGACGCAGGCAAGGATCAAATGTCTCTTGCAGCCAGTGCATCCGGTGCGCGACCCGGGCCGCGTCCTGGCTGCGCCCGCTGCGCAATAATTGTTCGCTGCATCCACACCCCGACTGCAACACTCACCACGATCAGCACGACCCCGGACAGTTGCAGCGAGGTCATTGATTGCCCCAGGATGATCCATCCGAGAAACAGGGCGGAGACTGGACTGAAGAACCCGAGCGTCGTCGGGGTGATCGGTCCGAGTTGCGCGACACCCCAGAACCATACCGTGTATGTCACCGCGCCGCCGATCAGCGCCAGATAGAAGTAGCCCGCCAGATTGGCGACGCTGATGGTTGGCATGGGCGGGTCGATCAGGATCGCAGCCGGGGCCAGAAGCAGCCCCCCGATAACCAGCTGCCAGGATGCAAAGGTCAGGGGCGAGACCGGAAACTGCCATCGCTTCGTCAACACAACGCCAAGCGCCATCGAGACGGCGCCGGCGATGGCCGCGGCAATCCCTACCGGATCGACCGACGCTTCGGGCGTAAGCGCCAGGAGCGCGACCCCGATGACACCGCCGATCCCGGCGACATAGACCAGGATGCTGACCCGCGTTCCGAGGAGCAGTGCCGAAAGGGTGAAGACGATAAGCGGCTGCACCGATCCCACCGTGGCGGCGACGCCGCCCGGCAGTCGGTAGGCAGCCTCGAAAAGAAGCCACCAGAAGATCGAAAAATTGAGAGCCGAGACAATGAGCAGCTTTCCGATCCAGGACGGATGCGGCAATTGCCGGGTAACTGCCAGCAAGGCGAGACCAGCTGGAAGCGCGCGTAGGCAGGCGTTCGTGAGCGCGTGATCGGGCGGCAGGAGCTCGGTCGTCACGACGAATGTGCTCCCCCATATGGCGGGAACCAGTGCGGTCACGGCGATGATGGCGGGTTGTCTCATGCTTCCCATTCCTTGTTACACTGGAATATCTCCCTGCAATATCTCTACGTCAAGATATTTATCTCTACGTCAAAATAACACTCTTGAGTGCCGCCCCTAACGGCTGTAGGATGAGACATGGACAGGGTAGACCAGATTCTCTCTCAGTGGCGCGAGCAGCGCCCCGACCTGAATGTGACGCCGATGGGCACGGTCGGCCGCATCAGCCGGGTGTCGGACATTTTCACGGCCTCGATGGCGGTCGTGTTTGCCAGGCATGACATCAATGCGGCCGCGTTCGACGTTCTCGCCACCTTGCGTCGCGCCGGCCCGCCCTACAGCCGCTCGATCGGCGAGATGGTCGACTGGATGATGATCAGTTCGGGGTCGACGACCAATCGTATCCAGCGGCTGGAGGCAAGCGGCCTCATCGAGCGGATCGTGGACACGAGGGACGCCCGCCGGGCCTCGGTCAGGCTCACCGATGCCGGGCTGGCCAAGATAGATGAGGTCGTGGAGGATCACGTGGCCAATCAGGCAAGGCTCACGAGTTGCCTGTCCGACGAGGAGCGGCACATTCTCGAGGGGCTGCTCAAGAAGATGGAAGCCGCTGCCGATCCGGACTCAGAGAGATGGTCCCGGAATTATGCGCAGGATGACAAGCTCATCCCGACGGCGTCCTGACCCGCTTCCCCACCGGGCCCATGCCCGATACAGTGCCTATCATTGGATGATAGCAGCCCCGACAGAACGGGGCCGATAAAGGGGAGAGTTATATGACGGATTTCGATCTTGTCGTACGGGGGGACCTTGTCCTGCCGCAGCGGATCGTCAAGGACGGCTGGGTTGCGGTGAGTCAGGGACGGATCGCCATGGTCGGGGATGGCCCGCCGCCATCGGCCACGACGGTGCATGACGCGCGCGGCGCCTGGGTGATGGCCGGGGCGATCGACGCCCATGTCCACTCTCTCAGCCAGCGGGGTCAGGAGGGGTTTGGCCGATCGACCCGCTCCGCCGCATCGGGCGGCGTGACGGCGTTTTGCGATATGCCCTATGACGACGGCCGGCTGATCGCCAATGTTGAAAATTTCGACGCCAAGCGGCGGGAAATCGAAGCCGAGGCCGTGATCGATGTCGGTCTGTATGCCACGATCCATCCGTCTGACGGCACGGCCAACATCGCCGATCTGGCGCGCGCCGGTGCCAGCGCCTTCAAGTTCTCGACCTATGAATCCGATCCCGGCCGCTTTCCACGAATTCCGACGGCGCTGCTGGCCGAGGCCTTTGCCGCGGCGGGCGCCTTTGGCCTCGTCTCCGGTGTTCACAACGAGAATCAGGAAATCGTGGATGCCTGCATCGCCAAGGCAAGAAAGGACGGACTGAACTCACCAGAGGTCCACGCCGCCACACGCCCGGTCTTGAACGAGGCCATGGCCATGCTGGAAATCTACGAAGCGGGCGTCACGGCCGGGGCCCGCGCCCACGTGGTCCATTGTTCGATCTCGCGCGGGATCGAGATCTGCGAGAGCTATAAGCGCCAGGGACACGCCGCGTCGGTGGAGGTTCTGCTGCCCCACCTTGCCCTGACGGAAGACGACGATGTGCGTCGGCTTGGCGGCTTCGGCAAGATCAACCCGCCGATCCGTCCAGCGCCGGAGCGCGAACGCCTCTGGCGGCATCTGGTCGCCGGTCAGATCGATATCGTCTCCAGCGACCATGTCTGCTGGTCGCTCGATCGCAAGAACAACGACAACATGCTGAAGAACGCCTCCGGCCTGCCCGGTGTCGATGCGTTCATGCCGCTGTTCCTGACGGCCTGTCTTCGCCGCGATGTACCCCTGTCGCTGGCGACGCGGCTGGTCTCGCTCAATCCCGCCCGGCATTTCGGCTTCCTGCCCGACAAGGGGTTGATCGCAACGGGCTACGACGCCGATCTGGTCGTCATCGAGCCGGGTTCGTTCAAATACGACAGCGGCAATACATTGTCGGTTCTCGACTGGAGCCCCTATGACGGCATGACCATGGATGTTCGGGTTCAGGCGACATTTGTGCGCGGTGCGTTGGTCTGGGACGGCTCGGCCATCGTGCAGGAGCCCGGCTTCGGGCGCTTCATCCGTCCGACATCGGCACCAGAAACGCGGGTTTCCCAACAATGATGACCGACAACAGCTTTTCCTTTGCGACACGGTTGCTCGACGGCCTGGAGAAGGAAACCGGCGATCCGTCCGGACGGGGCATGACCCGGATCGCCTATGGCCCCGGAGAAGAATTCGCCCATGGCCTTTTCGCCGAACTGGCGCGTGAAATCGGGGCAACCGTAATCCACGATGCCGCCGGCAACACGATCGCCCATATCAACGGCAAGGATCCGGCCCTGCCCGTCGTCGTCACGGGCAGTCATCTGGACAGTGTTCGTCAGGGCGGCAATGTCGACGGCGCCGCTGGCGTGGCGGCGGGGCTTGCCTGCCTGAAAGAAGCCGCCGACCGGCCCGGCGAACGCGGGCTGTCGGTCGTCGCCTTCCGGGGTGAGGAAAGCTGCTGGTTTCCGCATTCATATATCGGCTCGCGCATGGCGCTGGGCCGTCTGCCGGCCGAACAGCTCGAACTGCTGCGCCGGTCCGATACCGGCCGCACGCTGGCCTCTCATATCGATGAATGCGGCTATGATTCAGCGGCGGTCAAACGCGGCGAAGCGCTCCTGACACCTGAGAAGATCGACAGCTTTTTCGAAATGCATATCGAGCAAGGGCCGGTTCTGGAAACGGCGGGAATTCCGGTCGGCGTGGTGAGCGCAATTGCCGGCGGCCATCGCTTCCGTGACATGACGGTAACGGGCGTCTGGGCCCATGCCGGTGCGGAACCCCGGACCTATCGGCACGACGCCATGGCCGCCACAGCCGCCTTCATCGACCAAACGAACACCATCTGGCGGGGGATGGAGGAAGACGGCGACTTTCTTCTGGTCACGTTCGGAATCGTTCAAACGGATCCCGAACTGAACGCGTTCAGCCGCATTCCCGGAAAGGTCAATGTGACCATCGATATCCGGGCCATCGAGGCGGAGGCCCTGAAGCGATTCATGGACCGGCTATACACCTTGATCGACACGATTTCAGAGACGTTCGGTGTCGACTTCAAGATTGGCGGTGACAGTGGGCCGCCGATCCGCGCCATGGACGATGGTCTGGTGGCTTTGCTGGAGAAAAGCGCCGACGAAGCCGACATCAAGACCCTGACCATGCCCAGCGGTGCCGGCCATGATGCGGCGGCCTTTTCCGAGGCCGGTATCCCAACGGCCATGGTCTTCATTCGAAGCCAGAATGGCAGCCACAACCCGGATGAGTCGATGCGGATCGACGATTTCCGCCTGGCCTGCGAGGTGATGGGCCGGGCCATCGCCAGGCGCCGGGAACGCCGGCATGGATCGGGAGAATAGTCTTTGCATACCACAAGATGCTCAGTTAGACAGACCATGCAACATTAGGATTAAGTTATGCATAGTTTGATCTATCTCGTCGGGCTCGTCGTCGTCGTCTTTTTCATCCTGTCCTTTCTGGGGCTGGTCTGACCCCAGTGCCCACCTTTGATCGTCCTTCCGGATAGGCGCGGTTCGCGTTTCATCCGTGGGAAGTTTCTGCACCAGATCCCGGGTCAGCAATGCGTCACTCCGTGCCGCACAGCACCCGGGAATTGGTCAGGGTGGCGGCTGGTCCGGGACAGGGATTTCGTGCGGCATCGCGGCCTTTTCCCCTCACCCCCCGAACAGCGCCCAGACCACGGTCAGGGCGAGCAGCAGCAGCAGGCCGACCAGCCCCACCACGCCCCCAAGGCGTTTCTGCGGCTGTGCCGCGCCGCAGTGCTGGCAGGTCGCGGCATAGCGGTTGACCGGTCGGCCGCAGCTAAGGCAGTGGGTCGGGCGCGTCATCAGTCCGGCGCCAGTCTACGCGACATGGTCCAGCCCCAGGCGCACGAAATAATCGGTGCAGGCGTCAATGGCGTCGACGTCACAGTATTCGTCGGTCTGATGCGCCATGGCCATGGGGCCCGGCCCCATGATCAGCGTCGGCGGGTTGCCGCAGGCCGGTTTCAGGACGGAGGCATCGGTGAAATAGGTCGCGGTCTCGACCGATGGCGACCGGCCGAAATCCTGCGCCCATAATTCAAACGCCCGCTGCATCCAGGGCGTTTCGGGATCGGTATAGACATGGTCCATGTCGGTCAGTGTCGTGAAACGCGCCGCCCCTTCCAGCACGGCATCGAGCTGCATTCGCGCCTCGGCGTTGGTCTGACCGACGACGGTGCGGATATCGACACCGATTTCGGCGGAATCGGGCACGGAGTTGATATTCAGCCCGGCTGACATGGTGCCGACATTCAGGCTCAGCCCGCCCATCACGGGGTGGGGCGAAACGCCGAAGGCGAACTGCTGCAGTTTCGTCACCGCCGCGCAGGCCTTGAAGATCGCGTTGTCGCCCTTTTCCGGCATCGAGCCATGAGCGGTAACGCCCTCGAAGCCGAGCGTCAGCCACAGCGCGCCCTTGTGCCCGACCATCGGGCGGTTGTCGGTCGGCTCGGCGACCACCAGTGCCCCCAGTTGCGGCAAAGCGCCCGGCGTCCGGGCCAGATGCATAACACCCTCGCATCCCGTTTCCTCACCGGCGCTGATGACAAGCACGACGTCGGCGCGCCGGCCGCTGCGCTGGGACAGCGCCAGACCCGCAAGCACGCAAGCGGCGACACCGCTTTTCATGTCGCTGGATCCGCGCCCATACAGGCGCCCGTCGCGCACCTCACCGGCAAACGGGTCGACCGACCATGGGGCACGGCCCAGTGGCACCGTGTCGACATGACCGGAATAGGCGATCGGCGCCCTGTCGGCGGGACCATCGGCCGGCAGCGTCGCCACCAGGCTGGGCCGTCCGGGCGCGAACTCGTGAAATGCCAGATCGAATCCGGCAGGCTTCAGCAGACCGGCGATATGCTCGACGCAAGGACGCTCGTTGCCCGGCGGGCTCACGGTATCGAAGGCGAGGAGGTCGCGGGTGAGGGTCAGTCCGCTCGGCGCCGTCGTCATATCGAATTCTCCGTCTTCGTTATTGCCGCCGCCGGCCGCTAGCGCAGGTGGCAGGCCGCCTGATGGCCGGGCGCGACTTCCCGCAGCAGCGGTTCCTCTTCGAAACAGCGCTTTACGGCATAGGGGCAGCGGGTGTTGAAATGGCATCCTCTGGGTGGATTCATCGGGCTGGGGACGTCGCCCGTCAGGATCGTGCGTTTGCCGCGCCGGCGCGGATTGGGCAGCGGCGCCGCCGCCAGCAGGGCTTCGGTGTAGGGATGCTGCGGATTCTTGAACAGGCTGCGCTTGTCGGTGATCTCGACGACCCGACCCAGATACATGACGGCAATGCGGTGGCTGATGTGTTGAACCACGGCCAGATCATGCGCGATGAACAGGTAAGACAGATTGAACTCTTCCTGCAGGTCCATCATCAGGTTGATGACCTGAGCCTGAACCGAAACGTCCAGCGCCGACACCGGTTCGTCGGCAATGATCAGTTCCGGGTTCAGGGCCAGCGCCCGTGCTATGCCCAGCCGCTGGCGCTGACCGCCGGAGAACTCGTGCGGATAGCGATGGAGAAAGTCCTGGCGCAATCCGACGCGCTCGAAGAGCGCCGCCGCCCGCTCGGCCCGTACCTTTGCCGACGCCCCCTCGGGATAATTGCCCAGCGGTTCGGCAACGATGTCCCGCGCGCGCATGCGCTGATTGAGCGAGGCATACGGGTCCTGAAAAATGACCTGCATCTGGCGCCGATACGGATGCATCTGCGCCCGGCTGAACCGCGTGATGTCGTGCCCGTTCAGCCGGATCTCGCCCGATGTCGGCTCGATCAGCTTCAGGATTGTCTTGCCCGCCGTCGACTTGCCGCAACCGGACTCTCCGACCACGCCCAGCGTCTCGCCCCGGGCGACGGAAAAGCTGATACCGTCGACGGCATAGACGCGCGCGGACTCCCGCCCGAACAGGCCGCTGGTGATCGGGAAATGCTTTTTCAGGTTGCGCACGTCCAGCAGCGGCGGTTCGGGCGCGGCGGCGCCCTGTGCGCGCGGGCCGGTCGTCGCGTCGATGGTTTCGGTATCCATGCTCATAGCGTCCACTCCGGCAGGCGATCGCTTTCCCAGCAGGCGGCCAGATGTCCCGGCTTCTTCTGTTCCAGTGGCGGATAGGTTTCGCGGCAATGGTCGCGGACGAAGGGGCAGCGGTCGGCAAAGGTACAGCCCGCCGGCAGATCCGACAGCGCTGGCACGATACCGGGGATTTCAGTCAGCCGATGCCGCCCGCCGTCCATTTCCGCGGCCTCGATGCGCGGCACCGATGTCATCAGGCCGCGCGTATAGGGATGCAGCGGACGGTCGAACAGGGTGTAGACATCCGCCTCCTCGACCTTGCGGCCGGCATACATGACCAGCACGCGGTCGGCCATTTCCGCGACCACGCCCAGATCGTGGGTGATCAGGACGATCGCCGTCTTCAACGTGTCGCGGATCTCCTCCATCAGCGCCAGGATCTGCGCCTGAATCGTCACGTCCAGCGCCGTGGTCGGTTCATCGGCGATCAGCACCGACGGATTGCACGACAGCGCCATGGCGATCATCACGCGCTGGCGCATGCCGCCGGAAAGCTGGTGCGGGTATTCCTGAACGCGCCGATGGGGCTCGGGGATGTGCACCAGCTTCAGCATCTCTTCGGCGTGGGCGAGCGCGGCCTTCGGCGGCATGTGCTGGTGCAGCATGATGGCTTCGGTAAGCTGATCGCCGATGCTCAGCACCGGGTTCAGCGAACTCATCGGATCCTGGAAGATCATCGAGATGTCGTTGCCGCGCACCCGGCGCATTTCCCGCTCGGACAGTGTCAGCAGATCGCGGCCCTTGTACAGAATCCGGCCGCTGGCGAACCGGCCGGGCGGCCTCGGCACCAGGCGCATGATCGACAGCGACGTGATCGACTTGCCGCAGCCGGACTCCCCGACGACACCCAGGATCTCGCCGGGTTTGACGGAGAAACTCAGCCCGTCGACAGCCTTTACAACGCCGTCACGGGTGTCGAACCAGGTTCGCAGGTCGTCGACCTCCAGCACCGGTTCGTCGTTCTGCGTCGCGTCGTTTACGTCGCCGCTCGTCGACAGCAGCGTCGACGGGGAAGAATTCGCCATGAATGTCGGACCTTTCACCTGTTCGTCACGCTGTCGTCAGACGCGCCGCGCCATGCGGGGGTCGAGGCTGTCGCGCAGGCCGTCGCCGAAGGTATTGATGGCGAAGACGGTGATCGCGAGGAACAGCCCCGGAAACAGGATGATTGCGAAGTTCGAATGAAAATACATGCGTCCTTCGGCCATGATGTTGCCCCAGCTCGGGATCTCCGGCGGCGTGCCGGCGCCGACAAAGCTGAGATAAGCTTCGAAGATGACCGCTTGCGCGCAGATATACGTGGCCTGGACGATCAACGGCGGCACCGCGTTGGGCAGGATGTGCCGCAGCAGGATCTTCCAGGTCGGCGTTCCCGATGCGACGGCGGCCTGAACGAACAGCTGATCGCGCAGCATCAGCACGACCGAGCGCACCAGCCGCACCACCCTCGGCACCTCGGGGATGGTCAGCGCGAGGATGACGTTGGGCACGTTGCTGCCCCACAGCGCCACCAGCGCAATGGCCAGCAGGATCGCCGGGATCGACATCAGCGCATCCATCAGCCGCATGACGACGGCGTCGACATGGCGGTTGAAACCGCTGGCAAGGCCGATGGCGAGGCCGAGCACGGTTGACAGGAACGCGACGCTCAACCCGACCACCAGCGAGATCTGGCCGCCGTGAAGGACCCGGCTGAACAGATCGCGGCCATACATATCGGTGCCGAACCAGTTGCTGGCGCTGGCGCCCTGCAGCCGGTCGATGGCGTTCTGCCGCAGCGGATCCGCGACGCCGAAATACGGCCCGACGAACGACGCGAACGCCATGATGAACAGCACCACCAGGCCGAACAGCATGGTCGGATTGCGGCGCAGGCCGTCGCCCATGGAGGCGAAGGTTTCGGCCACCCGGCTGGACACCGTCAGGTCCCTTGTCTCGGCGCTCATGCGTTGGCCTCAGTACCGGATGCGGGGATCGAACAGGACATAGCTGAGATCCACCAGAAGATTGAGCAGGACATAGGCGAAGGAGAACACGAGGATCACGGCCTGGATGACGGGATAATCGGTCCTGAGCACCGCATCGACGGTCAGCCGCCCCAGCCCGGGGATCGCGAACACGCTTTCGGTCACCACCACACCCCCGATCAGCAGCGCGACGCCGAGACCGATCGTGGTCACGATCGGCACCATGGCGTTTTTCAGCGCGTGCTTGATCAGCACCTTGTGTGTCGGCACGCCCTTGGCATAGGCGGTGCGGATATAATCCTCGTTCAGCACTTCCAGCATCGTCGCCCGGGTCATGCGCGCAATCAGCGCCATGTAGACAACCCCCAGCGTGATCGCCGGCAGCGTGATATGAAGCAGAAATTCCCATGGGTTGACGAACAGGCTGGTATAGCCCTGCACCGGAAACCAGCCGAGTTGCATCGATCCGCCGGCAATAAGGAAATAGCCCAGCACGAAGACCGGCATCGAAAAGCCCATGACGGCAAACGCCATGACGATCCGGTCCAGCCAGCCGCCCGCCTTCCAGGCGGCGATGACACCCAGTGGTATGGCGCAGGTGACCGCGATGGCGATCGTGCACAGGGTCAGCAGCAGCGTCGGCTCCACCCTTTGACCGATCAGCCGGGTGACCGGCAGGCCCGAATAGATCGAGGTGCCGAGGTCGCCCTGCAGCAGCGAGCCCAGCCAGCTGCCGAACTGCACGATCAGGGGCTGATGAAGCCCCAGCTGACGGCGGATCTCCTCGACCTCTTCCGGTCCGGCGAAGTCACCGGCGATGATCACCGCCGGGTCGCCCGGACTCATATGGAGCATCAGGAACACGAAGACCGCCACTATCCCCATGATGGGGATAGTGGCCAGGACGCGTCGAATGACATAGGCAAGCATGCGGCTTTGTTACCCTTGTCTGGTCATGGAGTGCGACGGCGCCCTATGGGTCTTCATCCGGGGGGTCATTCGACTTCGATGTTCCAGAAGAACGGCACCGGCGTGTTCATGACGCCCGTCACGTTATCCCGATAGGCTGTCGGCTGATAGTACTGACCGGTCGGGATATAGGGGACGAAGTCGTACAGTTCCTGCTGCAGTTCTTCCACGACCGCCATCTGGGCGTCGAAGCCCTCGGCCCGGGCGAAATCGTCGCGAAGCTGTTCGATCGTTTCGTTCTCGGGCCAGCCGAACCAGGCATCGTCGCCGGAACCGGAAACCGAGATGTTGCTGATCGGGTTCAGCTGATCGACGGCCAGCCACCAGGTCGGGAAGATGTTCCAGCCACCCTCCTCCGGCGCCTCGCGAACGGCCCGGCGCGAGGTCATGGTCGCCCAGTCCATGGCGACCAGCCGTACATTCATGCCGATTTCGCGCAGCGCCTGCGCCGTGACCAGCGCCTGACCGTGGGCCACGGGAGTGTCGGTCGGATCCAGGATCAGCACCTCGCGGCCATCGTAATCCGACTGTTCGAGCAGCGCGCGCGCCTCGTCCAGGTTCTTTTCCTCAAGCGGCTCGCTGCCGACATCCGTTTCGTACGGGCCGCCGCACATGAAATAGGCACCGCAGAATTCCTCGAAATATTCCGGATTGCCCAGGATGGCGTACATGTAATCGCTTTGCTGAACCGCCATCATCAGCGCGCGGCGGGCGTAGACGTCATCGAAAGGCGGGTGCAGGAAGTTCGGCCGGATGACGCCCTGCGATCCCAGAGGATCGATCAGCTCGATGTTGATCCCCGAGTCCTGTTCCAGCATCGGCAGAAGATCGACCGGCGGTTCCTCGTAATAATCGACCTCGCCGGCCAGCAGCGCCTGGGTCGCCGTGGACGCATCGGGGATGTAATGCCACTCGACCCGGTCGACATTGGCAACCTTGCCGCCGGCCGCATAACTGGCGGGTTCGTCGCGCGGGACATAGTCCTCGAAACGCTCGTAGACGACCCGGTTGCCCGGCTGCCATTCCTCCTCCACGAAGCGGAACGGGCCGGAGCCGATAACCTCCTCGATCTGCGTGTTGGGGTCCGTCTCGGCCAGGCGTTGCGGCATGATGAACGGAACGTTCGACGAGATCTTGCCCAGCGATTCCAGCACCAGGCCATACGGTTCAGACAGCGTCAGCGTGAATGTCAGGTCGTCCACGGATTCGATGGAGTCCGTGAAATCCATCAGCTTCTGGCCCATGCCGTCGCGCGCCGCCCAGCGCTCCAGCGACGCGACCGCATCGTCCGCGGTCACCGGCGCGCCGTCGTGGAACGTCATGCCTTCGCGCAGGGTGAAGGTATAGACCAGACCGTCGTCGCTCACCTCGTGGGTGTCGACCATCTGCGGCTGCACTTCGAGATTTTCGTCCAGGGCGAACAGCGTGTCCCAGACGAGATAGCCGTGATTGCGCGTGATATAGGCCGTCGTCCAGATCGGGTCGATGTTGCGCAGATCGGCGTGCGGCACGATGCGCAGAACGGACTCCTCGTCATCCGCCACCGCGGGTGTCGCCAGCGTGGCCGCCGCGACCAGCGGAACGGCAAGCAAACTCGCGCCCAGCATGGTTCTCAGGCCAGACGAGGGAGTCCGACTGCGAAGACTGTACGTCATAATCCGCCTCCTTGTTCGTTTCGTTCTCATTGAACCTGGCTGGCAATGAGGAGCCTTCGCCCCCTGGTTGCCGACCCGATCCCGGACGATCGTTCATCGAGTTTCTCATTCACCCGTACCATCGTACCGCGACATGATGCAAGTCACTTTCCCGCAGGGCAATGCCATTGACAAGCAGCGACCGGCACCGGTTATTTTGCCGACTGCAGGTCCGCTTCTGCGGGGCCGACACCCATGACGACCGCAACCGGGGCAATGGAATGAACCGCGCTTCAAGGGCCGAAAGCCGGGATACCGGGGAGGATGAAGGGGTCGTCGAGGGGCCGGTGGGCGAAGCGAATCCGCCCGACGCCATCGATATCGGAACACGGCTGAAGCATGCGCGCCGGGTGCGTGGATTGAGCCTCAAGGAGGTTGCATCCAGCGCTGGCTGTTCGGAAGGCTATCTGTCGAAGATCGAGAACAACAAGGGCGCACCGTCCCTGACCATGCTCCACCGCATCGTCCGGGTACTCGGCATCAATCTGGGATCATTGTTCGAGAACGCCGACAAGCCGCCGGATGCCGTGCTGCGCCAGGGCCGCCGGCCAGTGGTCGATCTCGACCCGCTGCGCCGGGGCGACGGCCTGAAGCTGGAACGCATCGTGCCCTATTCGGAACGGCACCTGCTCCAGTGCAATATTCATATCATCGAACCCGGCGGCGGCAGCGACGGCCAGATCCAGCACGAGGGCGAGGAGGTCGGCTATGTCCTGTCAGGCCGGATCGAACTGCACCTCGACACCGAAACCCATATCCTGACGCCGGGCGACGCGTTCTATTTCCCGTCGGTGCGGCTGCACGGATACCGCAACATCGGCGACGACGAAGCCCGCATCCTGTGGGTCAACACACCGCCGACGTTCTGACAGAACCGTCAACCGGCGGGGAACGGGCAAACCTGTCCCCGCGCCCGACGGCAGGCGCTGATTCAACGCGGTGTCAAAGCGGCAGATCCATGATCAGCGCGTGATACTGGGCGCCATAGATGTCGCTGTCGGTCAACGATCCCGATGAAGCCGCACGCGGGAACGTGATCTTAACGGCGTTCGCCTTTTCATAGAAGATGACGGCCACTGCCCCTTTTTCGCAGTGGAGCAGGGTTTCCAGCTTTTCGGCCCCGAACAGATCGCTATTCCTGAACCGTTCGAAATCGGTCTGGTCCTTGAAAATGACGTCGATCGTCGCGAGGAAAGCGCCCGCGTTCTTCGATCGCACCGTCGTGGCAACATCCTTGAGGCGCGGCATTCGTCACACTTCCGAAAAGGTGATGGGGAAAATTTCGCAGGGATCGTCCAGTTCCATCGCGTGCCAGAGGGAGAATTCCCAGGCCGACCCGACGGAAATATCGGATGGAGAGAATGGCATCGCCAGATTGCCGGAACTCGAAAGGCGTCCCTTGAATTCCGTATGCATCCCGATGTACCGGGCCTTTGCGAGTACGGAAGCGGCAATTTCCTCCGTCCGGCCGACCACGTCGAGCACAAGACCGAGTTCGTGTCCCGGCTCGCTTCGCCGCGGTTCCAACGGGCCCAGGACGCCGTCCAGCCCGTAGCGCCGGATCGTTAGCGTCCAGTCGGAGTCCGCGATGCCGAGATTGCGCGCTTCGGTGACCACCCTGTCGTTCATGGCATCGCAGAAAGAGTGAATTTCCTCGATCAGCCGGCTGTCGCGAATGCCGGCAATCATGATCGACCGGTGGCCGACACACCGCACACCTTCCAGTTTGACCGTGTATTTTTCCGCCCGATTGTACTGCGACCCGGTCACCCGGACCCGCCGGTCGTCCAGCGCGGTATAGGTGGCATCACGGGTATCGACCACGCCTGACGGCTCGATGAAATCGTATGGCGAGGGGTTCTCGTACAAGGTATGGGCGGCGACGCTCTCCGGCGTGCATCGCTTGTCCGGGTGCCCGGGCTCGACCTCGAATCCGTCGTCGTCCAGGTGGCCGATAACGCAATCCTGACCGATCTTGGGCCGGACGATCGCTCCGCCGCATTCGATGGTCTTGCCCAGGTGCCAGGCCGGGCCGGCGGGATACCCCTGCATAAGCGGTATTGCCGCGAACAGCGCACTGTCGGAACACCGGCCGGCCAGAACGACATCCGCACCACCGCGAAGCGCGGCTTGCAGAGGCTCCGCACCCATCATGGCGACCATGACATCCGTTTGGTCAAGCGTCTCCGGCGTCAACGGCGGGACGTTCTCCAGAGGCCGTATCCGATCCTGCTTCAAACGTTCGGCCACGAGATCCCGATCCGGCACCGATGAGATCACCGCCAGTTTGAAATGCAGGCCGCGTTCGGCGGCGATTTCACGGATCAGCCGCTCCAGAATGGCGACATGGGGTGTCGCACCGCCACCGCCGGCCGATCCGATGATCACCGGCACGCCGACGCGACGCGCGCCTGCCAGCATGATCTCGAGATCGCGCCGCAGCGCCTGTTCGGAGACGTACGGCTTGCCGGCACCGAGATACCATGGACCCGGGTCCATGGAACCGGCATCACAGGCGATGAAATCGATGCCTGATTGCAATCCGGCGTCAAAAGCCGTTTCTGTAAAACCGTATCCAAGGCAGCCTGAGACGGCCAGCATTCGAATGCCGCGTTTTTCGCTCACGGTGATCTTCTCCCTATGGGGCATTGCTTTGTGGAACTGGACTGGGAGCCTCGCGGCTTGAACGCCAATACTGCCAGGCGACGACACCCCCTCCGACAGTAAGACCGATCATGTCCGTCGCAAGGCCCGGATAGAGCAAGGCCCCGGCGGCGACAAAGGCGGCCAGTCGCTCGGCTGCACTCATCGGCCGGATCAGGCATCCGAAAGTCGCCGCGGCAATCAGGCAGGCGCCGATCGCCGCCGTCATGACGGCCCATGCCACGCCGCCGGCGCTGCCGATGAACAGCAGCTCTTCGTGAAAGACGAACATGTACGGGACGATGAATGCCACGATCGCCAGTTTGCACGCGGTCACAGCCGTTCGCTGAGCGCCCGACCCCGCGATCGCCGCAGCCGCATACGCCGCCAGCGCGACCGGCGGCGTGATGGCCGACATGACGGCGAAATACAGGATGAACATATGGGCCGAGATCTGGCTGGCGCCCAGATCGATCAGGGCCGACGCGCCCAGCGACGCGATGAGAATATAGGCCGCGGAGGTCGGCATGCCCATTCCCAGTATGATGCAAGTAACCATTGCGATCATGAGACCGAAGAGAAGATATCCACCGCTGAAATTGACGATCATGCTGGAAAAACGAAAACCGACGCCGGTTTGCGTGAACGCGCCTATGACGATCCCTGCGCAGGCGCAGGTGACGCCGATCTGAACGGATTGGCGTGCGCCCCGGATCATGGCGGCAACGACGCGGCCGGGCGTCAGTCTGTGCTCGCGCTTCAGCCACGAAACCGGTATCAGCATGACGATGGCGGCGAAACAGGCGTACATCGGGGTATAGCCGGAAATCAGCAAGGTCAGCAGCAGCGCGATCGGCGACAGCAGAACGCCTTTGCGGATCAGCAGCGCCAATGCGCTCTCGGTCTTGTCGCCGGCATGGATGCCCAGATTGTCGCGCACGGCAATGAAATGCACGGCAGCGAGTACGGACAGAAAATACAGTGCCGCCGGAATCGTGGCATGGCCGATGATCGAGACATAGGGAATGCCCGTATTTTCCGACATCAGAAATGCCGCAGCCGCCATGACCGGGGGCATGATCTGCCCGCCATTCGACGCCGCTGCCTCTAGCGCGCCCGCCATGTGGGGCTTGTAGCCGGCGCGTTTCATCAACGGAATGGTAAACGTGCCCGTCGTCGCCACATTGGCGACGCCGCTGCCTGAGATGGATCCGACAAAGGCACTTGCAAGGACCGTCGCCTTCGCCGGACCACCGCGCGTCCTGCGCGTCGTGGCAAAGGCAAGATCGGTCAGGAATTCGCCGATCCGCGAGACTTCGAGAAAGGCCGCGAACAGGATGAACAGGACAATATAGGTCGACATCACCGCAATCGGCGTTCCGAATACGCCTTCGAGCTGGAGCGCCTGAAAGGAAATGATCTGGTCGATGGAAAAACCGCGATGGGCAAAGGTCCCCGGCATCGACTGACCGAAATAGGTGAACAGCAGACCCAGCATGGCCAGCATCGGGATGATCATTCCGACCGCACGCCGTGTCGCCTCGATGACCACCACCATGATAGCGCCGCCCGCAACCAGGTCGGTCGTCGTAAAGCGGCCGGCCCGTCGGACGAAGGCATCGAAATCCCACAGGATATAGCCGCACGCGGCGATCGCCACCGTCAGCAGTATGGCGTCGATCGTCGTGCCCAGCATCCGGCCGGGCACCCGAAACGGATAGATCAGGAAGCAGAGCGACAGCAGAAACGCCACATGAACGGTCCGGTGCCACTGTGCCGGCGGCGTGCCGAAATATCCGGTCCACAGGTGATAGGCCGCCATGGCGAAAGCGATCGCTGCGATAATCCAGCCGCGCCGCGTATTCTCGATCACGCCTTGACGAACGGGCGACAACGATCGGAGCCAGTCCTGCATTTTTGCCGAAATCATCAATGCCCCATCCCGGCGCGGCGCGGCTTTGCTGGCGCACCGCGCCGTCCGGATTATGACGTGTCAGATGTGACCGTCGTCGATCTGGATCAGTCGATCTGGATCAGTCGATCTGGATCAGTCGATCAGCCCGGTTTCCCGGAAGTAGCGCTCGGCGCCTGCATGGAACGGTGCATTTTCCATTCCGTCCATGGCAGTTTCCGGCGTGATGCCTTCCGCCGAGGCATGGACCGAAGCCAGCCGATCGCGATTTTCCAGCAAGGTCCGGGTGATGTCGTAAACGAGATCTTCGTCGAGATCGCCGTTCACGATCAAAGCCGTCGCCACCGTCAGAACGTCGACCGGCTCGTCCTGGCCTTCGTAGAGGCCGCCGGGCAGTTCGGTGACATAATAGGCCGGATAGGCGCTGGTGATTTCCTCCAACTTGTCGTCGGCGATCGGCAACAGCCTGATCGGCTGGGTCGAGGCGAGATCCATGAAGAACGCCGCCGGTGCGAAGGTGATCGACCCGTGCCAATCCAGATGGCCGTCCTTGATCAGGTTCACCGCTTCGCCGGACGAGGTGTAGTTGATCTGCCCGCCAGCGGCTTCGATGCTGTCATAAGACAGGCCATGCGCGTCGAGCAGGATCTGGGTCAGGATTTCGCCGCCGAAGCCCACCTGACCGGGGGAAAGGCGCGCGTCGGCAAGGTCCTCGACCGCCTGTATGTCGCTGGAAGCCGGCACGCCCATCTGGAAGTACAGCGGGAACATGCTGAACATGACTTCAACATTGTCGTATGACCCTTCGTCGAACGGCGCCTCGCCGGCCCAGGCGGCGAACGGGTCGGTGGCGAAAACGAAACCGATCTCAGCGGTGCCGTCACGGACGTCGCGAACGTTATTGGCCGATCCGCCCGGCGTTGCGGTGACATTGATGCCGTCCAGGTTCTCGTTCAGCACTTCCGCCATCGCGCCTGCCAGCGGATACCACGACCCGCCGGTACCGCCACTGGTGATCGTGATGAATTGCGTCTGTGCGGCTGCGGTGCCCGCACCGAGCAACAGTACGGCGGCAGAAGCCGTGCTCAGCAGTTTCGTATTCATTCAATTACCTCCTGTCCTGAAGTTGAAAGATTGTTTGGGCCGATTCCGCCCCCGCGGCGGACATCAGCCAGCGAGCGACGGCGAGAATCCGCCGCTCGGCATGGGGTTTGCCGACGATCTGCATCCCGATGGGCAGACCGTGCCCGTCGACGCCGATGGGGATCGACGCAACCGGCAGGCCGAGATAGCTGAAAGGTCTTGTCAGCCGGGTGATTTTGGCAACGACCTCGAACACGGCATCGCCGCGCTCCATATCGGCGTCGACACGGTTCGGAATTTCGACGGGAATCGTGGGGCAGACGAGAACATCGGCTTTGGCGAACGCGGTTTCGATCACGTTCCTCAAGATGCGGCCGCGAAGTGTCAACGCCTCGGCATAGCGCTGCGCCGGGATCAGAAATCCCGGTTCGGTGCGCGTATAGACGGCCTTGCTGTAGGACTGCGGCGACCGCGCCATGCTTCTGGCGTGCAGCGTTGCCGCCTCCACCTTGGATATTGCATCGCCCAGCGCATAGGTCAGCGCAAGATGTGGCAGGTCGACGTTTTCGCGGATTGTCAGACGCTCGCCCAGCAGCGCGATCGACCGGCCCCATGCGTCGGCAATCGGGGCATCCAGATCGCCCAGAAGGCTTGGGGCGATAACACCGATCCGGGTCGCGGTCGGCATCAGCAACCTGCCGCTGGCCGCATCGCGCTCATCGACGGCCGATCCCGCGATGACGGATGTCACAGTCATCGCATCCTGCGCATTGCGTGTCAGCGGCCCCACGCAATCCAGGCTTTGAGCGCGCGGAAACGTCAGGTCCGCAGGCGCCAGGCCGTATGTCGGCTTCAGCCCGACGCACCCATTCGCCGAAGCCGGCAGCCTTATCGAACCGCCCGTATCAGAGCCGAGACTGGCAAACACCACACCGGACGCCACCGCCACGGCTGAACCGGACGATGAGCCGCCGGAAATGTAATCGGGATTCCAGGCATTCAGGCAATCGCCGAAATGCGGATTCTGTCCCGTCGGGCCCGCCACCATTTCGCTGAGATGCAGCGTGCCGATCGTGATGCTTCCCGCCGCTTCCAGCCGTTCGATCGCCGACGCCGTCCCACGGGCCGTGCGCGGCAGGTCGACGATGGATCCAACGGTCGGCGTGTAGCCGTCGATGACAAAGCAGTCCTTGTGTGCCATGGGAATGCCATGCAGCGGCCCGCGTCGATCGGCGGGAAGCGCGTCGAGCGCGTCGGCCCTGGCAAGGGCGCGGTTCGTCCATATCTGAAGAAACGCGTTATGCGATGCCGTGATCTTCTCGGCCCGTGCCAAAGCGGCTTCCGTTATGGCCCGCGCAGAGATATTTCCCGCTCTCAAGCGCAAAGCCGCGTCGGCCATCGAGCCATCCAGCAGCTTTTCAGCGTCGCCGGTGCCCGCCGTCACAGGTCCTGCCCTTCATCGGCCATATCCACCAGCGCAACGCGGAAATCATCGATGCGGTCCCATGGCTCAAGCATTTCCGCAGACGCGTCGCGGATCCGGTCGTTAATCGCCTGGGCCTCACGCTCGGGCCGGCCGGTCGTCGCGCGGCTCGTGATGCCGTGCCATTCGGAAAGGGCGTCGGGCGTCGTTTCCATCATTGATTCCTCGAAGCAGCTTTCGCGGCCTTGATGGGCGCGAAGCGCCGGCCGCCGATGCGGGTCGCCAGGGCGTCGCCCTGTTCGACAAGTGAACACAATGCAGCCTCGCGGCGCTTGCCGGTAAGGCGCTCGCTGATCGCCAGACAGCTCAGCGCGGCGATCGGACGGCCGCTCTGATCCAGGATGGCCACTGCCAGGGCGCTCATGCCGGCCACGATGTCGCCGGCGCTTTCGGCAAAGCCGTTTGCACGGGTGGTCGCCGTCAACGACCGCAATCGATCCTTGGTGAAGGAAGGAAACGACTGTCGCGCCGCCTCGTCTTCCTCGATAACGCGCTCGACCGCCGCATCCGGCATGGCAGCCAGCAACGCCATCGAATGTGCGCCGCAACCCAGTGGCCGTGTCACCTTTACCTTCAGGTTCATCGGCAGAATTGGATGGTCGCCTTCCTCGCGCCCCACCACGCGGGCGGTCCGGCCGAATGGCACCGACAGGATCGAAACGTCGCCGGTTACCTCGGCAATCCGCAGGAGACAGTCGCGGCCATGGGTCGTCAGGGAGTGGCGCTCGGTTGCCGCCTCGCCCATCAACCAGGCCTGAACACCGAGCGAATATCCCAATGGCGTCACCTGGACCAACCCTTCGGCACACAGCGCCTGGGCGATGCGGCGTGTCGAACGCTCATTTAGCCCGACCGCATCTGCCAGGGCGGACAACCGCCAATCAGCCTGCGGATCGCTGGCGAGCGTTCTGAGAATCGCCGTAGCCCGGGCAATTGATCGCAGCGACGTATCGGCAGGAGAGGACGAATGCATGGCACCGTTCCGACTATTCTTGTGCGTCGAGAATGAGAAACGGGGACCAGCGAGTCCAGTAAATGCCGATTTTTCTGTCGTAACAGGCGCACAGCGCCGGCAATTCGACTCTGGGGAGCATTCGATGCCATGGCACTACTGCCTGACGCGGTCCAATTGCGCAGCATCTCGCCTTGTCGAAGATGCCGAGAACCTTCGGGTTTTGTCACCGGGTTGGAGAGTGGTCGAGCCGAGGCAGTTTGATTTTTTGGGGGCCGTTCGGGGCGCGGCGATGATGAAACTGCGCCACAGCGAAAGGATCGCGCGCCAGATGGACGCCATGCACGGGGACGCCCTGCTCGTGGATGGTGGCCTGGCTTTACAGGGATTACTGCGCCGGGCTGGCCTGATCGCCGCCCTGATGCATGATCCATTTGGCGACTGACGCGCCGACGGTATATTTCGGGTCGACCATGTTGCCCAGCCGCGCCTTGCCGCATTGCGTCAGCAACATATAGGCGTCCATCGTGTCGAAACCGAAATCCGCCGCTGCCCACCGCACCAGTTCGCGATAGGCGATACGGGCCGCATCCTCCAGCGGGCGGGCACTGCCGATCGCCATGTAGAAGTCTTTGGTTTCCAGGCGCGGCCAGGCGATATCCAGACCCTTGATCAGATCGACATGCAGCGTGGTCGTGGTCGCCTGCTCGATCGCAACACCGCACAGCTCGCCGTCGCCCTGGATGGCGTGGCCGTCGCCAAGATAGAGGAAGGCGCCGGCATGATGGACCGGCAGATAGATGATCGCGCCGGGGGCGACATCCGGCAGATCCATGTTGCCGCCATAATAGTCCGGCTGGAGCGAGGTGATGGCCTCGATTTCCGGCGACACGCCAATGGTGCCCAGAAACGGCTCGTAAGGCAGCGTGATCCGGTCCGACCAATAGACGCCATTCTCGTCGACATTCACCTTCTTCACCCGTTCGGGCAGCGGTGCATTCAGCAATGCGGTTGCCGTCGTTCCGGTCAGCCCGCCGAATTCCGGAACGAGCGCGGTCGTCCCACGCGGCTGCGGGCCGCGCGGGGCGATGGCGTGTATATGGACGGCGAGCACATCGCCCTTCTCGGCGCCGGTGACGCGGATCGGTCCGCTTTGCGGGTTCAGGAACGGCATCTTCAGCTTCTCGCTGGGGCGGTCCTGCTCTGTCTTCAGCTTGCCCTCGAAGGCGTCGACGGTCTCGACCGAAACAACATCGCCGGGATCGATCTCCAGCACCGGTTCGGCATAGGGGCCGTAGACATAGTGATACGTGCCGGCCTGAACGGCGTCGGTCAGTTCATGGCGGCGTCCCGGCACGCCACCGGCAACACCCTGCCGCGCCATGATCGAGGTCCTGAACCAGTCAGCGTCGGCCATCCGCCACCCCACCCGTTGCCCTTGTTGCAAGCCGGTTCCGGGCGTTTCCCGCCACTGGACGAACCGGAGCCTATCAGATCAATCTGCCACCTGGACAGACACGACGACACGGCGACCCAGCGCCGCCAGAGCCTGATCGACCTCTTCCATATAGCAGCGATTGTGGAGATCGAGCAGCCGATCGACATAGCTTTCCGGGCGGTCCAGCCGATTGGCCAGCCCCGCCTTTCCGATGCAGCCTTCACACAGCGTTTCATAAAGCGCCAGCTTTGCGGCTACGATGGCGGGCACCGTCACCGTTGCCTGATTCTCATCGGCAAGCGACGGAACCGGCAAGGATTCGCCCATCTCGATGCAGAAATTCAGGGCCGTTATCAGCGCATCGGCTGCCCGATGATTCAGGTCAGTCAACCGTTCCGCACCATTGATCGCCTCGGGAATATCCGGAAAGCGGGTTACGAAAAAGCCGTTGCTGTCGACCTCGACGGTGCAGGGATACGCGTAGCGCCCGATCATCTTGTGCCACTCCCGCCATTGAAATCGGAGTATTCAAACCATATCACAGTATGCACCGATTACCTTTCCGCGAGAAACACAAAAACAACAGCCTTGGGTAGCACCGACCGCTCCTGGTTTCACGGAGCCCAAAACACGCTTTCCCCAGACGTCAGCGACCCTCATGTTCGGCTTTGAGCACCTCGATGTCGATCTTTTTCATCGCCAACATGGCCTGCATTACCCTGGCGGATCTGGCGGGGTCCGGATCCGCGAGAAGCCTGGGCAGGATCCGCGGCACGATCTGCCACGAAACGCCGAACCGGTCCTTGAGCCAGCCGCAGCGCTCGGCATCCGGCACCGCCGACAGGCCGGACCAGTAATGATCGACCTCCGCCTGGTTATCGCAGCCGACCATGAACGAGACCGCTTCGGTGAAGCCGAAATCGTGAGCGGCCGCACTGTCCATTGCCATGAATGTCTCGCCCGCCAGCCTGAATTGAGCATGCTTGACCGTTCCGGCCGGATCGGGACCGCCATCATAGCGCAGGATTCCGTCAACGGCCGTGGGCGCGGTTGATGACGCGGCAGGCGACGTGCTGAAAACAGCCATGTAATGCTCCATCGCTGCTTCGGCCCGGCCGTGTTGGGCGCCGACGAACAGCAGGGACGGGCAGATGGCCTGATGCCCGACCTCGGCGCAGTCGCCGAGCGCGATCTGCCACGACACGCCATAGCGATCGCTCAACCAGCCATATTTCTCCGACCAGTCATAGCGGTCGAGCGGCATCAGGACGGTGCCGTCGGCGACCAGCCCCGACCATATTGCGTTCACCGCCTCTTCCGTTTCCAGGGTGACGAAGAACGATATCGCAGGGGTGAAACGGAAATGCGGCCCGCCGTTCAGCCCCAGCATGTCGTATCCGGCCAGGGTGAAGGGCACCGTCATGGCCTGTCCTTCCGGCTGGCCATGCACCTCCTGACCGGTCTTGCCATAGCGGCTCACGGTGCCGATTGCGGAATCCGGGAACAGGGAGGCGTACAACCGGGCGGCGTCTTCGGCTTCCCGGTCGAACCACAGATGGGGCGTGATTTTCTGCATCGGATGCTCCCTCACGGTCGGCATCAACTTGCGTTGTCGACTATATTAGTTGATATCAACGCTATAGATCGCGGTCAAAGATTATTGTGGCGCGGCCGATCCGGCCACGACCGACGCCCGGACGCAGCCTTCATTAGCCTAGACGCAAAGCATTCGACACCACCGGGCCGAAACTGAGGCTCCGTAGATTTCAACTGACGGGGCGGGGTTCGACCTCCCGCTCAATGGCCGGACCGGCTCAGGCTTCGGCCTTTGATAACGAGTAGGCTGACTGAGCATTCAACCAGAACCGCGCCGTCGTTCCGAAATACCGCCCGAACCGCAACGCGGTATCGGCGGAAATCTCCTGCCGTCCCCGGATGATGTCATTGATCCGATTGGCCGGGACGTTCAGCTGTCGCGCCAGTTCGGTACCGCTCAAGCCCAGCGGCTCCATGAATTCCTCTTTCAGGATTTCGCCTGGGGATGTGCGCACGGGCATATGTCCCTCTACCTTTGCACCGGATGCCGCATAACACCTGTTGCGATTCAGGTGCCAAGCAACGGCAACCATGGCTGGCCGTCCACGGATGATACTATCGCCTCAGCGTTTCAAGGTGTCTTCCATTTCCCTGCGGAGGATGGCGTTAATGCGCGTCTGGTATCCCGGCCCTTGCGCACGCAGCCATGCAAGCACATCGGCATCTATACGGACGGTGGTCGACGCTTTCTTCGGCTTATAGAACGGGTTGCGCACCGCTTTTCGCCAGAAATCATCCGACAGTTCCGGGATATAGGACGTATCGATCTCGGCATCTGTCTTCGCTTTCAGCGCCTCGAGCTCAGCCTTCTGATCGTCGCTGAGCACCGGTGGGTTCTGGGGGTCCATCGTGACCTTAACGTCGTTCGCGCTCATAGCGTTTCACCTCATGGCCTGTGGCTCGTCGGGCCGAAATAATTCGAATGCGTTCGATCGCATCATCGTCAGCAACTGTGTGGGCAACCAGCAGCATCACGCAGCCGTTTACGAGCCCGATAGTTTGCCAACGATATTCGCCATTTTCGATCCGTTCCATTTCAGAGACGGCGAACGTGCCGCCCGCTTCCCGCTCGGCCCCCAGCACCTGAGCGCCACGAAAACCGCCCCTCGGGGATCGGACAGGGTGATTGGAAACGGCGCTTCGGCCATGCCTTGATCGTAGAAAGCAAGAATATCGTCGCCGGTCATCCCCATCTGAAAGCCAAGCCCTAGACCTTAACCACTCGCCGGAACGATGCCCGAGAGACCCTGCGCGACGCAAGAGACAGCACGGCCGAGGAGGTCATGCCGCCGAATGAGGGGATGATCATGCGGGTCACCTGACCCTCAGACCAGATCGTCACGATCGACCTTCAATGCCCCGACGATGGCTTACGAAGCCGGTGAAAAGCCGTCAGCGAGCCCTACTATTCTATCGCTCGCATCCTCTTATTGATCCATAATATGCGACGACCACCATCGACCGCGAAACAGGGTATACGCCGAGAATACGGATGGTAATATAGGACTAGATTAGAGGCAACGATCGACCGAAGTCGTCGCTATAGATAACTCGGCGAGCCAGAAGATGTCTTATTGAACAAAACGGCATATCATGGTATGTTTTTGGCGCCCTATTGAGGGAGAGTTATAGAGAATTTTTGGAAATTTTTATTTTTATCCTTACCAGAATTGAAAATCTCTCTTCATGCCCCATCTCTACTATTGAGCTACGAAAGGTTGTCAACGAAAATGTGTAAGATAAATTACGTTTTTATTATATTTTTTGCGTTAGTTTTCCATTTTCAATCTTTAGCAGCAGAAAACCTGACTCACGATATTGATCGGCGGTTTGCTATTTCCTTGACTTCCGAAGCCCGAGAGATGGCTCGCGAAATAGACGATTCAACTGAACGAGCTATGGCCCTCACAACTATTACCACTGCACATGCCAATCTGAATGATTTCTATGTAGCTCTGAAATCCATCTATGACATTCGAAATACACACGTTCGCGAGGAATTGCTGAGAGATATTGCTATCACACAGGCTGAAGCAGGTTTTATGCTGGAAGCTTTGACGACAATCCGAACAATCGAAAGTTCTTGGCCCAAGGCATCAGCTTTGATAGCCATTGCTGAACAACCTCAAAACGGCGATCAATGGACTTTTCTACGCCCAGATCTTATCACAGAGGCCTTAGAAGTTGCCCGCCAAATCGCATCTCCGCTCCACCGCAGTCAGGCTCTCAGCAAATTCGCTCTCACACAAGACAATACTCACCTATTTGAAGAAGCTTTGGACGCAGCCCGAGGCATCGAGACGGAAGGTGATCGGAGCATAGCGTTCGCAGCTATCGCTTCTGCTCAGGCGAAAGCTGGCTTATTCCATGAGGCTCTGAACACAGCCGACGACATTGTTGACGCACTATGGCGAGCACAGGCGCTTGGAGATATTGCCGCTAGCCGATCCGACCCAAGTGTTTTCATAGAAGCTCTGCAGCTAGCAAGAGGAATAGAAACCGCCACTAGTCGATCTTTAGCGCTCCAATTCATCGCTAGCGCACACAACGACCGAGAACTTTTTATCGAAGCACGCGACGCCGCACTAGATATCGCATTTGAAACTAGTCGCGAGATGGCGCTGAGCGATATAGCAACAGCCCAAGCTAATGCTGGATTCCTAGCTGACGCCCGACAAACAGCCAGTCAAATTGAAACTGAATTTTATCTCGGTTGGGCGCTTGGAGATTTGGCATTTGCGCATTCACAAGCAGAACTTCACAGCGAAGCACTGCGCATGATTCAACAATCAAGTAAACCACTGAATCAAATCATCGTATTATCGGCAATCGCTAGATCGATAAATTATAATGACGACAATATCGAATATTAATTCAAATTATTATTTAGTGTATTAGCCATTGTAGTCTATAACTATGTAATGATTCCGTTTTGTTTTTATGTCCAACTTTCATCCTCGGACCTCGGAGATTAAAAAAAATTTGTGTCCAATACTGTATGCTGTTCAACACACCGGCTTCAGAGACCATTGCATAGGTCCAATCCTTGGGAAGGGACGTACTTTTTATCTCAGAATTGTGGAGTAGGGTCTACAGGGCTTCCTTTGACATAAAATGCGCGTTAGTCTCGGATGACCAGACCGGAACTCCCATCGGAATTTCATTGGTAGATGTATCAGCTCTATGGCTCTGAACAGTGCAATACTAATTCAAAATTAATTTGTTATTTAATTCTCAGATAACCGCAGAAAGAACGAGAACAGCATTGACCACACCAAAAAAACACCACTTTGTCCCTCAGATGTTGTTAAGGAATTTCTGTGATGTTGACGGGAAAATATGGCATTACAATAAAAAATTTGGAAAAAGGCGCGTTATTTCCGCCAATCCTGAGAGTATTTTTTTCAACACGAATTTATATAGAATAGAAACCGGGCAAAACAATGATCTTTCAGCCGAACGCTATTTTTCCCATATGGAAGGGCTGGCGAAACCGGTCATTGATAAAATGTGCATATCTGCTCGCAACGGAAAAATACCAGCTCTTACGGATGAAGATAAAAAAATTTGGAACATGTTTCTATTTTTGCAATGGAAAAGGACTCCAGATTCATTGAGCGAACTAAAAGAAAACGTCGATATGGAAGTATTAATCAACGACTGCATCAACGATTTTGGCAAAATTTACCGTTCACTTGCAGACGAGGAACGAAGGAATTATTTCACTACAAATGTAAAACAACGTATGAGCAATAATGCTTGGATAATGGCGATCGGCCACTTTGGCCCTGAAGTTGAGGCGGCTATTCGCGACATGAGCATTGCGATCGCGGTCATTCGGAAATCAAAGAAAAGCTTCATCATCGGTAGCAGGCCAGTAGCCAAACTAACGCCGCCAAGCACAAGCCATCTAGGGCATCCGGGCGTAGAGGTGTGGCTTCCAGTCGCCTCCGACGTCGCAATCGGCATATTTGCCGGAAAAGGAAAAGACTTGGTCATCCAGCTAAATGACTTCGAATGGCTTCGAGAATTCAATTTTAGTATATATATCCAGTCAACTGTGATCGCAGGACGGTCAGAGCGTCTTGTGAAGTCTTTGATTACAGCCCGATGAACCCTCCATCATACGGCGCCGCTCCTGATATTTCTGAACAGCCGATTAAATAGCACCTATTTTAAGGCCATGCCTCCCTGTCGTAGCTGACAATGAAAGCGATTTGGAAGGCAAGCCATCTTGGGTGTGTGGAAATCATGTGTGGAAGGCGAGGGTCTGTCCCCCGCTTTTCTGTTTTAAATCAGTCAGTTTGCGGTCGCGCAAAAGGGTGGCGGAGAGAGAGTCCTACCTATAGTTGCTATATGTCATTGATTTTTCGCCATTTTCTCCCGTGCCGCGACGCGCCATGGTACACGGTATTGTACACAGTGCGCGGAGATCACCGTGAATGACCATAGACGAATCGCGAGCGCCACCGTATGTCCGCCAACCTGCGGCAGCGCTCGCCACCCGATCACGATACAGCCTGACCACCCTGACTTTCAAGCCAGCCCACGATATCGTCCAGACGCCAACCGACCGCCCGGCAGCCGAGCGGCTGTTGCCGCGGGAATGTCCCCAGCTTCACGTGCTTGTAGATCGTCGGCCGCTTGAGGCCGGTCATTTCTTCGACCTCGGATATGCGCAGCATCCGCGTCACGGGTCGGCGGGGCTTTTCCGCGAGCCCTTCCATCTGCAATTCTTCCAGTATCATTATGCCACCTCCTGACAGCCCGTTGCGCTCGCTTCCCTGCCCCCTTGCCTGCCGGCCGGACAACACGACTGGCCTAGATGCTCGGCCAACTGAATCACAGCCCGCAGATGCACGGGGTCTGTGATGGCGCTTACCGCCCGCGCCGCCTCCAGATTCGGCAGGGGATGCGGGAATTCCTCCGCTCCGGTCGATCCCGGCAGCAACGCCGCGGGACGCACGCCCAAAACTTCGGCCAGCCGGACCAGCCGACCAGCAGAGATCCGGTTGGACGCCCGCTCGTATTTCTGGATCTGCTGAAACGTCACACCAACGAGATCTCCCAACCGTTGTTGCGACACCCCAGCCATGACCCGGTAAACCCGCAACCGCCGCCCGACTTCGACGTCGATCTCGGCGGGTGACAGGTGTGCATCCGGGGGACGCCGGTGGGTCGGCGCCTCGATCGTCTGCAATTCCATTTCTAACCTTTCTGATTCGGTATGTCGGCTTCGAGGATGGCGTAGCCCGCTTTGGTCAGCGTCCACATCACTCCACCCGGCTCGATGCCGCGCTCCGCCGCGAACGGATCCTCCAGCGCCTGCTCGTCGACGGGCATCAGCTGGATCAGGCCGGCTGCTTCCATCCGGTCGGTGAGCGTTTCCCTTTCCGGGAAATTGTCGGCGTCACAAAACGCGGACCGGTGCCGGCGCAGGTCCTCGGCTTCCACCTCACCGCCCGCCATCGCGAACCCTCATCGGCATCATGACCGCCTGAAATCCGATGGGGTCGACCGGCAACACCTGAAATGATCCCGTTCCGATCACTCCGGCGTTGAAAGCCAAGTTGACGCGTTTCACGCCGTGCAGGCTGTCGAGGATCCGGCTCATGAGCGTGGGGTTGACGCCAATGCATCGGTTCTCGCCTTCAAGCAAGTCGGTGTCGGGCCGGCAATCCAGAACGGTCGACACTTCCCCGCCGTCCTGGCGTTTGGCGCGCAGCACGGCTGTGTCGCCCTCGAACGTGATGGTGACCGAGTGGGTCCAATGGTTTTGGGTATTCGAAGCCGTCCGCAGCAGGTCGATCGCCTGGCGCAGGCGCCCCCGGTCGAACGTCGCCATTTCGCGGTTATCGGGAATGACCTTCCGATAGTTTGGAAAGGTCCCGTCGATGCACTTTGTGCGCACCGTCACGTCGCCGATCGTCCAGACGGCTACCGGCGTTCCTTCGGCAACAATCTCGGATTCGGACCCGTATTTCGGCGGCGTCATGTGGATCGCGAGACGGACGGGCGCCCCCCGCCGCCGGCGCGCGATCTGCAACACGGTCCCAAGGGCCACGTGCGGCAGGATCACGCCGGACGTGTTGCCGGAAGCGGTCGGCATCTCGCCAGCACTCCCGGGCAGATCAACATCGGCAAGGCCCATCACGTGGCCGGTGGTGGCCACCAACCGGTATGCGCCTTCTTCCCCTTGTTCAAGATATACGCCGTTCAGATAGTACCGGGTGCTTTCAATCGAGATATAGGTTTGGAGACGCCGCAACGCGGTCAGGACCCCGTCCCCCAGATCGGCCGACCAGACCGGGCTGTCGTCGTACCGGGCAAATGCTGGGAACTCTTCTCCGGGAATGGTCTGAGCCTCGATGTCGAGGCGGCCGCAAATGATTCCACAATGTTGGCTGCTATCAAGCGGTGACAGTTTGACGGATCCGCCGCCGCTGCCGCGCATGGCCTTGGCAAGGCTGCGGGGGTGACCGATGCAGCAATCGGGCGCCCAGCCGTTCATTGTCGGCACGATCGATGTTTCGACTTCGTGGTCGATATCGGTGGCGACCATGGCCAGCCGATCGCCGTCCCGCCGCAGCCGGACGGTTTCCAGCACAGGTACAACCGCTTCACGATCAATGGCAGTCGCGGCTGTATCGAGACCCGCCGAAAATTCCTTGGCGTCCAGGATCATGCTCATGTGTTGCCTCCATTTTCTGGCCGTTCGGATCCGTGTCCCGCGCCCGACCGCTCAGAGAGCAGGGTGTCGACGTTGGCGAGGTGCGGCGTAAAGGTTATGCGCCACACCCAGTCGTTTCGGTCCCATGCACCAGGGCCGTGGATGCCCTCCCACATCTCGGAGAACCCCTCCCGGTAGGAGCCGTTCACCGACGGGTCATAGGATCGGTTGCGGCAAAGCTTGATGGAGCTGGAGTATTGAGGCGCACCCTCAGCAATCGCATCCGCCTCGCTGATGTCCTGGACGCGCTCAAAGCGCACGTCCGTCACCCGCAGCGTGAGGCGACTGACCCAGCGTGGCATGTGTAGAGGCGTTACCATTCCCTTTCGGGCGGCCTTGGGAAATCGCCAGTCGCCCACATCGACATCGCAGTCCTGCAGGTGGATTTCGGAATCGTCGGCGGCGTACCTAATCCGAAGATCCCAGTTCGAATAGCCCTGCAAAGGGCGCCACGTCTCGCGAACCCAGAGCAGGTCACCGGGTCTTAAAGTCGGCTTGCCCAGCCATTGGCTCAGCACGCCCACTTGGTTTGGGACGCAGTCAGCCTGCCAACTCAGCAGGCCTTCGATGAAGCGAAAACCGCGAGCGTTGTTGAGGGCAGCCGTCATCATCGCTTCATCAGGCCTGACGTATCGCCCATCGAAATCTAATCCGCCCGTCCAGATGCGCAGATTCTGTGGCGATAGAATCCGCCTTGTCTGCGTCTTGCGCTTCTCCTGGATCGCTCGAGCCATCGGGCCGTTGAAGGTGATCGGCTTCGTCGCGACTCCGCTCATGATTGCCCCCACCTGTTGCCAAGCTTCCCCCTGACCAGCCGGCCAGTCCCCCGGCCGGATCGCCTCCGGCCGCCGCCGGGGGCTCGTGGCCGGTGGCTGTTGCGCGTTGATTCAGGCGTCGCCGGATAGGGATCGGGATATCCCAGCGGGATCAGGGCTTCGCCGATCTCGCTGTGGCGGACCTGGAACGGTCCGTGCGGTATCCAGGCCGCCGGCTCGAGGCCGTTGGTCCAGATGCGGTTGAGGATCCGGAGAGCCGCATCGGCCGCACCCAGCCGGCCGGCGACCTCGCGCAACAGATCGGCCGATTTGTTGCAATCCGCCCCCCGCATCCGGCGTTCCAGCTCGGCCAGATCCGCAACAAGGGCATCGGTCGGCCGCTGTTCCGGCCCCGGTGGTATCGGCACCGGCTGCATCAGAAGTCACCGATCGCGGTGACGACGGAATCCTCATCGACGATCAGCTTGCCGCCCCGGCAGTAGAGCGCGAACAGCGTCCGATGATGATCCTTCCAGCTACCCAGACGGGCGGATTTTTCCATGTCGACGCCGTCGAGAAAGAGCGCGCCGATTTTGCCGTCATCCCTGACCAGCGCGCGCACCTCGCAGCTGTGCCTTTTGACGTCTTCGCCCTCATCAAGACGCACCCAACGGGACCCGTACTCTGTCTCACCGACGTCGCAGGTGACGTAACTGCCGAACCGGTCGCTCTCGCCCTCGAGCCGTGTCACCATTTCCTGGACGATCTCGCTCAGCTTCACCTCGCCGGCGCCGATACCGAGGATCTCATCCAGCTCGATCTTCAGCCGCTCGTTGATGGTCGCATCCATGTGCTCTTCGACCTTCGCCTGAACGACGGCCGAGACCATGTGGCTATAGGACGGGATGGTCAGGTCGCCCACCTCGAGCGCGGCCCCGACCTGTTTTTGTATCTGCTTTCCGATGTCGCCATAGCTGCGCAGCGCACTCTCGACGGTCTGCTTGATCAGCGCCTCAACATTCTTGGCCACGATGCCCCGCACGGCGTCGTCGGTGGTCTGGCGCTGGACCTCGTCGATGACGATATTGGCGAGTGGCTTGTTGGTCTGGACAGCCGGGGCCGTTTGCGTCTCATCCATGGGACACATCCTTCTTCTCGGAATTTCGGAGGGGTTTGGATTCCGTCAGCGCCAGTCGGCGTAGCGGATTTCATATCGTCGCCGGGCAATGCGGCGGCGCCGGGTGGCGCGGTTGATCAGGCTGGCAATAAGCAACGTCAGCATGCCCGCACCTCTCGGCCGGTGGGCGCGGGGTTGCCGGCGGAAACGGTGCGGCCGTCGACGGCGACCAGTCGCGGGCCGCTCGGCAGGGGCGTGACCTGCCCTGCCCCTGCGATCACAGTCCGGTCTTCTCCGAAGACGTCGATGACGGCGACGACATTGCCGCAGCTGACGGCCCGGCCAGCGACGCGGCCGACTTGGTCAGTTCCGGATATGCTGACGACGGTTCCGGTGGGCGGTATTCGGGTAGCTTTGAAGATGAGAGTATTCAGAGGCATGTTTGCGCTCGACATTAGCGATCCCCAGTTGAAGGCGTTGCGTTTGCCTGTCTGGATCGCGCGTCTGAGCATACCCCATGACGACTGGAGGACACGCGATCCACAACATACCCAATATGGGTAAGATAGAAACAGCGTGTCAACCAAAATTGTGTAAGGTTACCCTACTGAGCAATCACAAGTTGCCGTCACCATGGACTTTGTGGGTCTGACGCGCCGTTCCGCGCGGCACAGCCCGAATATCGGCCATTGCGACAACGATACCTGAAATGCGGGTCTCGCCAGAATCCACTGGCAACGGCGCTTTATGATCTCGATGATCCGAAAGGGGCCACAACCATTCGTTTCCCATTTCATCGACTCGATATTCCGCGACTCGTCGCTCCAGCTTCTCACCGTCGATCCGCTCAGCGACCACATGGTCTCCGGATCGCACGGGACCAACTGGGCCATCGGCGTTCGCACAGAGCACGTGTGACCCGTCCGGATAAACCAGGTTTGTCGCCGGCCCTGAAATCTGGACGACGAAATCCGCCTGAACAGGCGGAAATCCAACAAACGACGGAACAGTCACGTAGTGCACAGGATCCTCGGTCATGATTGGCTGCCAAAGGCCGGGAGCTGCTTGCCCAGCCAGAACAACCCTCTTCATGCCAACGTCTTCGTTTATTAAAGGTTGATTTCCGCGAGGAATATTCTCGTCTTCAATAATCTCCGCTGGAAGGACGTCTAGCGCCTTCGCCAAGCGATTCAGCCACTCAACGGTAAGCCGCCGCTCACCGCGCTCGAGTTTCACGATCTGGCTTTCGCTGGTTTCGGCAGCACTAGCAAGCTGCCGTCTGGACCAACCCTTGTTTTCCCGAATCGTACGAATTCTATGCATCATGCCCTCAATATGGAGCAGACGACCCGGAATGGGCATAACCCATTTCGGGTACAATTTTCGTGTTGAAATCTTCCCCATAATGGGTAACTTCGGGTCTCATGCACCTGCGAGAATACCTCCGACAGCATCAGTCATCCCCGGCGGATTTCGCTCGCAAATGCCAGCGATCAGAAAGAGCCGTGATCAAATGGTTACGGGGTGAGCGCTTACCCCGACGCGAAACAATGATGAAAATCCTTGAGATAACGAACGGCTGCGTAGGACCAGAGGACTTTTATAAACCAGATATCATGAGAAATTGATGCCTAGTGAACATCGAATCCATCCGGACGCTAACGCTCATCTAGTCAGAACTTTCTCCATACTTCAGAAGGTCAACAAAGCCGCACTGCGTTGTACGATTCACGCGAACCATCTCCAGATTTTCATTCCGTATTCGAAATTCTCTGAACTGAACTTCTCCTGGAGTAACGGTGCCTTGAATGGTCGGGATATCCGGACGCGCATCCGCCACCTCGATCAATCGCTTCGCCGATCTCAGAGTGTTGGACCAACTCGTCAATTTTGCTCCGGGATGATCATACAGAATGTCACCTCTACCAAAGGCATATGCCGGAGGCACCCCCTGCGAATACATGTGGTCTGGGTTCAATCGCGCACGCACAGAATTAACGCTCCCGACGAGATCAAGCGCCCCCTTGAATGCCGCATCAACGTGAAAATGCCAGCCCGGAAGTCCGCCGTTCGGACCGCAAAAGCTGAGCCCATGCTCCACCGTTCGCAGCCGGGATACCTTTCGATCAAGCCCGATACTGACAACCCGTTCAGGGAGCCCGGCCGCAACGAGCACGCGCTTAAGATTCAGTATTTCTCCCGTTTCAGCATCGATGGCCTCAATAACCCTATCTGCAAGGTAGGTTCGGACCGGCCCCTGCGCCTTGGATGCCTCCCTATCAAACGAAACGAGATGGATCACGACACGATCAATTTCGACATTTGTCGCAAATATCGTTGCCTTCGCTGTTCGAATGAACGTGCTTCGATAGACGACAGTGCCTTTGTTGTAGTGCAGCACGACGTGCCGATTAATCGGAATGGTTGTGACTGTAGGCCCATCCGGCTCCCCATTTCCTACCTGCCCCCGCAGATCACTCGGCATAAACCCTACCCGCTTCATCACCAGACTCGCGCTCCGGTAGAATTTGAAGCCAATAGTGATCCACGTCGAGAGGTTAGTGAAAATCACCCCAGTTGTTCTTCTCCTGTTCGCACTCAGCGCCATTGAAGGCCAGATTTTGCACCATGATTCGCAATACCGCCGTGCGGCCGCCGCTCTTGGGCAAATCTACCGCCAACGGTGGGCGGCCGGGCACACCCTGACGAAAGAAAGGTCGCGAATGATGACACCACTATTGATTGAGAAAACTCGCTTTAATGTCCCTCTTATGATGTCCGCCGCTTCGACCTTTCTGGCCGATTTGAACGGGTGCAATCCATGACGACGATGACCATGAAAGCGCCGCCGGACGAACTGGTGGCAGAGCGGCTACGAGGCTGGCTGCGCGCCTATTCGGCCAAGGATGTCGCCCGGCAACTGGATATCCGGCTGCGCACGGTCGAGGCCTGGCGCGTGGGCCAGACGTCGCCGAACCTGCGGTATCTGACGGCCATGATCGCTTTGTGGGGCGAGCCTTTCGTTCGCGACATCTTCGCGCCTGTCATCGAGGATGGCGGCGCCGATCTGCCCAAACGCCTGGAACGGCTTGAACACGAACTGCGCTCGATCCGGAGTGACTATAATGAAATGGCTAAGAATTCTGCGCGCCCGCGTGATGCTGACGATCGCGGAATGGACCGGCAGGCAAGCGCGACGGGATCTGGACGCAGCGGATCCGCGGCCAAGGCGGCCCGGTCCATGGCGCGGTCCATGGGGGTAATCGCGCTGGCCGCCCTGTCCGGATGGGCGGCCACCGATTCCGACGTCATCCGCACCACGACCCGATCCAATGTCCGGACGCCGATAACGCAATCGGCCCGCGTCGCTCGGGCCACGGCAGCCGATAGCGGCTTGCCTGCTTAGTCGCTGGCCCCTCCCCCGAACGCTGATCCGAACCGAGCCGAGATGGAGTTCGTATTTCCATGACCACAACCTTTAGCGGAAAATCCTCCGCCACCGCTATTTCGGTCGTCGAGGAGCCGGATGACACCGCACCGATGCCGCCGGCCAATCCGCCGATTCCGCATTTCGACCCGGATGCCGGCATCAGCATCGAGAACGATGTTCGCCGGCTGGCAGCGCGGATGATCGATATCGACAAGGACATGGCCCAGCTGCGGCGCGAGAAGTTGCAGACGGTCGCCGAAGCCAAGGAACTGGGCATCGACACGTCGGCCCTGAAACAGGTGGTCAAGCTTCAGACGACGCCGGCGGCCGAACGCCAGCAGGCCGAAGACACCCTCGACGCCTACAAGCGGTTCCTCGGCCTGATCCCGGACTTCGCGCAGACGCCGATCGGCGCCCACATAGCCAAGGACCACGCCCGCGAAGCGATGGCGAAGCTGCAATCCGATCCGGCATTGGCGGCGACGGCGGCGCGGTTGGTGGATGCGTTCGGCTCGGTCGAGGCCGCGCGCGGCGCGATCGAGGCCGTCACCGCCATGTCAGATCAGGAAACAATCGCCGGTGGGGGCGCGACAGTCACCCCGATCGGCCGGACCGGTGGGGGGCGGAATTGAGCGAGGACGCGACGACGAACGTGGGCGGCATCGCGGGCGACCAGCTTGCCTCCTACATCGAGCGGATCGAGCGTCTGGAAGAAGAAAAGGCGACTCTTCAGAATGACATGAAGGAAGTCTTCGCCGAGGCCAAGGGCAACGGCTTCGACGTCAAGATCATGCGCCAGATCCTGAAACTGCGGAAGATGCAAGCCGCCGACCGCAGCGAGCAGGAGGAATTGCTCGAGCTCTACAAACGCGCGCTGGGCATGGACACCGGCCCCGATTCCGACCCCGACGATACTGGGGCCGACCCGGCACTGGCGGCGACGGCAGCGCGGCTGGTGGAGGCGTTCGGATCGGTAGAAGCCGCGCGCGACGCGATCGAGGCCGCCAGAGCCATGGCGGATCCGGAAACCGATCCCGGCGATGACGCTAACGTTGGGGCCGCCCAATGACCGCCGATCATTCCACCGACATCAATCACGTCGAGCTGCGCGGCCGACTGATGAGCCCGCCCCGGATGCTGGAGACCAAGCGCGGCCCGCTGTGCCGTCTGTCGATCGCCACGGCCGACGAATGGCTCGGTCCGGAGGACACACGGCGGTGCAAAATCACCCATCACGAGGTGGTTGTCTGGGTCCCGGCGCTGATCGAGCGGATCCGCGAGCGCGGCGTGACCAATGCCCGTGTCCACTTGACCGGGCAGATGATCACCCGCCCGGACTTCAGCCATCCGACCCGTCGGATCCGCGAGATCGAGATCAATAGCCGCTGCGGCGACATCGACCTGGTGCAGCCGGTGGTCGATACCGCGCCGGCCTGGACGGGGGTCGCGTGATGGCGGCAGCGGTGCAAACGGCAATCGCCCCCTGGCTTGTCCGTCTGATGACGGTGGCCGCCTATACCGGCCACCGGGCGGGGCCGGAGGACCGCGAGGCGATCGCGCTGGCCAATCGCCTGCGCGCCTGGACACTCGAGGGACGCCTGCAGGCCGTGTGGTGGCATACCGCGTCCGAGGTCGGCGGCGGCGGCAAGAACGCCGGCCTGCGGTATGCGCTGGCCAAGGCCATGGGACTGACTCCCGGATCGCCCGACTATGTGTTCCTGACGGACGCCGGTGCCTACGCGATCGAACTCAAGGCCACCAACGGGCGCCAGACCGACAGCCAGCGGGATTTCCAGTCATGGTGCGCGGCGCGCGGCATCCCCTATGCCGTCTGCAAAGGCGCCGACGCGGCCGAGACCCAGTTGCGGGCGTGGGGTGTCGTGGCATGAACCCGCAACCGTACAAAGACTCGGCTGACTGGATCGAGCGCAGCCGTATCGCTGCCGAGAAACTGATGGCCGAGCACCGATTCCGGTCGGAAGATTTCGTCACGGTCACCGAAGCGGGTGATGTCGAACCGTGTGACGTCACCCTCGATATCGACCCTGGGCGTATGCCGCTGGAATGGGGCGAGTATGTTCGTCGAGACGAAGACGGCACTGTCGTCAGCGGGTGGGTGCGCGAAGACTGCATCCCGATCGGCCTGACCATTTTTTGGCCGGACGGCTTGGATTGCTGCGGAGAAGCGCACGACGCAGCGGACCCGGAATATCTGCTAAGCGACGTCGAAGCTTGGGAGAACCTGACCGACGACGAAATGCGCGCGCTTTGCGAAGGGAGCGCGGCATGACCGGCTCGCTGTTCGCATCGACGTCGCCCTTCGCGCCGATCGCCGACGAAGGTCCGTTCGGGGCCATTCTGGCGGATCCGCCTTGGTCGTATGCCAATTTCTCGGCCAAGGGCGAGGCCAAGAACCCGAACGCTCACTATGGCTGCATGTCACTGGCCGACATCGCCGCCCTGCCGGTGGCCGAAATCGCCGCCCGGGACTGCGCCCTGATCATGTGGGCGACCGCGCCGATGATGCCGCAGGCTTTTGCGGTGATGGACCGATGGGGGTTCCGGTTCTCGACGATGGGGGCGTGGGCCAAGCAGAGCAAGACGGGCACGAAATGGGCTTTCGGCACCGGCTATGTGCTGCGCTCTGCCGCCGAGTTCTGGCTGATCGGCGTGCGCGGGAAACCTCGCGTCAAGGTCCGCAATACCCGCAACCTGATCGTCGCCCCGGTGCGCGAGCATTCGCGCAAGCCCGACGAAATGCGGGCCACGGTCGAGCGGTTGTTCGATGGCCCGTACCTCGAGCTCTTCGCCCGTGAGCGGGCGCCCGGCTGGTCGGCCTGGGGGAATGAGACCGACAAGTTCACCGAGCCGAACCCGTCACCAGCACCGCCTCCAACCGTTACGGCCGTGACGCCGGAAGCGTCACACCTACCGTCACACTCAATGATTTCAGAGGGTTAGCCATGTCACGCAGCGTCACGCCGAGCGTCACACCCCGTCACGCCGAGGCGTTACGCGTGACGCTTGGCTGCGTCTATTCCATCCGCTGATTCATCCCGAAAGGGGGCGATAATGACGGCATCAGTTCCTGCCGACGATTTCCCTGACCCATTGTTGCCGCCGGAAATCGACCTGACCCGGCTGCCCAGCATGATGGTGAACATCCGAGAGATCAAACGCTCTCCGATGATGCTCAAGGTCCCGGATCGCGCGTTGCGGGCGGCGATGGCGCTGCTCTGGAGCGCATGGGAGCAGATTCCCGCCGGCACGCTGCCAACCGACGACGCCGAACTGGCGTATCTGGCCGATCTCGGCGCGGGACCGCGAGCAACCACGCGATGGCTGAGGATCAAAGACGAAGCCTTGAAGGGATGGACCCTGTGTTCGGACGGCCGCTATCACAACGCCATGATTGCCCGATGGGCGCTGGACGCATGGGCCCGCATCGGTGGCGAGGTTCCGGGCCAGCCGGGCAAGCAGCGTACGCGCGCCCCCGCAGCAACCAAGGAGGCCGAACGCCAGCGCCGCTATCGCGCCCGCAAGATAGCCGAGAAGGCGGCCGAAGAATCGACGGCAAAGGCGCCGGCCGATGGCGGGTGTGACGCCGGTGACGCCCGTAACGGTGGCGTCACATCCGTAACGGTGGGAAGCGTCACATGTGACGTCACATCCCCCCTTAAAGGGAAAGAGAACAGAAAACAAAAACCTTCCCCCCAAAGCCCCCCGGCGGGGGGTGGTGGGGAGATGATTGATTCCGGTGGGGGTCGGGCCGGTGGCGCCGACGGTTCGCCGGATGCCGAGGCCCCACCGCCCCGCAAGGTCATGCTGCCGGCGGACTGGACGCCCACCGCGGCCGACTGGGAACTGGCAAGGGAACGCGGCATGTCCGACAAGGCGATCCGGGCCCAGGCCGACCAATTCCGCGATTATTGGCGATCGCGAGGCGACCGGCGACTGGATTGGTCGGGAACCTGGCGCAACCGGATCCGCGATCTGACCCGCAAGCTGGACGAAGCCGCCGACGACACGGCCGAGGCCAAACCGGCCACCGACGACCGGCCGCCCGGCCCGGGTGCGGAGGATCCGCAGTGGCAGGCAATCGCCGAGGCCTTCCGCCGGCTGGACCGGCGCGGCGAAGGCGACTTCCGGTCGTGGCTGCGGCCGTTGGGCTTTCAGGGGATCGACGGCGGTACGCTCCGCCTGACCACCGACAGCCGGTTCGCGGCAACCAAAGTCCGCCAGACCATGGCCGACCGGCTGCGCGACGCCGCGCTGGCCGCCGGGATCCCGATCGACGATGTCGAAGTGGCAGCCGCCCAACCGCCGCCGAACGCTGCAGCGACGGCAACGGCCTCACAAAGCCCACCGGCCCGCGCGGCCGCCTGAACGATCGGAAGGAACCATCCCGGTGACAGTCTTCAGCATTGCCCTCGCCATCGTGCTCGCCGTCCTGATGCTGATCGGATGCGGCCTGATCGGCTTTGTGGCCGGCTTCGTGATGTTCGCTCACGTGAAACGCCACGAGATCAGGCGAACCTTAGCTGCCATCAAGGCGTCGGAATCCAAGACGTCGGAGCCGCCAGGATCTGCGTGGTGGGATGATTGGCCCGGCGCCCGAAGTCGGCCGCCCGGCGCCCGGTTTCGACCAGAGGACTTGCGGCGCCCGGATGGCCCGGAAGGGCCGGCTCAATGACTTTGGGTGGGCTACTGTTCCTGACTTCGATCGTGGCCGGCATGGGCCTGGCGGTGGGCGCCCGACTGGGCATCGCGGCCATGGACGCCATCGTAGACCTTCACGACATGGCCATCGCCCGGCTGGGCCGGTGGTGGCGCAATCGATTCCGTAACGCAGATGGCGGCAAATGAGCAAAGCACGGCGCAAGGGCAAAGGCCCGACCTCCCGCACCCGACGGCGCGCCCTTGCGCGGACCACGACGCCCACCCAGGACCGGCGACCGGCTGGACGCCACCGCGCGCCCGGATACGACACCCATGTCACCAACCGGCCGATGCTCGGCGCGGACGGCAAGCCGCTGCCGACGACGCCCGACGAATGGCAACAGCGCCACAGCCCGACCCGGACAGTGACGATCGCCGCCGGCGAACCGCACGAGCGGCAGAAGACGGCCAAGGTCCGCCGCCGGATCGCCGACGACAATCTCTGGGGTCAACTGACGCCGGAACAGATCCAGGCGGCCGAACAGATCCTGTGGTGCTGTAACTACCTGACGCGCGGCGTCCGCACACCGTCACGCGCCATCGAACCCCACGCCGTCACAACCCCGGGCCACAACGGCGCCGCCGCCCCCATGGCCGATTGGCCGCTCACGCCGTGGGAACTGCGCTGGCTCGACCGCTATAAGGCCTGGCGCCGGGAATGCCGGTGGGCGGGGCACACGGTGCAGGCGCTGGCGGCGGGAACACAGACGCCATCTGAGTTTCTGGCTGAGGCACTGAAGGAATGGTAAGACGCAAGGGCGATTGTGCCCTTTGCGCATCTCGACCCCGAGCGGGGGAGAACTTCGCTGAGGTCAGGCTATCAGCAAATGATGAAGCCGTAGCGACGTTCGGCATGATCGGCTTCGAGCATCGCGCAGGAGAGATCGACGCCATCGGCTTCACATCGGCCGAGCGTCCGGCCATAGCGGTCCGTGCCCTCTGAGGTGCACTCGACCCGTGTGCGGGTGATCGACGAAAGATAGCTCGTTGCCGCACGCGGATCGCCAGCGACGCAACGCCGCCCTGGGCGGCAGTGTCCTGGCATTTCCGGCGCGTCGATTCCGACCAGGCGCACCCGCTGGCCGTCGCACCCGAACGTGTCGCCATCGACAATATCCGGTTGATAGCAGGCGAGATCAGCCGTGCCCGGACTACGGGCCCCATCCTGATCGGTCTGCGCGGCAACATCGCGCGCCTTCGTCCCAAGGTTGCCGCTCCATTCGAGGCCGCTCTGAGCCAGCCATGCCGCCGCGAGTATGCCTACGACCAGGATCGGCATCATGAAAGGGAAGCGCCCTCGCCACTGTTTCCGCCGTCTCTTTGGTCGCTGGAACTTAATGATGTTATGAGGTTTCAGAGCGCACCTGTGTGCCCGTGAAATTATGTAAAATTTGGAGCGGACCCCAGAGTTTGCGGACTTTAGATAGTCATGAACCGACGCGCCAAGGGATCTTTGGTAAGTTTACGTTGCTTAATTCAAGGACTCAATAGTGAGCCAGTTTGCTTGCCGGTCCCTGCAACGATCGCCACGTTTTCAGTACATGATCATGCGTTCGGTTACACCGTCATAAGATGACAGACCAGGGGCAAACATCGCCTCAGGGAGGCCGTCAGCTCGCGCCGGAACAGATCCAGGCGTCCGAGCAGATCCTGTAGCGCAATGACTACCTGACCCGCGCCCATAGCCGACTGGCCGCTGCCCCCCTTGGGAACTGCGCTGGCTGGATCGCTATAAGATCTGGCGCCGCGAATGCCGGTGGGCGGGGCACACGGTGCAGGTATTGGCCGGTGATGCGCGGGCGGCGATGGGGCTGGTTTCGGATGCGTTGGGGGATTGGACGATAATCTCGTAGCGGGGCATCTGCCTTAAAGCATCCTCGACGCACGAAATACTTGATACCCCGTGAACGAACTCTTTAAATTAACGTATACACAACAAACTGAGAAATGTATTTGCAAACAGGACTTGAAAATGATCAGAGTTACATTTAAAAATGAAAAGGCTCAGTCTTTCTCAGGAAGGATCCCAGAAGCTTTATCTTTCCTCCAAAATTTGCGATCTGAAGACCGAAATCCTTTGATAATCGAATTTTCCAACGGTCAGAAGGATGAATATCACGACGCTGCCGAAGCCATCAGGTTTCTGAGCTCCGTCAAGATTTGTGCAGTCGATTCGAACGGCAGTCTGGAAGGCTTTCCATAGCCGCGGGCGAGGAGCGGCCATTCGCTATGTTGCGCACCAAACTCCGCCCTCCGTGATCCCGATGTCAAGATCGGTACCACCGCAGCCCAGCGCAGCCTGGGTGGATAGGTCAGCTCAAAGTGGATTCGAGCGTGCAAACACAAGGTCTGCGCGATAGGGTCGCGAAAAAGCGCACCCCTTTGCAAGTGCTGAAAGCCGCACGAATGTCCAAAAGCCTGACCGACCTAATTCTCTCTCTGACCCCTGAAGACGGTTCTTCCATCGGCAATGGCGCGATGATGGCGCTGGTGCGCGAGCATGTGTCGAGCCTTTCCGATGAAGATTACGTTGCCGCGCGCGATGCGTTGGTCGATGACGGGCTTTTGGCTCGTGGCCATGGGCAGGTCGGATCGATAATGCGGGTAGTGGACGATGCGGAGGACGAGGCAGATGGCGAAAACGCGTCCGACGAGGACGACGACGAGGTAGGTGGGTTCGAACTGATGCCGACAGATGAGCCGGCACCGCGGCAACGCGCGGCCTCTGGCAGGAAGAAGGCCGCCCGCAGGCCGAAGGGTCCCGCGGAGGTGCTGAGCTATCGCCATGAGCAAACCCGGGTGAATAACCCGGAGGTCGGGATGGTTCATGCCGGCACCGATCCCGATGGCGAGAAGTCGAACTGGGCCTACGATCCTCATCTCGATCCGGTACTGAACTTCGACAGCGCGCGGGCGGGGATCGAGAAGCTGATCGACGACGCGCTGGCCAGCGACGATCCCGAACGCATGAAGGACGCGCTGCAGGAGTTGAAGCGGCTACAGGCACCCTATCTCAACTGGACGGGCAAGGCTGAGCGGACGAGTTTCGAGGTCGATACCGTCTCGCTGCATGTTCATGAACGCGTCGACCCAGCGACGATCCTCGCTAATGCGGCGAAGCGGCTGAAGGGCAAGGACGCCGAGACGCAGTGGCGGCAACCTGACCTGCTCGCGGCGCCTTTCGAGAACCTGCCGCTGCGTGAGGCGCTGGATTTCTACCGCCACGAAAAGGGCTGGTCGAACCGGCTGGTGGCCGGCGACAGCCTGCTGGTGATGAATTCGCTCCTGTCCAAGGAGAGCATGGGCGGTAAGGTCCAGATGATCTACATCGACCCGCCCTACGGCATCAAATACGGGTCGAATTTCCAACCTTTCACAAACAGGCGCGACGTGAAGGACCGCTCCGACGACGACCTCACCCAGGAACCCGAAATGATCAAGGCGTTCCGGGATACGTGGGAGCTCGGCATCCACTCCTACCTCACCTATCTGCGCGACCGGCTGATGCTGGCGAGGGAGCTTTTGACTGAGAGCGGCTCGGTGGTTGTTCAGATTTCGGACGAGAATTTGCACCATGTTCGCGAAGTGCTCGATGAACTCTTTGGGCCGGACAACTTCGTCAGCAACATCGTGGTTCAAAAGACTGGCGGACAGGCGTCGCAGAACCTCGCGAATATCTCCGACTACTGCGTCTGGTATGCGAAGAACCGGAGCAAACTGAAATATCGACAGATATACCGCGAGAAAATAGCGGGCGAAGGCCATGGCTCCGGCGCGCGGTATAACTTGGAGGATGACGAGGGGCGGGCCTACCAATGGACTGCGCTCGTTTCGAACCGCCCGCCGGGATCCTTTCCAGTAGATTTTGAAGGAAAGGAGTGGAGCCCTTCTGGCGGATACTGGAAAACCGGCGAGGTCGGTTTCCAGCGGATCATTGCTGCGGGCCGAGTCAGCGGAAGCGCCACCACGCTTCGTTACAAGAGATACCTCGACGACTTCCCAGCATATGAAATTTCCAATATTTGGTCAGATGTCGCCGGAAGCCCGGGAAAAATATACGTGGTTCAAACGTCTGGCGCGGTTGTCGAACGCTGCCTGCTGATGACCACCGATCCCGGCGATTTGGTGCTCGACCCCACCTGCGGATCGGGCACAACCGCCTTTGCGGCGGAAAAATGGGGGCGCCGCTGGATCACCTGCGACACCTCTCGCGTGGCGATCACGCTGGCCAAGCAGCGGCTGATGACCGCCAGCTTCAATTACTATGCACTGCGCTATCCACATGAAGGGCTGAAGGGCGGCTTCGACTACGAGACGGTCCCGCACATCACGCTGAAGAGCATCGCGAACAACCCTGATATCAACACGATCTACGACGAGGGCTACCCGAAGATCGCAGCGGCGTTGGCCGACCTCAACGCTGCGCTGGCTGCTCAGCCCCCGAAGCCGCACAAGCCGACGCAGGGCGTGCGCAAGGGCAAACCGGTGAACTTCGCCAAGGGCGGCACCCTGCACGAATGGGAGGTGCCCTTCGACTGGCCGAAGGATTGGCCGGAGGCCGCCCGCGCGCCATTCGATGCTTTTCGGGCCGCCCGTCAGGCGATGCAGCGCCGCATCGACCAGTCCATCGCCGACCATGCCGAGCAGGAGACGCTCTACGACAAGCCGCGCATCGACGACACGAAGCGGCGCATCTCCGGGCCATTCTCGGTCGAGGCGGTTCCGGCGCCGACCGTCCTGTCGCTGGACGAGAGCATGCCGCAGCAGGAGGCCGACGAGACCGTCGCCCGCTCCGGCGAGACCTCGCGCCAGACGCTTTGGCGGGACGAGCTTCTGAAGGCCGGCGTGCGCGGCAAGGGTGGCGCCATGCTCCGCTTCGCCGAGTTCGAGACGCTGCCGGGTCTGCGCCACATCCACGCCAGCGGGTCTCTGGCCGAATCAGGCGACCGTGTCGTCGTAAGCTTTGGCCCTGAGCACGCAGCATTGGAGCAGCGGCAGGTGGAACTGGCGCTGACCGAGGCCGAGACGCTGCGCCCGTCGCCCAAATTCATCCTGTTCTGCGCCTTCACCTTCGACCCGGAGGCCGCGAAGGACCTCGACGAGGTGAACTGGCCCGGTGTCACGCTGCTCAAGGCGCAGATGAACACCGACCTGCTGACCGAGGATCTGAAGAAGAAGCGCGCCTCGAACCAATCCTTCTGGCTTATGGGCCAGCCGGACGTGGAGCTGCGCAAGCGCGAGGACGGGTTCTGGGAGATCGAGGTGAACGGCTTTGACTATTTCGATCCGAAGGCGGGCGACCTGGTGTCCGGCGGCAAGAAGCAGATCGCGATGTGGTCGCTGGACGTGGACTACGACAATCGCTCGCTGATGCCGCACCAGGTGTTTTTCCCGATGGCAGACGCGAAAGGCGGCTGGAACCGCCTACGCAAGACCGTCCGCGCCGAGCTGGACGAAGACCTGTTGGAGCAGTTCCACGGCACCGTCTCGTTGCCCTTCGAGGCGGGCGATAACCGGCGGATCGCGGTTAAGATCGTGGACGACCGGGGAATCGAGTCGCTTAAGATCATGCCGCTCGAGGAGTAGACTCCGATGTCGCTTATCATTAACAAGCCTTGGGAGCAACCCGAACAACACTGGGTTGACAGCGCAGGCGGCAAGCTGGAAATCAAGCCGAAGCGGCGCCCGGCGAGCTACGAAGTTTTCGATGCGCGGAACAACACCAAACGCGTGCATGATCTAGATCTGGTCAACACGATACGGGATCGCGTTGATGCTTGGCGTAAAGCGGGCTGGCCGGGCGTGACCATCGTCACGCGCAAGCTACTGGAACACTGGCACGACCAAGAGGGGCGGCAGCACCCCTTCTACTTCTGCCAGCTCGAGGCGATCGAGACGCTGATTTGGTGGATCGAAGGCGCCGAGGCGTACAAGCAGGGCATCGCGATCCCTGGCGATGGTGGGTCGTGGGAACGGCTGTGCAACAAGATGGCGACCGGGGCCGGCAAGACGACGGTGATGGCAATGATCATCACCTGGCAGGTGGTCAATGCACTGACATATCCCAAGCGGAACAAGGACTTCAGTCGCGCTGTTTTCATCGTGGCACCTGGGCTGACCGTGAAGGAGCGGCTTCAGGTACTCATGCCGAGCGAGGGCAGCTACTACGACGAGTTCAATCTGTGCCCGTCCGAAGCGATGCGCCAGAAATTGAACCAAGCAGTGGTTCTGATCGAAAACTGGCACACACTAATGCCGCTGAAAGAGGCGAGTCGCTCGGTGGTTAAGAAGGGGCGCGAGTCGGACGAGGCCTTCACGCGGCGGGTACTGGGCAAACTGGCCGCGCACAAGGACATCATCATCATTAACGACGAGGCGCATCACGCTTATCGTAAGCCGCCCGAGGTGAAGATCAGCAAGAAGCAGGCTGTGGAACAGGGCATCGACCTAGACGAGGCGACCCGCTGGATCGAGGGGCTGGACCGCATTCACAAGACACGACGCATCCAGCGATGCTTCGATCTGTCGGCGACGCCCTTCGCACCAACCGGCAAGAAAAGCACTGAGATCGCTCTGTTTGACTGGGTCGTCTCAGATTTTGGCCTGAATGACGCGATCGAGGCCGGGCTGGTCAAGACGCCGCGCGTGGTGGTGCGCGACGATGCCGTTCCGGACGCGAAGACACTTCGCTCGAAGCTCTACCACATCTACCGTGACCCGTCCGTCTCCGAGGACCTGAACAGGGCAAAGGCCGAGCCGCACGAGGCCCTGCCGAAGCTTGTCCAGGACGCCTACACACTGCTTGGTGCCGATTGGCGGGAAACCCGTCGGCAGTGGCAAGAGGCAGGACATCAAGTTCCTCCAGTCATGCTTACAGTCTGCAATCGCACGGAGACCGCGGCCCGTATCGAGAACTATTTCAACAACGGCGATGCGCACTGGCCAGAGTTGGAGGCTCCGACCCGTACGCTCCGGGTAGATTCGAAGGTGCTGGAGAAGGCTGAGATCGGTGAAGCCGCGTCATCGGACAAGGACTACGAAGCGCGCCTGAACGCGATTATCGACGCGGCAGACATTCCTGAAACGCGCCTCCAGCAGTTTCTCGCCATGAAGAAGGAGGATCTGCTGCGCGAGATCGTGGACAACGTCGGGAAGCGAGGAGCAGCCGGTCAGGATCTGCAAAACGTTATATCCGTCGCGATGCTGTCCGAAGGATGGGACGCCAAGAACGTCACGCATATCATGGGTTTGCGCGCGTTCACGTCGCAGCTCTTATGCGAGCAGGTGGTCGGCCGCGGTCTCCGCAGGGTCTCTTACGACACGGATGAGAACGGGCTGTTCCTTCCGGAATATGTGAACGTCTTCGGCGTTCCGCTTTCTATCTCGGAGACCAGCGAATCTGGCGATCCTCCTCCGCCTCCCAAACCGACCACCCAGATCGAGGTCATACCGGATCGGGCACATCTCGAGATCAAATGGCCAAACGTGCTGCGTGTCGAAACTGTCGTTAAGCCGCAACTAACCATGGCGTGGGACAAAGTGCCGGCTCTGGCGCTTGACCCGGCTACAACGCCTATCAGTGCCGAACTGGCACCGGCGTTGGGAGGGGCCACAGACATGGGCAAAGCGACCGCTATTGATCTCGAACGCCTTCCCGATGGATTCCGGCTCCAGCGACTTGTTTTTCAGGCCGCCCGAAAAGGCTTTGCTGAGCTACGGCACAGCTTTTCGGGAACCGAGGAGTTCCTTGCTGCACAACTGGTGCGCATCATCGAGAAGTTCATGAATTCCAATCTACTAGACATCCCATCCCTTTTCCACTCGGACCCTTTGCGTCGTCGGATTCTCATTGCCCTGAACATCGACCTCGTTGTTCAGCATGTCATGCGCTATGTGAGCGAGCAGAACACGGAACGCCTTACCCCTGTCTTCGACGAGGAGAACCCGATCGGCGCCACCGGTCAGATGCGAACCTGGTATTCGACTAAGCCCTGCTTCCCGGCCATGAGGTCGCACATTAGCCACCTCGTCGGAGACTCATCATGGGAAGGTCACGCAGCCAATGTTTTCGAGGGGCGGGACGAAGTGGCCGCCTATGCGAAGAACGATCATCTCAGTTTCCAGATCCATTACATGTGGGCCGGTTCACGCCGGCGATACCTGCCCGACTTCCTTGTCCGGCTGTCCACCGGTAAGATGCTTGCCCTCGAAATCAAAGGGACCGACAGTCCGCAGAACAGTGCCAAGCGCGAAGCACTGAATGAGTGGGTCAATGCGATCAATGGGACTGGAGGATTTGGAGAGTGGGCCTGGGACGTTGCGTTCAATCCGAGTGACGTCCAAGACATTATCACAAAACACGCGAATATCCGGATGGCAGAGACGGTCGCTTAGTAACGTCGCAAGGCCAGACGCCGCGGCATGGCCATCCTGCTATTCAAATTCCAATTCGTCCGCGCGCGCTTGACCGGGCAGTTGTATATGCGCAGGGCGCCCCCCTTCGTGAAACCAGAGATCGCGAATTCTTGCGTCATCACTCATTGGCAGAGGGCTCGCTTCACGGACGCAAAACGTCGTTGGCAAATTGACCGACGTCCCAAAAACAAGTGCATGCTGCTTCGGTAGGGACGGCAAGCGCTTCAAGACCGAATCAGAAATGAAAGGCGTCATCTGGCGAATCTGTGAAAGATCGTCCGGATTCTGGATACGATGAATGACGAAGTTCGAGCACTGCGACAGAACCGTCTTCGAGAGCTCGCTCGGTCTTTGGGATGCGACGAGCAAAAACAGCCCGTACTTGCGGCCTTCCTTCGCAATACGTTCATAGATGCGGGTAGCGTCTATGGAATAGCGAGAAGGAGTCTCTGCAATATATCGATGCGCTTCCTCAAGGAGAAGATGGACGGGAAAGCGGCTTCGTGGCTCCGCCCGCCGGAGCAATTGAAAAATCATACGAGCCAGTACGGACCCCACTAATTCTACAACTTCGTCTTCGACGGAATTCATATCAACGATAATTATCTGACAGCATTTAGACCACATGTGGCCATGGCGGTTCAGTCCGAGCAATTTTTCCAAGAATACATCGATAGACTTGGTCTCGCTTTCACCTCGCACACCGTGCCGCAAAAATTCGTACTCAGGACGTTCTTCGAGAGACTTAAACCTTGTTAACATCTGAGAGCAGTAGTCACGAATTTGCCGATTTCCATGCGCCTCTTCATAGAGAATCGCCAAATCGAGCGCTTCACCTAAAACAGCGAAATCGAATGGCGAATTGTCGTAATTGGGTAGCTTCAATCCTTCTATCAGAAACCCTCCTCCACCTGACCCACCTGTAAGAAATTCGATTAAACCTTGAGGATCAATCAGCTTTCCCCAGTCTATCCTGATAAAATTCTCTATTCTTTTATTGTTTATATCCCGCGTGCTGAATCGATTTAACAGTCCGACCATACGATCATGCTTAGATGGACTCCCTGATTCTTCGCGAAGTATCTGGCTGAGACAGGTTGCCAGAATATGATTCTTGAGGTCCTCCAGCTCACCAGAGCTCTTGTTAGAAAACAATGTCGCCAGCCCGAGTGCTGTTCGCAGTATCGGCACTTGAGTCCGCTCGCTTGCCTTGAGCAGTAGTTCCCATTCGGATTGATCCAAGAACCAGTGAGGCAGCCGGAACCGGTCCTCGGCTGCCGATCCATCAAGAACCAATCTGGCCACCCCAATTCCATGTTCATTGGCCAAAGGCGATAGCGCCTGTGAATATTCCCCATTGACATCAAAGACTACAAAGGTCGCGCCACGGGCAAGATGCTCATCAGGCTTCTCGAATATCGACTGCAGTATGGAGGCTACAGTACAGGACTTGCCACTGCCGGTGTTGCCTAGAACTGCTGAATGGCCACCAAAAAAATCGTCGATCCGGACCTTCACGTCGTATCCGTCAAAGACAACCGAGGTGCCAATCGTCAACGCTCTATAGCGCGTCGCCTCCAGCGGTGTGGGCGGAATTCCTCCCATTTTCGGCGCTGGCTCGATAGGGGCGTCCGTCTCAAACACCCTATCTAATTCTGCGTCAAGTGCGTAAAGCGCATCCGCGTAGAGCGACGGAAAGACAGAGACGCCGAATCGAAACCTCTCATTCTCGTCCTGCGGCAACATTCCAACGGGAACGACATCGAGATATTTTGCCGAGGCTGCCTTGTCCAAATCGCCGTCAGCATTGCTGGGACCGCCTACGTCACGTTCGCGCAACCCAGTCACCTCGACCACGACATATTCCGCCTGGACGGGCACCATTAGAAAAGATCCGAGCCGCGCGACGTAATGCACATCGTCGAACCCTACGACTGTGAAATTATCCGTGCCCGCATGCATTTCAACGACCAACCTGTCGGCTGCGACAGAGATGATTTTGCCGATTGCACGCTTCTGATTGTCCCGGCTCATTCGTCGCCTCCCTTCTTAGCTTCTCTTCTTGGCGACATCGCATCCATCACCCTTTTCACGGCATCATCAATGCGCTCACTCGGTCGCTGGGGCAGGAATTCTTCGACGATTGTATCGAAATAATGGGCCTTCCGGTCTTCTTCCGGGCCATCACCTCCGATGATCCAGATCCTCGGATCATCAAGCTCACGAAGCTTGGCAATTTCACCCTGGGCCATTGGATCAGCAAAGATGACCAGACGAAACGTCGGAATCGTCAGACCCTGATAGATAATGTTGTTAATATGCTCATCGCCGAAACCATAACCCATGGTGAAAAGCACGCTCTGTTCACGTACGATGCGTGACTGGAACTCTCGGAACAGATCGGCATAAGGAGATCCCAAAGCGGAGTTCTGTTTTGCAGGTGTCGGATAGATCATCACCTTTCCGGGATCTTGCGTTACCGCTGCTTCGCGGATCGGAAACAGCCCGTGATCGTCCTCAGTCCAACTAACCGAGCCGTGGAGCTTGCAGAGATAAACAAACCCATCGACCGCTGACCACTTTCGGCTCGTCAGATCGAGCTGTTCGGCCAATGCATATCGAAATGTTGAGGGATTGAAACGTCTTTCCACTACGCCGGAAAAGCCGTTCGCATAAGGCAACCCGAGCCGGTCCATGGCCGTCTCGTTGAACAAATCGTAATTTGTCGTGAAAACCCATGGCCTCGGCAACGATCGATCCCGAAGAACGAGCTTTCGATAGAACGACTCATAGAGACCCATAACGGAGTTGTTGGCGCTGGCTAACTCTACGTTCGTGCATTTTCCCCAGACGAATCTCTGAACCTTGCTGATTACAGAATTAATGACCCAAAGTTGGCCCCTTGCCTCGCTGAGCGAGCTTCGCTTGAGGGCGAAGCGCAAGCTGAAGAGAAGTTCCATCAACCTTTCAAGGTTCTGCGAATACTCTTCGGCGCCAATTTCAATTCCAAAACTGCGGAGAAGCAGTTCGCGTTCGGCGGCGGTCGGAAATTCTGAATCGCCCGCTTCGCGTACTTTCGTGAACTCTTTTGCAAGGGGTGCCATAGTTGGCACGCCGACTTCCAGTCCTCCAACCCGATATGACGAACATCCCGCGCCCAAAAGAAAGGCTACGTTCTTTGCATTCAGCGCCTCGGCCAGCGCTTGGCGCGCCTTTTCTGCACCGGTTGGCCATCCGTATTCTGAACCATCACTATCGCCACCTCGAATAAATTTGAACGTGCGCTGCGGCAGTTCCTGATCGACCGTTTTCGCAATCATTTACGCGCCCAATCTTTAATATATTTATTAATACATCTCATTATTGATCCACCTATAATCGACGAATGTTTCTAATCCTTTCGGAAACTGGAATTGTATAAATCACAGTTTACAGTGTTGGTAAAAGAAGTGAGTTACATTTTTCTGCAAACATATACATTACAATTCCGAATCGGAAACGAGAATATTACGAAGATAAGCTTGTACGTCAATCTCAAGACCCTCTTCATTCTGTAAACCTCTTGCGCCCGAGGCTGCTGCTTTGGCTATGAGTTCACGGACGCAGCGATCATGATAGCGTGCCAGCCACACGTATTTTCGTCGTGTACGCAGGTCGCGTTCCTGAGATAGTCCAGCGCGAATCAACGCAGAATGCTGTGACAGGAAGCCGAAATAGGATTCATAATCGTCGTATTCACTTCGGCTAGCCCTTATGTAATCCAAGAATAGAGTCCCATCGTCTCCAGACGTTATGAAGCTATTTATGGCCTCTATATCCTCTTCTACATCATTATCTTCGTTGCGTAAGTACGGATCATTTCGATATTGCTCTAAAGCATGGCTGTCAATAACAATTCTCGGATAGATAGATTCCTTACTCTCGATGTCATAAGCTCGGATCATTGCTGGGCCAAACATTGGCCCTTCACCCCGCAAGCCAACATGTGCATTTCCCACCGTTACGCCACCGCGGATAAGGACGTTGCTGCTCACCAGTGAAATTTGAGCGTGGAGCAAGTCATATAGTTCCCAAAAGAAGGCACCGTCACAAGATTGCGTATGATAGGGGCGAGCCCTCACGACGGCGTCAGAGACTGAAAACGCGAACGCTCGGCTATGAAGGCGAATCTCATCCGATGACCGCGGCGGCGGCTCCGACTCCGGCCGGGTAAAGCGTTCGAGACGCAGCAGAATATTGTGAACTTCCGCCGCCGGTCGCGTGTCAATAATGTCACGAAAGCCCAGCACATCGATAAAGCTAACAATGCACGCTTCATAAGCAACGTGACGGCTTTCCGATGGTGTATCGTCGTTTGCACTGTCTGACATATAAATTCTCCATGTTTTTAGCCCATACCACGATATCAGTTCAGCCTCTAGCGATGACCGCATTCGGAACGCTTGTCCATCGTACGCGGCCAGATTCGTCGTTCTAAAGAGGAGCTGATGAGAGCGGTTCTAAAGAGAGGGTGGCTAACTCGCAGAAGACTCTACCAGTGATATTCGGAAGCCGTACCGTTCATTTTTCATTGACGACGTAAGCTCGCGAGAGCGTTCATTCGGCCTCCACCGGGAGCCGACGCCTCATTGCAATTCAGGAACTATCTCGGAAACTATGTCAGTTCCACTTGACAATCGATCGAGCCGACTGTTATCAGCACATCCATAACGTCGCGGCGCTGTGGGTTTTTCACCCCTCGCGCGACGTTTTCGAGGGCGCACCCAGCCGGGCGGCGCCCTTTTTCGTTTCAGGGCTGATTCGCCATGCTGGTCATCACCGACGACATCACCCGGCAGATCAACCGGCTGCGGCGGCACCAGCGTCGGCATGTGCCATTCGCGATGGCCCGCGCAATGACGCTGCTGGCCCGCGAGGGGCGGGACGCGGTGCGGGAGTCGCTGCCGCAACGGTTCAACATCCGCCGGCCCTGGGTGATCCAGGGTGTGCGATTCGTGTTCGCCACCAAGCAGTCGCTAACCTCGACCGTCTATTCCCGCGACCGGTTCATGGTCGAGCAGGAGACCGGCGGCACCAAGACGGAGAATGTGCGGCCCATCCCGGCCGGGCGGCTGGCGACCTTGCACCGGCGACGACCGATTCCGCGGTCGCTGTCGGCGGAACGCATGAAGGACCGGTCCGACGTGTTCGAGCGCGACGGCATGCTGTGGCAGACCAAGCCCGGCGGCCTGGAACCGCTCTATGTTCTGGCTGGCCGGCTGCGGATGAAGAAGCGGTTCGGCATGCGCGAGCAGATCACCGAGTTGGCCGGGCGCCGCAGCGAGGCCGTGTTCGCCCGCGTGTTGCGCGAGGCGACGGCCGACGATCGATAGCCATTCATCATAGTTTAGCATCCGAAGCGACCGCCGCGGCTCCTCCGAAATGCTGTCGGCGCTCATTGGTATGCACTTGTTGATCGCTGCAACGGCCCGTTGTGGCCGCGTCGACGCGCGCCGTTCGATCGGGTTTTGCACGCTGAAACGGCCCGATTTCGGCGCTCCCCGCCCCCTCTGAGGCCCGCCGGAGGGGGGTCATTTGGGGGTCCCTGGGGGCCCGGAATCCAATGCGGTGCCGCCGCGCGGCCTTCCGGTGGTTTGAAGATTCTGGAACTCGAGGCAGCGTCAGCATCCCCGGCCGATTGATAAGCGATTTCAATGGATTAACACCCAAGGGGATGCACAATCGGCCGATTCCGGCGTGGCACCCATGCCCGGCAAAAACCGTTCTGTTTCAGTCTGTTACGGCAAAAGGGGTGCACAATTGGCCGGCAGGACCAGACGCGCCAGTGGCAAACGCACCGAAAGCCTGGTCAACGCCGCCGCGATCCTGGGCCTGCACCGCAATACGCTGGCCCAGTGGATCAAGCAGGGCTGCCCGGTGGTCACCGAGGCCGATCGCTCCCAGGGCATCGAATGGGCGATCTGCGTTGCCGACGTCGTCGAATGGCGGATCCGGACCGCGGTCGAGGATGCGCTGTCGGGCTATGACAGCGGGTCCGATCGGATCAGCCGGGACGAGGCCGACCGCCGCCGCGCTGTCGCCCAGGCGATCACGGCCGAGGTCGAGGCCGATCAGGCCCTTGACCAGGTCGTCGACCGCGGCGACGCCGAGGCCGATATCGCGACCTTCTGCGCCGGCCTGCGCGCCGGGCTCTCCAACGCCGCGGCCAAGATCGCCTCTCGCACCGTCACCATGGAAAGCGCCCCGGAGATCCAGGACCTGGTACTGGGCGAGCTGAACCGCGCCTTCAACACAGCCGAGGCCGAACTGGCGGAACAATGGGCCCTCGCCGCAACGGAGGACGGGGACCCGGAGACGACCGATGACGCACACGGGAACGGCGGCGGAACGGATCGGACGCCACCGTCGGGGTGATTACCAGCGCGGGCGCCACAGCCTGCGCCGGCACATCCGCCAGCTGTTCGACACCGCGCTCCGGTACCGTGAACGGCTCAGCGGGTCGGAATGGGCCGACCGTTACGGCGTCATCCCCAAGGGCACCGGCGCGGAACACGGGCCGGTCACGCTCTACGGCTATCAGCGCGGCCTGGTCGATGCGATGTGCGACCCGTCGATCCCGCTGGTGACGGTGCTGAAGGCAGCCCGGGTCGGCTATACCCGCTGCGCGACGCTGGCGATCGGCTATCACCTGCACCAGGAAGTCGCGCTGTGCGCCGTCGCGCAGCCGACCATTCCCGACGCGGAGGATTTCGGCGGCTCGGAGATCGCGCCGATGCTGCGCGAGACGCCGGTTCTGGCCCGGCTGCAGCGGCCGGGGCGCAAGGGCGAGAAGCCGGACAAGGCGACGTTTCACCAGCTGGCCAACGGCGCCCTGGTCCGGACGGTCGGGGCGGCCTCCGACGATGCCTTCCGGCGCTATTCGGCGCGGTTTCAATTCGCCGACGAGGTCGACGGCGACGGCTGGACGCCCGGCGCCAATACCCAGGGCGACAAGCTGACCCTGTTCTGGACACGCGGCGAGACGTTCTGGAACCGCAAACAGGTGCGCGGCTCGACGCCGCTGATCGAGGAAACCTCGCGCATCTGGAAGCTCTGGCATCAGAGTGACCAGCGCCGCTATTTCGTGCCCTGCCCGCAATGCGGCGAGATGCAATATCTCGACTGGGGCGGCCCCGATCAGGTTCACGGTCTCAAATGGCGGCTGACCGAGGACGGCAAGCTGAACGACGTCTGGTATGTGGGCACGTGCGGCTGCATCATCGAGGAACGCCACAAGGTCTGGATGGACGCCCAGGGCGAGTGGCGGCCGACCGCGACGCCGCGCACGCCGGACCATGTCGGATTCCACCTTTGGACCGGCATGTCGCTCAACCCGAACGCGGCCTGGCGGGTCATCGTTCAGGAATGGCTCGACGCGCTGGAAGATCCGGCCACCCTGGTCCAACCCTTCGTCAACCTGCGGCTGGGCAAGCCCTATAAGGCCGTCCACGGCAAGGCGCTGGACAGCCACCGGCTTACCGAACGCCTCGAGGACTACGGCGCCGAGGTACCGGCAAGGGTCCGGCTGCTGACGGCCGGCACCGACGTCCAGGCCGGCGTGACCCACCCGCGCATCGAGGTCGCGGTTTATGGCTGGGGTGCCGGCAGCGAATGCTGGCTGATCGGCCATTGGGTGATCGCCGGCGATCCCGGCCAGACCGCCGTCTGGGCGGAACTGGACGCTCTGCTGCGGCGCGGGTTCCAGCGGGCCGACGGCCGGACGATGCGCATCGAGGCCACCACCATCGACAGCGGCGGCCACCACACGGCGGAGACCTATCAGTTCGCCAACGAACACCGTCACCGCCGGGTCTGGGCGATTAAGGGCCGCTCGGAGCAGAAGGGCGAACGCGGCCGCATCTGGCCGACCAAACCGAGTTCGAAGCTCGGCCGAGTCTGGTACATGATCGGCGGCAACGCCGCGCGCGACTGGGCCTATGGCAGCCTGGCGGTCGAGGATCCCGGGCCGCGTCACGTTCACTTTCCAGCACTGCCGCCAACGGGCTCGCGGGCGATTGACGATGAATTCTTTACCCAGCTGACGCGGGAACGGCTGAGCGTCAACCGGCACGGCTATACCGAATGGATCAAGCCCAAGGGCGCACACGAAGCCGGCGTGTGCTTCGTCTATGCCTATGTCGCGCTGTGCGGCCTGCAGGCGGTCAGTCAGCGCTTCGTCAACGCGGTCAAGACGGATGGCGCCCCGGCATCATCGAGCCCCGACGCCGGGGCGACCGGGACGCCGGCGACCGATCCGTCCCAGTCTCCGCCGCAAGCTCAGCCGCCGCAAACCCAACCCCGGCCCGCCCCGAAGCCAACCCCCCGCCGCCGGCGGATCGGGCGCCGGGCGATCAGGGGGCGATAACGGAGATTCCCGATGGCCTGGACCCATGCCGACCGCGATAGGCTCAAGCGCGCCATGGCGCTGGGAGCGACCGAGGTTCGCCACGGCGACAAGGTGACCCGATACCGATCGCTGAACGATATGCGCCAGACCCTGGCGCTGATCGAGAAGGAACTCGGTGTCAGCCGTGGACGCCGGATCCGGTCCTTCGTGATCCATAACCGGAGGGGATGGTAATGACGGCGCGCACGGCCCGCACCCGTGTCCGGATCAAGGGCACCAAGCTCTATCTCAATCCCTCCCAGACGACCCCAACTCAGGCAGCCACCAGGACAGCCCCGGTCCGACTGGCCGCCACCGCGTCCTATCAGACCACTGCCGGTGGACCCCGCGCCCGGCGCTGGCAGCCCGGTGCCGCCGGTCCCAACAGCGTCGCCGACGAAGGCCTGTCACAACTGCGCGACCAGGCCCGCGACCTGTCGCGCCGGAACGCATTGGCCTCGACAGCTCTCGACCGGCTGGTCGACAACGTCGTCGGTACCGGCATCAAGCCGCAGCTGCGCGGGTCGATCCAGGATCTGTGGCTACGCTGGACCGATGCCGCTGACGCCGCCGGGCAACTGGATTTCTACGGCCTGCAGGCCCAGGCCTATCGCGCCATTGCCGAGGCCGGCGAAGTCTTCGTGTTGCTGCACCCGGATCCCGGCGCGCCGGTGCCGCTGACCCTGCAACTGGTCGAGGCCGAACATTGCCCGCTGCATCTCAACCGCCTCGAGGGCGGCGACCGGATCATCCGCCAGGGCATCGAGTTCGATCCGCGCATCCCGACGCGGCGGACGGCCTACTGGCTTTATCCCCGCCACCCGGGCGACGGAGACATGACCACGGCCCCGGCCGAACCGCAGCGGATCCCGGCCGACCGGGTGCTGCATCTCTACTGGCCGACGCGGCCGGGCCAGTTGCGCGGTGAACCCGCACTTTCCCGCGTGCTCGACCTGATCAGCGACGTCGCCGACTACAACCGCGCCGAACTGACCCGGAAGAAGACGGCGGCTCTGCTGGTCGGATTTGTCCGGCGCAACATGCCCGACGGCATGAGCGTGGAGGATCTGAAGGAAAGCTGGGGCGACGTCGCCATGGAAGACGATGCCGGCGACGACCGCGCTCACATCGACATGGAGCCTGGCACCATGCAGCTGCTGGCGCCGGGCGAGGAAGTGAGCTTTGCCGACACGACCGATGTCGGCAGCAACTACGACCCCTTCATGCGCCATTTGCTGCGCTCGATCTCGGGTGGCGCCGGCGTGCTCTACGAGCAGCTCTCCGGCGACTTCAGCCAGATCAACGATCGCACCTGGCGCGCGGCGGTCAACGAATTCCGCCGCCACTGCGAGATCCTGCAGCACCATCTGATGGTGTTTCAGTTCTGCCGGCCAGTCTGGCAGCGCTTTGCCCTGCTCGCCCAGGCGCTGGGCCGGGCGCCGGCGGGATCCGACGCCTCAGCGCCGGTCAAATGGACGCCGCAGGCCTGGCCCTACATTCATCCGGTCCAGGACGTGGAGGCCAAGCGCGAGGAAGTGCGGGCGGGACTTGCCTCGCGCACCGGCGTGGTCAGCGATCGCGGCGAAGACTCCGAGGTGATCGACCGCGAGATCGCCATTGACAATGCCCGCGCCGACCGGCTGGGCCTGGTCCACGACAGCGACGGCCGCTATCCGCGCGGCGGCGGCCGGGCGGGCGCCATGGCCCATACGCCGACCTCCAGTACCGGCCCCGACACCCCCAACAACGGAGACGACAATGCCGATCCTGACTGACGGCAACGAACTGGCCCTGGTCGGGCCGGTTGCCATGGAAGGCGGGTTCGCCGCGGCCGACGTCATCGCGGCCCTGGCGACCATCGGGCGCGACAGCGATATTGCCGTGCGGCTCAATTCCGGCGGCGGCCTGGCGACCGAGGGCGCGGCCATCCACGCGGCGCTCTCGGCCCATCGCGGCCAGGTCGCCGTAACGGTCGAAGGCGTGGCGGCATCGGCGGCATCGCTGATCGCGATCGCCGGCGACAGTGTCGCCATGGCGCGCGGCGCGGTGATGATGATCCACGATCCGGCGGCCGTCACCATCGGCACAGCGGCGGACCACACGCGCTCCGTCGCCGGGCTGGAACGGCTGTCGGCGGCTTATGCCCAGCTTTATGCCGACCGGACCGGCAAGGCCGCCGATGCCATGCGCACGCTGATGCAGGCGGAGACCTGGATGACGGCGGACGAGGCCGTCGCCGCCGGCTTCGCTGATTCCGTTCTCGGCGACGATGCGTCCGACCCCGAGCCGACCGCCTTTGCCTATGGGCTTTATGCCAGGCCGCCGGAACGCGTGATGACGGCCGCGGTCGCGACGCCCGACCGATCCCCCGGCACCGCCCCGGCGTCCTCGCCCAGCTCGTCGGCTCCAGTCTCCGACCCATGCACCCCGGCGTCGGGCGCGGATGCCGGCGCCATCGCGCAGCTGTGTGCCGAAGCCGGCGAACCGTCGACCATGGTCGCCCGGCTGCTGTCCGAGGGCGCCAGTGTCGCCACCGCCCGGGCGCGGCTGGCCGCCGCGGCGACGATCCGGGAACGGGTCACGGCCGCGCGCCGGCTGACAGCCTCGATCGCCGACACTTTCGCCGACGACGCTGTCGCGCGCGGCCTGTCACCGGACGAGGTCAGCACCGCCCTGCTGGCGCGGCTGACCACCGATCCCCTGCCCACGATCGACAGCCATCCGCCCGATCGCTCGCCGCCGGCGACGGCGCGCCTTGATCACACTGCCATCTTCGACCGCATGAACCGGATCAAAGGATAACCCCATGCCATCCGTGCTGAATGAAGGCCGGCGCACCGGCGAGTTCCTGGTCTCCGAGGCGAGCGGCTATCGCTCCCGCGACCAGGGCCAGCTGATGACCGACGAACCGCTGCCGGCGGGAACGGTGCTGGGCCGGATCACCGCCACCGGCACCTTCGTGCCGCTCAACCCGGGTGCTGACGACGGCGGCGAGACACCAGCCGCCATTCTATACGCCAACGCCGAGGCGTCGGAGAGCTCGCAGCCGGCGACCGTGATCCTGCGCGATGCCGAGGTGAACGCCCATTGCCTCGAATGGCCTGCCGCGATCTCCGAGGCCGAGCAAGCCGCCGCCGAGGCCGCTCTGACCGCCGCCGGCCTGATTCCCCGCCGATAAGGACCCCTTGCCATGCCGCAATACCAACTGCCCGATATCTTCACCGGCGACGCGTTCTCCGCCGTCACCCTGACCGCGTCGATCAACGACGTGCCCTACACCCCGCAGCTGCTGGGATCGATGGGGCTGTTCGCGGTCGACGGCGTGCGCACCACCGACATCGCCATCCATAGCCAGGGCGGCGCGCTATCCATCGTCCAGACCAGCGAGCGTGGCGCACCGCCCGGCCAGATCGCCAACCCCAAGGGCACCATGCGCAAGGAAAGCGTGCGCCGCCTGTCGCTGGAAGCGTCGGTCTATGCCGACGAGGTGCAAAGCACGATCGGCTATGCCCAGTCCACCGGCCAGCCGGTCACGCCGACCGCCCAGGATCTGCTGACCGAGCGCTTCTCAGGTCCGTTCGGACTGCGCGCGCGGCTGGAACTGACTCAGGAATACCACCGCCTCGGCGCCATCAAGGGCATGGTGCTCGATGCCGACGGTGCCGTTCTGCACGACTGGTTCCAGTTCTTCGGCATTGCGCCGCTGGCCGACGTCGAGATCGACTTCGCGACCTTCACGGCGGACGAGCGCAAGTTCGAGGTGCAGTGCACCCAGCTCGTTCGCGACATGGCGCGCGAGACGGAGGGTTTCCCGCTGGTCGGGCTGCAGCCGGTGGCGCTGTGCGGCGACCAGTTCTACGATCGGATCTATGCCAACAAGGAGGTCGCCGCCGCCAGGGGCAACCGAGATACCGGCCGCGACGCCGACGTCTTCGGCCAGTCCAAGGCGTTCAGCCGGTTCGAATACGGCGGCATCGTCTGGGCGAACTATCGCGGGACCAAGGATGGCGCTGTCGGGATCGGGGCAAACGAAGCGCGCCTGTTCCCGGCCGGTGTCCCGGGCCTGTTCCAGATGCTGTTCGGCCCGCCCGATATCATGGGCCTCACCAACATGCGCGGGCTGCCGGTCTATGCCTTCATGCCACCGGAACGCCAGACCAGCCGGGCGGCGGTGATCGAGGCGCAATCCAATCCGCTGACCCTGTGCATGCGGCCGCGCGCCCTGCGCCGGCTGATCCTCAAGCCATGAGCCGCTGGGCCGGGACAGTAGACGTCGCCATGGACGCGGTGCTGGCGGCGTTCGGGGACCCGGTCGCCTATCGCCCGGCCGGCGACGCCGACCAGGCGGTCGAGATCGAGGGCGTGTTCGACGAGGCCCACCAGGCGGTCGACCCCGGCACCGGCGTGCCGATATCGACGACTGCGCCGGCGCTCACCGTGCGGGTGGCCGATCTGCCCCGGCCGCCGGTCGCCGGTGATGCCCTGACCGTCGACGGCCGGGACTGGCTGGTCATGGACGTCCAGCCCGACGGCGCCGGCAATTCCCTGCTCAAACTGCATCGGGATCATGGACGATGACCACCCGTACCCAGCTGCTGGACGCTGTAAAGGCAGCGCTGCTGACGCCGGTACCGCAGACCGGCGCCGGCAAAGAAGTGCATATCGGGCGGCTGACGCCGGTGTTCGAAGCGCGGATGCCGACGATCCTGATCTATGCCGCGCAGCGCCGCATCCGCCGGAACCTCTCCGACCCCGCCCGCGCCCGGCAATGGGAAGCCACGATCAGCATCGAGGTCGGCGCCGCCGGAGCGGATGCGGAAACGACGGCCGAGACGGTCGCCGCCGAGGTCGAGCGGGTGCTGGACCGCGACCCGACACTGGGCCAGCTGGCGGAATCGCTGCAGCTGACCGAGGTCGAGACCGATGCCGACGGCGACGGTCAGACGCCGCTGGCCGGCACCCGGCTGAGCTATGAGGCGGTGTACTGGGACACGGCCGGCCGCGACGTCGATCTACCACCCGCCGCGGTCGTGTTCGATCCGGAAGCCGATGATCCGAGTGGCGAAGGCTATGCGCCGCTGGCCCGGGATGCGATCGACAACGGCGTTGCCCCCGTCCATGTCCGCCGCGACGCGATCGAGGCCCGCCTCGTCGCCCGCCAGTCCTTCATGCCGGGATCGTCCTTCGAGGATCAGCCGGCGCTGACGCCGGCCGAGGCCGCCACAGCCGTCGAACCGATGCTGCTGGTCCGGGAAACCCGGATCCTCGCGCTGCCGGCGATCCACCGGGACAGCGCCACCCGCCCCGGCCGGACCGGCGTCTTCGCCGGCCACGCGCCGGAGGTCGGGCCGGATCACGAAGACGCCTACACGGCCGTCGATGCCTGGGTGAACGGGGAGTAAGACCATGCCCGAACGCCGCCACCTGACCCGCGACCTGTCCGACGTCGAACGCCAGGTCAACGGCGTGATCCGCTATGCCCGCGTGACCGAGATCAATCACGCCGCCGCGCGGGTCCGGGTCACCGACGGGCCGATCGTCAGCAATTGGATCCGCTGGGCCGAAGTCCGCGCCGGCGCCGACCGCACCTGGGATCCGCCGACCGTCGGAGAACGCGTCATCGTCGTCTGTCCCGGCGGCGATCTGAACAACGGCACCGTCATCGCCCGGCTCAACTGCACCGACAACCCGCCACCCGATGACCGGCCGGCGGTGGACAAGCGCGTCTATGCCGACGGCACGGTGGTCGAACATGACGGCCAGGCCGGCACCACCCGGCTCACGACGCCCGGGCGCGTGATCATCGAAGCGGAAGGCGATATTGCGCTACGCTCCAAAGGGGCGATCGAGATTCGTGCCGAGGGCGCGATTACGATCAACGGGGCGACGGTGGATATCAATTAAACGGGCATTATATCGACTATTTTGTATATATACTTCGATCAATTCGGTGTCCGGCAGCGGGAACTGGATAAGGTTGCACCAATACCCGCCTTATTTTTACGCCATGATTATATTTTGTGAGTTTCATTATCGTATCGCTCAAATCCTTTTCAGTATTTTTCCATTTTAGAGCTCTTATCTGGTTTACAGGCTTATACAGTCCAACTCCACCCGACAGCCTGTCAAGAATTACTAATATTGCATCAAATCGATGGTATTTAAAGCTTTTATCTTTGTATCTCCTGTCAAACGTCAGGGACATATAATGATCTGGGCGTCTTGGGTTTGACAAGATATCCCTTAGTTCATCATCTTCTTCTATTTGACCAAATATATCTCTAAGGAAAAACTGTGTTTTTCTGTGCGTGTACAATTGGAACACATATTCCCGAGTTTCATCAATCAGTCTTTGTTCATTCATGTTGTTCACTCCTCATTTTCGTTGTTTTCCATGTCAAAATCGTCAGTCTCATTGATCGGGAAGTACTCCGAGAACACCTCGGCCGGTGGACGTCGATATTTCTCTACGATATCCTTTTCGACGCACGGAAATGTCTCGTCCAGATCAATAATGACCAAACCCATTTCAAGTGCTTCATCTTGAAGCTTTTGAATTGTCTCAGAGCGCAGTCGTTCAACTCCTAGCGCCGTCTTTAATTGCCGTCGTGTCAGACAGAACCGACCCCGCTTCTTTCCACGAAACTCCTCGTTATAAATGTTTATCTTAAGAGACCGCGCAACTTTTCGGATAGTCAGGTCCGTCGGCTTGATCATTATATCCCCCCTACGTTGCTCTCTAGAGCGAAAATACGATCTATTCCTACTTCTGTCAACCAAATCTGCTCTATGTAGCGATTTTGCGATCTATAATTCAGTCCGATGGTAGCTGTAACCCCGCTCCGTGAAGGTGAAAAACAGATGCCCCCAGCCACCCGCCTCGGCGATCTCTGCACCGGCCATGACTGCTGGCCGTCCCGGCCGTCGGTGACGGGCAGCGGCGATGTCCGGATCGAGGATGCGGCCGCGCACCGCGTCGGCGACGGCTGGGCCGTCCATTGTTGCGTCGACCGGCCGAGTGATTGCCATGCCGGGGTTCTGGCGGCCGGGTCCGGCACCGTGCGGATCAACGGCCGCCCGGCCGGGCGGATCGGCGACCCGGTGAGTTGCGGCTCTGTCGCCGCGACCGGCGCCGCCACGGTGCGCATCGGCGGATAGTTCGAGGTTCTCCCATGCAAGGAATGGATGCCATCACCGGCGAGCCTCTGGCCGGAACGGACCATCTCGCCCAGTCGATTCGCGATATCCTGACCACGCGGGTCGGCACGCGCGTGATGCGCCGGGAATACGGCTCGGACCTGCCGCGCCTGGTCGATGCGCCGCTGACGCCCGCGACCGTGGTCGATTTCTACGCCGCCACCGCCAAAGCCCTGCGCCGGTGGGAGCCGAGGTTGAGGCTGACCCGGGTCCAGGCGGTCGCCGGATCGCGCCCCGGCCAGGTGGTGTTGAGCCTGACCGGCCGGGTGGTCGCAGACAATCAATCCGTTTCCCTGACCGTGGAGCTGTCGCCATGACCGACATCAATATCCCGCCAGTGCGGGCCTATGCCGGGGTGGATCTGGCCAGCTTCGAGCCGCCGCCGATCGTCGACGAGGGCGACTTCGAGGTGATCTTTTCGGAGATGCGCGCCGAGTTGGTCCGGCGCTATCCGGATTACACGGCCATGGTCGAATCCGACCCGGTATCGGCACTGTTGCAGGCCAACGCCTGGCGCGAGCTGCTCCTGCGCCAGCGCATCAACGAGGCCTCGCGCGCGACCCTGCTGGCCAGCGCCCGGGGCGAGGATCTCGACCGCAAGGCCTGGGACCTGTCGCAGACCACGCGCCTACTGATCGAGCCCGGCGACCTGGACGCCCTGCCGCCGGTCGAACCGGTCTGGGAGGGCGATGACGCGTTGCGCGAACGCGCGCAGCTGGCGCTTTACCGGCTGAGCGTGGCCGGGCCGGACAATGCCTATATCTCCGCCGCCCGCGACGCGCATCCGGCAATCAAGTCGACCTCGGTCGCCAGCCCGGAACCGGGCCGGGTGATCGTCACGGTGCTGACCCGCGAGGGCAAGGGCGTGCCGGGACCGGAGGTGCTGGCGGCGGTCGAATCTGCGCTGTCGGCCCGCAATGTCCGGCCGCTGACCGACCAGGTCGAGATCCGCCCGGCCGCGATCCTCGTCTATCGGGTCGAGGCGCGCTTGCGGGTCTATGATGGCCCCGACGCCGAGGTGGTGCGGGCCGAAGCCGACAAGCGCCTGCGGGCCTACGTCGCCGCCCGGCACCGGCTGGGCGATCCGGTCACCCGCTCCGGCCTCTTTGCCGCCCTGTCGCCGCCGGGGGTCCAGCTGGTCACGCTCGACCGCCCGGCCGATCACATCCTGCCCACGTCCGGCGAGGCCGCGTGGTGCGAATCCATCACCATCACCCTGGAGGATTGACCCCATGGCCCTGACACCCCTTGGCACCGACACCGCCGTTGCCGCGCTGGCGGCGGCCGCGACGTCCCTGTCGCTGCACGGCGACGATCCCGGCGCCGACGGCGCGCAGGAGATCGACGGCGGCGATTATGCCCGCCGCCCGGTGACCTGGAGCGAGCCGGAGAACGGCGCGGTTGCCGCCACCGGCACGATCGGCTTCGAGGTGCCAGCCGGCGCCGTCGTCTCCCATATCGGCTTGTGGTCCGGCGCCGGCGGCTTTCTGGCAAAGATCAGTGTGCCTGAGGAGATGTTCGGCTCGGCCGGCGAGTACCGCCTCACCGAACTGACGCTGACCGTCGGCGACTGCCCAGCGCCGACTGACGGCCAATCGGGTGACGGGGGCGGCGCATGACGGCGCTGGTCTTTCCCGGTGAGGCCGACGCCGACGGCTGGGCGCCGGTGGTCGCCGCCCATCACCGCCCCGACGACCTGGCGCCCGAGCGCCGGGCCCAGGGCGTGGAAGTCGAAACCTGGGACCCGCCCGCCGACAGTGAATTCCGCACCCATGCCGCCTTCGTCCGGATCGAGACCGGTGCCGTCGAATATCGCCCGGTGGCCCGGCCGGTGGATCCGCGCCGCGTTCGCGCGCTGTTCACGCACGCCGAACGCCGGGCGATCAAGCTGGGCGACAGTCTGGACGCGGCCCAATCTGCCGACCTTGCCATCCTCTGGGAAGACGTCTTTGACCGCGAGACCGTCACCCTCGACGATCCGGCACTGGCCGACCTGCTCGACTGGCTGGTCGCCCGCGATCTGCTGACCGCCGAGCGCCGGGAGGCGATCGCCTCCGGCCAGCCGCCTGCCTGATCTACTGCCCCGCTCCCTTCCATAGGCCCCCATGACCGAACCCGCGCCCTATCTCGTCGGCAGCGATCAGCTGACCGACGGGACCGGTCTGCGCGGATTCGGGACCGACGGTACACCGCTCTGGACGCGGGAGAGCCGGGCGTCGGCGCTGGCCCGTCATCGCGACGGCTGGCTGGTCGCCGGTGGTGCCAGCCGGGTCCGGCGCCTCGACCCCGACGGAGCGGAGATCTGGTCGGCGGAGGCCGGCGGTACCCTGCGCGCCGTCGCCGTCAATCTGGCCGGTACGGTGGTCGCCGCCACCGCCAGCGGCGTGGCTGCCTTCGACGCCGGCGGGGCGCCGCTATGGACGGTACCCAGCGGTTCCGACGTCTGGGGCGTGGCCATCGACCGCGACGGCGGCATCGCGCTGGCCCGGGTCGATGGCCGGGTCGAGCGCCGCGACGCCGGCGGTGCCCTGATCTGGGCGGTCGAGCGCGGCGCCGCCGCGATCGCGGTCGCGCTGACCTCCGCCGGTGGCGTCATTGCCGCCGGCAGTGCCGACGGCGACGGCCGGCATCTGAACGTCTATGAGGCCGACGGCACCCCGCGCTGGTCGGCATCGTTCGGCACGGCCCCTTATATCTGGGCCGTCGCGGTCGATGATCGCGGCCATGTCACGGTCGGCGGCGCCCCCGATGCCGGCATCGTCGCCCGCCAATACACCGGCGACGGCGATGTCGTGTGGTCGAGCACCGCCGGCAACCCGGGCCAGATCCGCGCCGTTTCGGTGACGCCGGACGGGACGGTGCTGACCGCCGGCGCCTGGGGCAGTGGTCCGAAAGCGGCGCTGCTCGATGCCGGTACCGGCACGGTGATCTGGACCGATGACAGCTTCGACCGCGCCGCCTCGACAGCGGCGGTACCGGGCGTGCGCGGCGGCGGCCACTGGCGCCACGAAGCCGAACGGGCGGCGCATAGTCGGGCCACGGCGACCCTTGCGGCCACCAGCGGCAAGCGCAGTACCGGGGCCGGATCGGTGCCGGCAACGGGCAGCGTCGCCGGGATGGGCCGCAAGCGGATATCCCGCACGCCGACGATCGACGCTGGTGTGGGCATCACGGCTGGCGGAACGAAGCATGCTTTCGTCTCAGCCGCCGTCGACGCGGGAGCGCAAACAACCGGTGTCGCGCGCAAGTCGATCCCGGCCGCCGCCATGGTCCGGGCCGGTGCCGTTACCGACGCCCGGGCGTTCAAGCGGTCGAGCGGCGGCGGATTGTTCGCCGCCGGCGCCATCCTCGGCGCCAGTGGCGTGACGATCACGGACCAGCCGGCCGAACCGCTGATCGTCACTGTCGACGTAACCGTCACGGCAGGGGCCAGCCTCGACGGTACGGCCGGTCGGATCGTCGGCGGAACGGCAGCGGTCCCGGCCGTCGGGACGATGGCCGGGACCGGCCACAAGCGCGCCGACCGCACCGGGGCAACCGCTTTCGCATTCGGGATCGGGGGGCATGGCCGGCCGCACCGGCGGGGCACTGTCAACATCATTGCCGGCGGCACCGGACGGGCGGTGGCGAACGGCAGCCGATCGGGCGCGGCGATACTGAAGGCCGTCGGCACCGGCGAGGCCGCCACGACCGCCACCCACTACGGCCGGGCACGTGTCCGCATCGGCACGCACGGCCAAGCGGCGTTCACGACCGCCAAGCCGACGCCGACGCTGCTGCCGTCGAGCGCGACCAACGAGATGCGCGCGCTCGAGGCCGTGACCGTTCGCGCCACCGATCTGCCCGCCCTGCACCGGCACAACGCCGATCCGGAGCGGGTGCGCTCGCAGCTGCTGCCCTGGCAGGCCTGGGAGCGCGCCGTTGATATCTGGGACACAACCTGGCCCGACGCCACCAAGCGCGCGGTCTCGGGTCGCGCCATCGCCACCCACCGCATCCGGGGCACACCGGCGGCGGTGGAATCGGCACTCGCCAGCCTCGGCGTCGACGATGCCGTACTGACCGAATGGTTCGAGGATACGCCCGAAGGCCCGCCCTACACCTTCCGCGCCACCGTCACCCGGGCCGGAGGCATCGAGCGCGGGCTGACCCGCAATCTCGGCCGCGCGGTCGCCGCCTCGAAGAACACCCGCAGCCACATGACCCGGCTGACCCTGGTCGTGCCGATGGCCGCGACCACGCTTCATGCCGCCCCGGCCGCGCTCAGCGGCCAGGCGGTCACCGTCGCCCCGATCTGGGATCCGCCGGGACCGATCATGGGGGCAACGGCCGGCGCGAGCGCAATTCACAGCGTCACGGCCGTCACCGTGCCCGCTCACAATGAGGATACCGATGCCTGACCAGGACTATTACACCATTCTGACCGATACCGGCCGGGCCGAACTGGCCGCCGCCATGGCAGACGACAGCCCGCTCGGTATCACCGAGGCGGCGCTGGGCGACGGCGGCGGGGCGAGCTATGACCCGAGCCCGGACCAGACGGCGCTGGTCGGCGAATGGCACCGCCGGCCGATCAACCGGATCACGGTCGACCCGGCCAACCCGCATTGGGTGGTGGTCGAGGTGGTGGTGCCGATGTCCGTCGGCGGGCATTACGTGCGCGAGGTCGGGCTGATCGACAGCGACGGCGCCCTGATCGCAATCGCCAAGTTCCCGCCGACTTACAAACCCACCCTGATCGCCGGTACCGGATCGGACCTTGTCATCCGGGTGATCCTGGAAGTGGCCAACGCCGACAGCGTTGAGCTGCTGATCGACCCGACAGTGGTCACCGCAAGCCGTGCCTATGTCGACCAGACGGTCGGGGCGATGGCCGGCGATCTGACGCAGGCGATCGAGACGATGCGCGACGAGGTCGAGCAATCGATCGGCGACCTCCGCGCGGCCCGCGAGGCCCTGGCGGCGACCATGGGCGATTATCGCCTCGCCCCCATCTTTCCAGAAATCGAGACCGGGGGCGGCCGTTTGCCGGTCTCGGCCGAACATGGCGGCATCACGACGGGGGCGGCGACGCTGCTGCATCGTGGCGGCCGGCGGTTCGATCTGGGCACCATTGCTGACAGAAACTTCCCGACGGCGCCGAACCGCACCTATCACCTGCGTTGGCTGGCGCCGGGACAGCATAACGTCGAGCCAACGATATGGCCGGCGGGGCGGCTGGTGCTGCGCGACCTGAGCGATCCGGCCTACAATCCCCACGGCCGGGCCGAGGATCACAGTGTCTTCGATACCGGCTATGACGACGCATTGGTGGCGCGGGTCGTTACCGGCGGCGCCAACACACCGGCCGTCACGCCGCTGATCAATCGCGCAACGCTCACCTGGAACGAGCAAAGCGCCATCTATTCCAATGATCCACCGTTCCGCAACCGCTTCGAGTTGATCACCGGCAGCAACTCGATCCGGGCGACCATCGCCTCGGCCCCCTATAACTGGAGCCGTGTACCGCGTCTGCGGTCCTTTGGCGGCGTCGTCGGCTGGGGCAACCTTTATGCCTACGAAGTTCAGCCGGCAACCTCAGGCGTCGCGAATAACATGACCCTTACCGAGGTCAACCGGTACGGCGCCGAGATCCAGGGTTTTTCCGATTATCGCGGCGGTGATGGCCCGTTCCATCTATCGACGGACCGCATCTACATCGTCGGCCGATTCCACTTCACGGCTTGAGAGGATACCCTTCCATGCGTTTTGCGATTTCCAATGGCGAGGCCGTCGTCTCGATTGTCGATGGCGACGGGGCCGAAGGACTGCCCGGCGCCGTGCCGATCCCCGAGGCGTTGGCCGGCTATCCGATCGACCGGCTGGTCATCCGCGACGGCCAAATCGTGCCTTCGCCCGAAAGCGTAAACGACCCGGCCCGGTCCGAAACCCGCTAAACGATATCGTCGAGATCGACCTGCAAGGCTCCGGCGATGGCTTTCAGCACCGACAGACTGCCGTCCTTTCGGCCGGTCTCGATCTCCGAGAGATAGGCCGTGCCGATGCCGGCGGCGGTGGCCAGGCCCTCGAGCGTCATTCGGCGATGCTCCCGCCAGACCCGCACCGGGTTCTCACCGGCGTTTACCCGGCGTGAAACCGCAGCCGGCGTCAACTGATCGACGCTCCGGCGAATGGCTTGGGCGAACGACAGTTCGCGGTCATCAGGCACGTGTTCGTCTCCGTGGGTCCGTCACTCGTGCGCCTTCCTAACACCACCCGCCAGCGAGCGGGTTTTTTTTTGCTCAACCGCAGGAGATCGTATGCCCGATTCCTTTCTTCACGGCGTCGAGGTCGTCGAGATCGACCACGGCCCGCGCCCGATCCGCACGGTGCGCTCGAGCGTCATCGGCGTTGTCGGCACCGCGCCGGACGCCGATGCCGAGGTGTTCCCGATGGATACGCCTGTCTTGGTCGCCGGCAGCCGCCGCGAGGCGGCCAGACTGGGCGAGGCCGGTACACTGCCCGACGCGCTCGCCTCGATCTTCGACCAGGTCGGCGCGATGGTCGTGGTCATCCGCGTGGCCGAGGGCAGCGACGACAGCGACACCCGCGCCAATGTCATCGGGGGGGTCGATGCCGAGACCGACGCCTATACCGGCGTGCATGCGCTCAAGGCCGCGCAGTCCCGGCTGGGGCTGACGCCGCGCCTGCTGATCGCGCCGGGCTTCACCCATCAGCGCCCGCCCGACCCGGACGATCCCGACCGGCTGCTGGCCAACCCGGTGGTCGCCGCCCTGCAGGCGATCGCCCGGCAACTGCGCGCCACCATCATTGCCGACGGCCCGGACACGACTGACGAGGCGGCAATCGGGTATCGCGGCGACTGGGGCAGCGCGCGCGTGTTCCTGGTCGATCCGCATGTCAGGGTCGATCGCGGCGGGATCCGCACGGTTCCGGTCAGTGCCGCCGTGGCCGGGCTGATCGCCCGCATCGACGCCGAGCGCGGCTTCTGGTGGTCGCCATCGAACCAGGAGCTGTTCGGCATCATCGGCACCGCGCGGCCGGTTGACTTCCGGCTCGGCGACCGCAATGCGCGGGCCAACTATCTGAATGAGAACGACGTCGCCACCGTCATCCGCGAGAACGGCTATCGGCTGTGGGGCAACCGCACCTGTTCGTCGGATCCGCGCTGGGCGTTCCTGTCGGTCCGGCGCACCGCCGACATGGTCAACGAGTCGGTCCAGCGCGCGCATCTCTGGGCGGTCGACCGCGCCATCTCCCGGACCTACATCGAGGACGTGACCGAAGGCGTGAACGGCTATCTGCGCAGCCTCAAGGCCCGCGGCGCAATCCTGGGCGGCGAATGCTGGCCCGATCCCGACCTCAACACGCCCGCCAACATCAGTCAGGGCAAGGTCTACTTCAACTTCGACTTCACCGCGCCGTATCCGGCCGAACACATCACGTTCCGGTCGATGATGACCGACGGCTATCTGGAGGAACTGGTCGCATGAAACACCCGCGCGTCATCCGCAACTTCAACCTGTTCGTCGACGGCCAGGGCTTTGCCGGCCGGGTCGAGGAAGCCGAACTGCCCAGCCTCAATCTCAACACCGACGAGTTCCGCGGCGGCGGCATGGATGCTCCGGTCGATGTCGAGCTCGGCATGGAGAAGATGGAGTTCACCGCCACCTTCGCCGACTGGGACCCCGACCTGCTGGGCCTTCTTGGAACCAGCAACCAGCCCGTGACCCTGCGCGCCGCCGCCCAGGCGCAGGGCGGGCCGGTGGAACCGATCCGGATCCAGCTGCGCGGCCTGTGGCGCGGCCTGGAACCCGGCGGCGTCAAGGCCGGCGACCGCGCCACGCTCAAGGTCAGTGCCACCCTCGCCTATTACCGCTTCACCCAGGCCGGCACCGACGTGATCGAGATCGACCTGGAGAACATGATCCGGCGCATCCGTGGCATCGATCAGCTCGCCGACCAGCGGGCTGCCCTGGGTCTCTGACCCTCCAATCCCCCCGTCCTCTTTCCATCGAAAGGACCATCCCCATGACCGAACGCGCAGCCAATACGCTCACCCTCAACCACCCGATCACACGCACCGACGACACGGTGCTGCGTGAACTGGAGTTCCGCCGTCCCACTGGCCGCGACCTGCGCCAGATGGGGAAGCTGAAGGGATCGCAGATCGATCAGAGCCTGTGGCTGATCGCGAAGCTGACCGGCATCGCCCCCGACGAAACCGATCTGCTCGACGGCGAGGACATCAACCGCGCCAGCGAGATCATCGACGGTTTTTTGTCGCGCTGACCCTCGGCCCGGAAGGCGTCGGCGAGGCCATGGCCGATATCGCCGCCGTCTTCCACTGGCCGCTCGCCGACCTGGAACGTCTTGAAGTGTCGGAACTTGCCTTGTGGCACGACAAGGCGGTCAAGCGCTACCAGGCCATGAGCCAGACGAAAGAACCCCGCCATGTCTAGTTCCCGATCGCGGGTTCAGGTCATCATCTCGGCCATCGATCGGCTGACCGCGCCGCTGCAGCGGATCACCCGGTCGATCGGCCGGCTGTCGGCGCCATTGCGCCGGATCCGGTCCCTGGCCAGCCGCATCGGCCGGGCGACGGGGCTGCAGCGGATCGGGCGCGCGGCCGACGCGGCCGCCCGGCGGGTGCGCGTCCTGTCCGATCGCCTGAGCGAAGCCGGGCGCCGGAACCGCGAAGCCCTGTCCGAACGCCACGGCCAGGCCATGGAAGCGGTCGGCATCGGCATGGCCCTTTATGGCGCCATGCGCCCGGCGGTGGCGTTCGAGGATTCCATTGCCCGGGTCGGCGCCGTCGCCAATGCCAGCGGCGCGGACATGGAACGGCTGTCGGAGTCGGCGCGCGAGATCGGCCGGGTGGCGCCGGTGGGCGCATCGGACGCGGCCGACGCCATGGGCTATCTGGGCATGGCCGGCATGGACACCAACGAGATCCTTGCCGCCACGCCCGACCTGGTCAACCTGTCGATCGCCGCCGGGACCGATCTGGCCCGGACGGCCGACATCGCTTCAAACATTCTCAGCGGCTTCAACATGTCCGCCGGCGAGATGGGCACGGTCGCCGACACCATGGCGGCAACCGTGACCTCCGCCAATGTCGACGTCGCGATGCTGGGCGACACCATGGCCTATGTCGCCCCGGCCGCATCGAGCGCCGGCGCCTCGCTGCAGGAGGTCGCGGCCATGGCCGGCATGCTGGGCGATGTCGGCATCCAGGGCAGCCGGGCGGGCACGGCGCTCAATGCGGTCTATTCGCGGCTGTCCTCGCCGGTGGGCGAAGCGGCCGACGCGCTCGCCGATCTGGGTGTCGAGGCGTCGGACGCCGACGGCAATCTGCGCGCCGTGCCGGATATTCTGGCGGATCTGGCCAACCAGGTCGACGGCATGGGCAGTGCCGAACTGTCCGCCACCATCACGCGGATCTTCGGGCGCGAGCCGGCCGCCGCCGTTCAGCAGCTGCTGAACCAGTCGATCGACGGTTCGCTTTCGGCCTATATCAACGAACTGTCCGACGCCGAGGGCGCGGCCCAGAACCTCGCCACGCGTATGGACGATACCACCGGCGGCGCCCTGCGGCGGTTGAGCAGCGCGGCCGAGAGCGTGGCGATCACCGTTGGCGAGTTGTTTCTGCCGGCGCTGGCCGATCTGGCGGAGAAACTGGCGGTTGCCGCCAACTGGGTGACCGATCTCGCCGAACGCTATCCGACCCTGACCCGGTGGATAGGCTATACCGTCGGCGGGCTATTGGCGCTGCGGGTCGCGATGACCGCCGTCAGCATCGCCACGCTGGTGATGAAGGGCGGCCTGATCGGGGCGGCGCTGGGCGTCACCCGGATGGCGACCGGCCTGGCGCTGATGCTGTCGCCGGTGGGACTGGTCATCGGCGCCGTCGCCGCGCTCGCCGCCGGCGCCTATCTGATTTATAGCAACTGGGACAGCGTGGCCGCGTGGTTCAGCGGCCTCTGGAACTGGCTGAGCGAGACGGTCGGCGGCGCCCTGAGCGCGATCACCGGATTCCTTTGGGACTGGCATCCCGGTGCCATAGTGGCGCGGGCGGTCAACGGCATCGTCGAAAGCCTGTTTGGCATCGATATGTTCGCCCTCGGGCGGGAATGGATCGGCGCCCTGGCCGACGGCGTTTCCGGCGCCTGGAACAGCTTTACCGACTGGCTGACCGGCGCCATCACGTCGCTGCTCGACTGGATGCCCGATCTGGTCAAGGACAAGCTGGGTATCGAGGTGACGGCAACGCCGCTGTCAGACAGCGAGATCGAACGGCAGGCAGCCGAGACCGCCCGCCGGGAAAGCGCCGGCAATGGCCCGGGTCCGGGCAACCGCGGCGAATACCAAGCCGCCTTCGAGCGCGAGCGCGACCGGCTGCGGGCGGAAAACGAACGGATCCGGCGCGAAGCCGCCAACCAGCTCACGCTGCCCGACGTGCCGGACATCGCGAACGATACGGCACAACGGCCGGGCGTCGATCTCGATCGCTTCCGCGTCGCCACGCCGACGACCCCCACGGTCGCCGCCTACACCCCCGGATCGACCGCGGCCGCGATGCCGGCGATCCCGATGCCGACGTCGCCGGCGGTCGAGGCGGTTTCGATGCCGACCGTGGAATCTGCCATCGACGCCGGCGCCGCCGGGCCCGCGATGCGGGAGCTCGAGGGGCTGGGACAGTCGCTGACGGCGATGGAAGATGACAATGCCGGCATCCAGGCGCAGCTGCGGAACCTGGACGATCCGGAGACGTCGCTGTCCGGCCCGACCATTACCCAGCTGGCCGAGGCGGTCGAACAGCCGCAGCCCGACGTGACGGTCAATATCAGCGAGGGCGCGATCGTCATCCAGGTCCAGAACGGCAATCCGGAATCCATCCGCCAAGCCGTCGACCAGGGCCTGCGCCGCTCCGCCACCGACGCGGCCCGGACCGCGCGGGCGTCATTCCATGATTGAGCACCGGACGAACGAGGGAATCAGACCATGCCCCTGATGGCACTCGGCGACTATCGCTTCGAGCTCGGCACCGCCGCCTATCAGAGCCTCGAACGCGGCGAGCGGTACCGGTGGCAGGCCCAGGACCGGCTCGGCCGCCGGCCGGCCCAGCAGTTCACTGGCCCCGATGCGCCGGAGATCAAGCTCGACGGCGTGATCTATCCCTATCACCGGGGCGGTCTCGGCCAGGTTGACGCCATGCGAGCGATGGCCAGCCGAGGTGAGCCGCTGGACATGGTCGACGGCACCGGCCGCGTCTGGGGGCTGTGGTGCATCACGGAAGTGACCGAGACCCAAACCCATTTCCATCCCGACGGCAGCCCGCGCAAGGTCGAGTTCGGCGTGCGGCTGGTCTGCTACGGCGAGGATACGGCATGACGGCCGCCACCCACCGCACGACAGACGGCGACATGATCGATGCCATCGTCTGGCGGCACTACGGCCGCACCGACGGCGTGGTCGAGCGCGTCATCGCCGCCAATCGCCACCTGGAAGGCTATGGCCCGATCCTGCCGGCCGGCGTCGAGATCACATTGCCGCCGCTGCCGACCACCCCCGAACGCCGCGTCACCCGCATCTGGGGATGATCCATGCCCACCCACTGGACACCCGACTTCCGGATCGAGGCTGATTCGGTCGACGTCACCGCACGCCTGCGCGACCGGCTGATCAGCCTGGAGATCACCGACGAGGCCGAGGACAAGTCCGACCGCCTGGCGCTGGTGCTCGACGACCGGCCCTATCCCGACGGCACCGTGGCCGCGCTGCCGGCGATAGCCACCCGGCTGACGGTCTCGATCGGCTATCGCGAGACCGGCCTGGTCCGCATGGGGATTTACGAGGTCGACGACCGCGAGCTGTCCGCACCGCCGGCCGTGCTGGACATCGGGGCGACGGCCGCCGCCCTGGCCGGACCGATCCGCGCCCGCCGGACCCGGTCCTGGCACCGGCAGACGCTGGGCGACATCGCCCGCACCGTCGCGGCCGGTCATGAGCTCGAGGCTCGGGTCGATGCCGATCTCGACGCGCTGCCAATCGCCCATGCCGACCAGCAGGCGGAATCCGATCTGGCGTTTCTGAACCGGCTGGCCCGCGATCACGACGCGGTTGCCCGGCCGCTGGGCGACTATCTGGTGCTGGCCCGGCGCGGCAACGCCTCGGCCGTCACCGGCGAACCGCTGGCGGGGACCGCGTTGGCGCCCGGCGACGTCGACACCTGGTCGTACAGCCATGCGGCCCGGCGCGAGAAGGGTTCGGCCGAGGGATCCGGCGGCGGCGTCCGCGCCTGGTGGTGGGATGACGAAGCCGGCGAGCGCCGGTCGGTCGATCGCGGCCGGGAGCCATTCGAGGACATCGCCACCCTGCACGAATCCGAAGCCGCCGCCCGCGCGGCGGTGGCCAGCCAGAGCAACAGCGCCGCGCGCTCGAAATCCGAACTGTCGCTGTCGATGGCCGGGCGGCCGGAGATCCAGGCCGAGGCGCGTCTGACGCTCACCGGCTGGCGCCCGGGCGTGCCGCTGCGCTGGCGCATCACCCGCGTCAACCACCGGATCGGCAGCGACGGCTATACCACCGAAATCGCCGCCGAAGAACAGCCCGAACAGGGCAACGTGGCCGCCCTAGTGCGATCGGCCCCCACCGGCCCGGCCGACGCACTCTGAACAACACCGACCCCACCCGATAGCCATCCACACCACAAAGGAGGCCGCCATGCCGGCGAGCGATTCCGCGACGGCCGAGATCCGGCCGAACGTTCCCCCTATGCCCGCAGCCCAGCTGAGCGAGGATTATCTGCACCGCATCGTTCAGGAGACCGCCGAAGCGACGGCCCGGCGGGCGGTCGCCGACGTCCTGGAGCGGCTTGGCTTCGATGCCCAGGACCCGCGCTCGGTCCGTCAGGATGCCGACTGGCTGCGCGAGGCCCGCCTGCGCTCGTCGGATCCGGAATACCAGAAGGATCGGCAGTTCCTGCGCCGGCAGCGCGAGACCCACGAGGCGGTCGGGCGTCATACCCGCCGCGCGATTCTCACCACCCTGATCGGCGGCACCATCACCGCCATGATTCTCGGCCTGCAGGAAATGCTGCGCTGAGGCCCGAACCCTATTCCCCACGGCAACAGGAGATCATCCACCATGACCCCCTTCGATTCCGCGCTGGCCTTCGTCCTGGAGCACGAGGGCGGCTTCGTCGACCACCCCGAAGATCCGGGTGGCGCCACCAACCAGGGCATCACGCTGGCCACCTTCCGCCGGTGGGCGCGCCGGCACGGTCACCATACGCCGACGGTCGACGAGTTGAAGGCGATCCCGGCCGCCACCGTCCGGGCGATCTATCGCGACGATTACTGGCAGGCCGTGCTGGGCGACGAGCTGACGCCGGCACTGGCGCTGATCACCTTCGACATGGGCGTCAATGCCGGCCCGGACCGGGCGGTGCGGATCCTGCAGCAGACGGTCGGCGCCATCGTCGACGGCAAGATCGGGCCGCAAACGATCAGCTATGCCCGCCGTGAAGGTGACGACCCGGCAACGCTGGACGAGATCACCGCCAGGCGGCTGCACTATTACGGCCAGCTCGGCCACTTCGGCACCTTCGGGCTCGGCTGGGCGCGCCGCACCGTCGCCGCCCGCCGCGCGGCCGAAGCCATCGCTGTCGCCGGTTGAGCCCCTTCCTCACGACCAATCATCCGCCCGCCCTTCGGCGGGTTTTTTGTGCCTGAACCCAAGAGAAGACCATGAATTCCGAAGCCACCGGCGATACCGCCTTCGACGACATGCGGCCGGTCACCCCGACCCTGCCGGTCGCGCCCTATCTGGGCGGCAAGCGCAACCTTGCCCGGCGCCTGACCGAGCGCATCGAGGCGATCCCCCACACCACCTATGCCGAGGCCTTCGTCGGCATGGCCGGTGTGTTCCTGCGCCGCCGTTCGGCCCCGAAGGCCGAGGTGATCAATGATTACAGCCGCGACGTGGCGACCTTCTTCCGAGTGATCCAGCGTCACTATCCGGCGTTCCGCGACATGATCCGGTTCCAGATCACGACCCGGGCCGAGTTCGACCGGCTGACCGCCACAGACCCGGAGACCCTGACCGACCTGGAGCGATCGGCCCGGTTCCTCTACCTCCAGGCTACCGCTTTCGGGGGAAAAGTTGCGGGGCGAACCTTTGGTGTTACCCCGGAAAGGCCCGGCCGGTTCGACCTGACCCGGCTGGGGCCGATGCTGGAGGACGTCCACGCCCGGCTCGCCGGGGTGACGGTGGAATGTCTGCCCTATGAGCGGTTCATCCCGCGCTACGACCGGCCGGGCACGCTGTTCTATCTCGACCCGCCGTACTGGGGCTGCGAGACGGATTACGGCAAGGGGATGTTCGGCCGTGACGACTTCGCCCGGCTGTCGGAAATCCTGGCCACGATCAAGGGCCGGTTCCTTCTGTCCCTCAATGACAGGCCGGCGCTGCGCGAGATCTTCGCCGGCTTCGAGCAGGAAACGGTCGCCACCCGCTACAGCGTCAAGGCGACTGGCAGTACCGCGCCGGCGCGCGAGCTGATCATCAGCAATGTCTGACCGTCCCACACTGAGACTTCGACGAACCGGAACCCCTACTTGATGACCTGAAGCGCAGGGACCAGGCGGCCGAGTATCTGGCCCGACGCCACGCCGCCGCCGATGATCCTGATATCGGTTGGCTCGCCCGCTCCGGCTTCTCCGTCGACGGCATCACCGACACAAAGCACCGTCGTCTCGTCGGTCCCGACACGAATGCTCGCGACGACGCGGTCGCCGGCCCGGATCGGACGGCGCTGCGTGTCGAAATAGACCGTCTCGCCGCCGATCCTGACCGCGCCGAGACCATCGAACCGGGCCACGTCGCCGCCACAGGGCAGGCCATCACGCCCGGAGGGTCCGCGGCGACAGTTCATCCTTACCTCGATCGTTGGGGTGACGGGGACTGCCGATGGCCATGCCCAGGCAGGCCTCGCCATCGAAGGCGATCGGCCATCTGTCGCCCCCTATAACCCCGATCGCACCCGCCGCCAACCACAATCATCGGAAGCAACCACGCCGCCGGCTCGCCGATGAGTATGCCTGCCGGCGGCCTACTGTCCCGAAGCCTCATCTAGAAGTATTAACTCGAAAGGAAAGACCATGACCGAAATCGATCTGACTCCCGTCATCGATCTCGCCATCACGCTCGGCGTCGCCGGCGTCAGCACCGCGGCCGGCTGGCTGATCAAGCGCGCAGGCGAGCTGGTCGGCGTGCGGGTCGAGGATACCCTCGCCCGCCGCGTCCAGGAAGCCGCGTCCTGGGGCGCCCGACGTGCGATCGCTAATGCCCGCGGTAAGGGCGAAGACATCGCCCGCATCGACGTCCGCGGCCGCGCCACGGCCGAGGCCGTCAACTACGTCCTCGACCATGTCCCCGATTCCACGCGGCGGCTCGGATTGTCCGAAGCCGGGGTTCGGGAGATGGTCGAGGCGCGGCTGGAAGGGTAAATTATCAGAGGTTGCCGGGGCTGACACTAGTCAGCCCCTGTGGTATTTTTCGACCCAAAACTCGCTGTTCATGCCATTCTCGATCCAAATCCCCTCGCACTGACCGACCGGATCATCAAACTACTTCTTTGGGCATTGCGGCGAAATTAAGTTCTGAGGGAGCTGTTTTGGAATTGAAGTTCTTATGCTCAAGATCCAACCGATTGTCGTTCATGAATAGCTAGGATGTGGTTGCTATGAATGAAATGCCGGCCAATTTAAATGGTATGTTACTTCAGCGCTCTCTAAGAGATTCTGTTAGACGGTTGTTTATGAGTAAAAAGAAAAAGTCAGAAGAAGCCGATTATGAAAATAGAATTAAAGGTATAATGTATAAAATAATTCATGAAGGTGGACAGATAATTGCGAACAATGAGTTAATGTCTATACCGCATATAGATAAAGTTAACGATGATGATTATAATTTAGTGTGCAATTTATTTCTAATTGGAGTTTTTGAGGAGATTGGATATAGATATGAGAACGAGTTTGCTCGTGACCCGGGAGGTCGTCACCATTTATCTCCGGAACAGAGATCATATATTCATTTTATTCATTACAGTTATGTGACTAAGAGAGATAGTTTCGAAAACTCTCGTAAAATTGCTAGTGAGTTGCGGGAAATGCGGAATGATGATCTCGGGTATGCAATCATTAATTCTGGGAGCAAGGCTGTCAGGGAGAAAAGCGACATGGAGTTGACTAGAGTCCTGTCAATATTGCAAGCGTCTCGGGCGTCCTGAGAGTACGCCAAAAGCCTGCGGCAAGGCCGAGCGCATCGCCACATCGACGTCCGCAGCCGGGCCACGGCCGAGGCCGTCAACTACGTCCTCGACCATGTCCCCGATTCCGCCCGGCGGCTCGGATTGTCCGAAGCGGGAGTGCGCGAACTGGTTGAGGCGCAGCTCCCACAGTGACCTGGACCGGTTAGATCCAGGGCCGCTCTGGAGGCACAGTTTCGGCGCTACCTCCACGACGTTCGCACTGCTCGGCGCGCTTCTTACTTTACAGCAGCGTTGCCGCCGTCGGCCGACAGAGCTGAGCCTGTAACGAAGCTTGCCATGGGGCCGGCGAGGAAAAGGGCGGCGGATGCGATCTCGTCAGGCTGAGCAATCCGTTTCATGGCATGCAGACCAGCCGCCCAATCCTTCTGGCCTTGATCGCCTGCCATCTCGGTATCCACGCCACCCGGCAGAAGTGCGTTCGCACGGATGCCCCGGGCGGAATAGTCCGCCGCTATCCCTTTCACCAACCCCATCAAACCGGCTTTCGATGCTCCATAGGCAGCCATGCCGGGAAGGCCGACGCTCGTCCCCACGAAACTGGACGTGGACACTATCGACCCGCCGCCACGTTCAAGCATGGCGGGTATCTGGCTGCGAGCCCCGAGATACGCAGCCGTCAGATTCACGGTCAGCGTTCGCTGCCAGTCTTCAGGCAAGATTTCGGCGAGCGGTCCGAGCGGTCCCACCGTGCCCGCATTGTTGATGGCGATGTCGAGGCCACCGAATTCGCGCACCGCATCAGTGACCAATTGCTCGTGCGTTTCCGTCCTGCCAATGTCGCCAGCAGATACATGTGCCTGGCCGCCCTTGCTGCGGATGACGTCTGCGACCTCTTCGAGCTGAGCTTCGCGTCGTGCGGTCAGAACAACCGCTGCGCCATGTTCGGCGAACATCAACGCGATCGCACGTCCGATTCCAGTTGATGCGCCGGTGACAATGGCAACCTTGCCGTCGAGTGTAGTCATGTGCCGTGTATCCTTTTGGTTTCGTTCACGGCAGCAAGATATCCGGTCGTTCTCCGGCAGCCTCTCCACTTCTTGCGATCGAACCGACCCATCTCCAAAATAGGCGATGCTAGAGCAAGCTTCTCTATTGATTAACCGATCGAGCCCAATCCGCCATCAACGCCCGCCGCTTTTCGAAGACATCGCCGCGCCGATAGGCCCGCTCGACCGCTGACCCGACAATATGAGCGAGTGCTTGTTCGGCGATTTCGGAGGGGTAGCTGGTCGTCTCGGCGACCCAATCCCGGAACGTCGATCGGAACCCGTGCGCCGTCAGATCGCCCCGACCCATCCGGCGGAGAAGCATGAGGAACGCCATGTTGCTGAGCGGCTTGCCCTTGCGCTGGCCCGGGAAGACATAGCCGGTCCGGCCGAACATGGTGCCCATGTCCTGAACGATCCTGGCGGCTGCTGGCGGCAGCGGGACGCGGTGTTCCTTGCCGGCCTTCATCCGGTCGGCCGGAATGGTCCAGACGGCGCCGCCATCGCGATCGAGATCGATCTCATCCCATGTCGCGCCGAGGACCTCTGACGTCCGGGCGACGGTCAGGATCGCGAACTCCAGCGCCCGGGCACTGGTCCCCACCTGTTCGCGCAGCGCCTCCATGAAAGCCGGCAACTCGGCATATGGTAGCGCCGCGTGGTGCTCGACCTTCTGAACCTTCGACTTGGCCGGCAGGATGTTCTGAAGGTGACCGCGCCAGCGGGCCGGGTTCTCGCCCTCCCGATAGCCGCGAGCCGTTGCCCAATCCAATACCGATTCGATGCGGCCACGCAGCCGGCTTGCGGTTTCGGATTTGCTCGACCAGATCGGCTCGATTGCCTTTAGCACCAGGTCGGTATCGACGTCAGCCACCGGCCTGTCGCCGAACACCGGATAGGCATAGGTCTTCAGCGTCGATCGCCATTGGCCCTTGTGCTTGCCATTGCGCCAGGCAGCCTCGTGTGCCTCTATATAGGATTCGGCGGCTGTCTCGAATGTGATCGCCCGGGCGGCATCCATGGCCGACGCTTCGAATTGGCGCTTCCGATGGTCCATGGGATCGATACCGCCGGCGAGCAGCTTGCGCGCGGCCAGTGCCTTTTCGCGCGCCTCGGCCAGCGACACCAGATCCACCGAACCGACGCCCATGACGCGGGCCCGGCCCTGGAACCGATATCGGACCAGCCACGACTTCGCCCCGGTTGGCCCGACATTGAGCCAGAGGTTCCCACCGTCGCCATAACGACCCGGCTCCTTGACCGTCGCCACCTTTCGCGCGGACAGCTTGCCCGTCGCCGCCATCCCGACCCCCCAGATCCATGGTACATGTTGTTGTACACACTGACACGCGTTCGCAGTAAATCACGATGGGTCGACGTAGACAAACGCCATCGCTAACGCCTTGATTTCTGGGCGTTTTCTGCTTTTCCGAGATGTCAATAAAAGGAGTATTGGCGGAGAGAGAGGGATTCGAACCCTCGATACGGCGTAAACCGTATACACGCTTTCCAGGCGTGCGCCTTCGACCGCTCGGCCATCTCTCCGCAGCGAGCGGGAACCTAATCATCTGACGGCGCCGATGCAAGCGCATTGTCGCGGTCGGCGAACCGGCCCCGCCGTTTCGGAGGTATTGATACGTTAACGGGCGCAAACATCTCTTGACCCGCGCGCTTGCATCCGTCCCAATGGCGAGGGCTACACTCCTGCATCATTCGATCTGCCACGAATTCTCCCGGGACACCCTGCAATATGATCGTCGGACGCTTCATCGGCTGGATCTTCGTGCTTCTGGCGTTGGTCGTCCTCGCCCTGGACATTCTGGCCTGGGCCAACGAAGGCGCGTTTACGCTCACTTCGGCGGGACAGCTCTGGTTCAACATCGACCGGGGCAGCATCGGCGTCACCCAGGCCTTCATCCAGCGCTACCTGCTGCCGGAAATCTGGGACCCGGTCATCGTCACACTGTTGCTGTGGCCCGCCAGCGCCATCTTTCTCGGTCTCGGGATCATTTTCCTCTTCCTGTTCCGCCGGCGCCGTCAGACCCGTTTCATCGGCTGACGAGCCGGACGAGATCTTCGACCGTCGCGCCCAACAGGCCGAGATCGACGGGGCGTGAAAGCCGGTGGTCGCCGTCGTGGACCAGCCTCAGCCGGGCCGGCGCGTGGCTCAATTTTTCCGTCAGGGCCGCCGATCGCTGCCAGGGGATATCCGTGTCGCATATGCCGTGAATCAGGCGCACCGGGCACGCGATGGTCTCAAGCACCGTGCTGTTCGGTGCCAGAACGCGGTGGTTGCCGCCTTCTGTCAGCAGCGCCCGGCTGACGGGATACGGGTCCGGCCCGTAGGGCGTCGGCAGCGACACATGACCGTCGCGATCGAGTGTGGCGCGCTGTGCCGGTGTCAGGCGAGCGGGCAGCAGATCGACGGTGAAGTCCGGCGCCGCCGCGATGGTCGCGATGCCGGCAACACGAGCCGGCCGTGCTGCTGCCGCCAGCAGGGCGAGCCATCCGCCCATGGACGAGCCCACAAGAACAACCTTCGCCTCGGCCGGCGCCACCGCGTCGATCACCGCCAGCGCATCACCGCGCCAGCGTCCGATCGTGCCGTCCATCGGTTCACCAGTCGAGCGGCCATGGCCGAAGTAGTCGAACCGCAGGCAACCGCAGCCAAGCGTCGCCGCCCGATCGCGCAGCGTCAGCGCTTTCTGCCCGTCCATACTGGACCGGAAGCCGGGCAGAAAGACCAGTGTCGGCGCCCCGTCGACGCGCGGCTCCAGCCTTGACCAGGCAATGAAATTCGTGGCCTCCCGCGCCAGCCGGCCGGACGTCTCAAGTCCTGCCGTGCCGGATGGTGCGATGCAGAAATTGCGCATGACTATGTGGTTCCGGCCATTGGTCGTGGTAATCCCATTCGGGAATATTGTTTCGCGCTGGCGAATCCTCTAAACAAGAAGCCTAGTGTGATGGCGGTGGCATGAAGCCCGATCAATTTCCAAGACTGTTCGGTATCTCCGAAGACCCCGGCGCCGACCCTTTTGCCATGCAAAACCGTCTCGGGGCGGGCGGTCCCACCGTGCTGCAGGTCGTCCCGGAACTCAATACCGGCGGAGTCGAGCGCGGCACCGTCGATATGGTCGGTGCCATAACCCGCGCCGGTGGACGGGCTCTGGTGGTATCGTCCGGCGGACGGCTGGAGCGGGAGGTGGCGCGCCTTGGCGGCCGCCACATCACCCTTCCGGTCAAAAGCAAGGCACCGCTGACGATCTTCCGCAACATCCGGCGCCTGGAGGAAATCATACGCGACCAGGGCGTCGATATCGTCCATGCCCGCAGCCGCGCTCCGGCCTGGTCGGCCTATTTCGCGGCCCAGCGCTGCGAAGTTGCCTTCGTGACCACCTTCCATGGCGTCTACAACGGCCACCGGGGACCAAAGCGGCTCTATAACAGCGTCATGGCCCGAGGCGACCGCGTGATTGCCATTTCGCACTATGTCGCCCGGCATATCCGCACCGTCTATGGCACCGACTGGGCCCGAATTCGCGTAATCCACCGGGGGATCGACACCGACGTCTTCCGCCCCGATGCCGTCAGCCCGGAACGCTCCATCCAACTCGCCACCAAATGGCGCCTGCCCGACGACAAATTCGTGATCCTGCTGCCCGCACGGCTGACCCGCTGGAAGGGCGCGCTGACATTGATTCGTGCGGCGGCGCTGCTCAATCGCGACGATATCCGGATTCTTCTGGTCGGCGACGACCAGGGTCGGACCGGTTTCGTCCGCGAGCTGGAAAAGACCATCGCGGAGCTGAACCTGACTGGCGTCGTCCAGATTGCCGGTCACTGCGACGACATGGCGGCCGCCTACAAGCTGTCCGACGTCGTGGTCCATGCGTCGGTCGAGCCGGAGGGATTCGGCCGCGTCATCGTCGAGGCGCAGGCCCTTGGCCGGCCGGTCATCGCGACCCGGATCGGCGCACCGCCGGAAACCGTCGTCCACGAGGAAACCGGATGGCTGGTCGACCCGGATGACCCACAGGCACTGGCCGATGCCCTGACGCGGGCACTGTCGCTTTCACCGGCCGAGCGGGAGATCTGGGCCGCACGGGCGATCGAGAACGCCCACGGCCGGTTCACCCGCGAACGCATGGCGACCCGGACACTGGCCCTTTACGGCGAAGTCACCGCCCATACGCCATGGCTCGAACTGGGCGATCAATCCACCGATTCGCCATGAGGGGCGGCGATGGGGTGTTGGGATTGATGGCCGCTGCCATTAAGTATGGTAGTACGCGCCGTCGCCGCCGGTTTCCGCTGTTAGTTGCGGCTGACCGACAAAGGCGGCCGATACCCGTTCGGACGACTTGACACGAGGGGCGCACAGCCTACGCTGCCCGGCCACCTTTCGCATCTGCCATGCGCATCGGCGGCCACTGGCATTCACTTTTGACGACGATTTGTCACCCTAGCTTTTGCGAGATCAACGATGGCCTTGGAGTCCATGGAAAACGCCACAAAACCCGACGCCGCCAGCGGCGCCGTGGTCGTCACCCTGCCCGACGGCGCACAGCGAACGTTCGACGGCCCGGTGACCGGGCGGACCCTGGCCGGCTCCATCGCCAAGTCTCTGGCGAAGAAGGCTCTCGCCGTCAAGATCGACGGCCGCCTGACCGATCTCGATGCCGTCATCGACCGCGACTCCGTTGTCGAAATCGTAACCCGCGACAGCGAAGACGCGCTGGAACTGATCCGGCACGACACGGCTCATGTCATGGCCGAGGCCGTCCAGTCGCTGTTTCCCGGCACACAGGTAACGATCGGACCGTCGATCGAAAACGGCTTCTATTACGACTTCGCGCGCGAAGAGCCGTTTTCGCCGGAAGACTTCCCCCGGATCGAGCGGAAGATGGCGGAGATCATCGCCCGCGATGAGGCTTTCACACGCGAAGTGTGGGACCGCGACGCTGCCATCGCCTTTTTCCGCGACCGTGGCGAGCAGTTCAAGGTCGAACTGATCCAGGACCTGCCGCCCGAAGAACCGATCTCGATCTATCGTCAGGGTGAGTGGCTCGACCTTTGCCGGGGGCCGCACATGCCCTCCACGGGACGGATCGGCAAGGGGTTCAAGCTCACCAAACTGGCCGGCGCCTATTGGCGCGGCGACCACCGCAATCCGATGCTGCAGCGGATTTACGGTACCGCCTGGCGCAACGAAGAGGAACTCGCCGCCCATCTCGAACAGATCGCCGAGGCCGAGCGGCGGGACCACCGGCGCATCGGGCGCGAGATGGAGCTGTTTCATCTTCAGGAAGAAGCCGTCGGTTCGATCTTCTGGCACCCCAAGGGCTGGACGCTCTACCGGACGCTGGAAGGCTACATCCGGGGCCGGCTGGAGCAGTCGGGCTATCGCGAGGTGCGCACGCCGCAATTGATCAGCCGCTCGCTCTGGGAAGAATCGGGCCACTGGGAAAAATTCCGCGACAACATGTTTACGGTCGCGGACGAAGACGAACGCGTGCTCGCGATCAAGCCGATGAACTGCCCGGCCCATGTTCAGATATTCAAGCAGGGCCTGGTGAGTTATCGCGACCTGCCGATCCGCATGGCGGAGTTCGGCTGCTGTCACCGCAACGAGTCGTCGGGCAGCCTGCACGGCATCATGCGCGTGCGCCAGATGGTTCAGGACGATGCCCATATATTCTGCCGCGACGATCAGGTCACGCCCGAAAGCGTGGCGTTCTGCGATCTGCTGCAGACCGTCTACAAGGATCTCGGCTTCGACGAAGTCAAGGTGAAGCTCGCGACCCGGCCCGAGGTTCGCGCCGGGTCCGACGAGGTATGGGACAAGGCCGAGGCAGGCCTGCGCGACGCCGTCGTTGCGGCAGGGCTCCCCTTCGAGGTGGAGCCGGGCGAAGGCGCGTTCTACGGACCGAAGCTGGAATTCCACCTGAAGGACGCCATCGGCCGGTCCTGGCAATGCGGCACGCTGCAGCTCGATTTCGTCCTGCCCGAACGTCTGGACGCGAATTACATCGGCGAAGACAGCCAGAAGCACCGGCCTGTCATGCTGCACCGGGCGATCCTCGGCTCGATGGAACGGTTTATCGGCATCCTGATCGAAAACTATGCCGGCCGGTTCCCGATGTGGCTGGCGCCGCTGCAGGTGGTCGTCGCCACCATCACCAACGAGGCGGATGACTACGCCCGCGAGGTGCTGGAGTCGCTGCGCCGCGCCGGTTTGCGGGCCGAGATCGACCTGCGCAACGAGAAGATCAACTACAAGGTGCGCGAGCACAGCCTTCAGAAAGTGCCGGCGATCCTGGTCGTGGGCAAGAGGGAGTCCGAGGAACGGACCGTCGCGCTGCGCCGTCTTGGTGGCAAAGCGCAGGAAATCCTTGCTCTGGAAGACGTTGTGAATACACTTGGTCAGGAATCGCGCAGCCCGATCTCTTCTTGATGGAAGATTTCGGGTTAGCGGTGTTTGTCGTTTCAACCGTCCGGGCCCTTACGGCCGGGGCCAACCGTCTTAAACCGACACAGGAGAGTTTTCCATAGCCAGAGGACCTCAGAACACCCAACCGTCCCGTGAGGGACCACGGGTGAACCGTCAGATCGATGCCATGCGCGTTCGCCTCATCGGCGCCGACGGCGAAGCCGTGGGTGTCGTTCATATCCGCGAGGCGCTCGCAGCGGCCGAGGAGGCGAGTCTCGATCTCGTCGAGATCAGCCCCAACGCGGAGCCGCCGGTCTGCAAACTGCTCGATTACGGCAAGTATAAATACGAGCAGCAGAAGAAGAAAAACGAGGCGCGCAAGAAGCAGAAGGTTATCGAGGTCAAGGAGATTAAGCTCCGACCAAATATCGATGACAATGATTACAACATCAAGCTTCGCAACGCACGTCGCTTCATCGACGATGGCGATAAAGTCAAGGTGACAATGCGGTTTCGTGGCCGTGAAATGGCGCACCAGGACATTGGCATGGGCGTTCTGCACCGGGTGCGGGACGAACTTGATCCAATCGCCAAGGTCGAGCAGATGCCGAAAATGGAAGGGCGCCAGATGGTCATGGTGCTTTCGCCCCGTTAACGGGTTCGCCATTCCGGCCCCGGAACCCGACCCTGGAATCTGTTCCACCGGATCCGTGGGGCCTGACGAATGGCGAAGATCGACGGGGCTTGCCTTGTAGCCTGGGGACGGTTATAAGGCGCGCTCGCGAACCGGGTGGCGTGGCTCGGCTGTGGAACGGTGACGTTTCCGAATGCCAGGGCATGCCCGACCACCCATGTGATACCGTCAGACGAGGACGAGAAAATGCCCAAGATGAAGACCAAGAGCAGCACGAAGGGGCGGTTCACACTGACCGCCACCGGAAAGGTCCGCTTCAACAGCGCGTATCGTCGCCACCGGCTGATTTCCAAGGACAAGTCGGCCAAGGAACGAAACCAGGGGACCAAGATCATGTGCGACGCGGATGCGCGCCGGGTCAAACGGTTCATGATGCCGAACGCGTGACGAAGGAGACCTTATAAATGGCACGTGTGAAACGGGGTGTAACAACCCACGCCCGCCACAAGAAAGTAATCGATGCCGCCAAAGGCTATCGCGGCCGCCGGAAGAACACATTCCGGATCGCGAATCAGGCGGTTGAGCGCGCGGCACAGTTTGCCTATCGCGATCGGCGCAACAAGAAGCGGACCTTCCGCGCCTTGTGGATTCAGCGGATCAACGCCGGTGTGCGCGAACTTGGCATTACTTATAGCCAGTTCATGTACGGCATGAAGGCGGCGGGCATCGAAGTCGACCGCAAGGTCCTTGCCGATCTGGCCGTCAAGGAGCCGGAAGCCTTCAAGGCATTGGTCGAACAGGCCCAGGCCGCCCGCGACAAGGCCGCCTGATTCGGGAAACCGGAGCGGGCGCTCTCAATGACGGGACGCTTTCGACGAGGGGCCAAGCCGTGGGTTTGGCCCCTTTCGTGTCTGTCTCTCCCGCCCCTGATCGTTCTCGTTCCGGTCTCCGCATGCTTTAACGCGTCTATGCGGGCCATGAACCGCGTGCCGCCGGTACTCCGGACGAGCCGCACGGTGGCGCCGACACCGATTTGACGCCGGATGGGATGATGCCGGATGGAAGACCTCGACACACTACGCAACGATCTGCTGGCCCGGGTGCGCGACGCTGCCGACCTCGACAGCCTGGAAGCAGCAAGGGTCGGCGCACTCGGCCGAAAGGGCGCCATCACCGCCCTGATGAAATCGATGGGCGAGCTCTCGGTCGAGGCCCGCAAGGAACGCGGCGCGGCGCTGAACCGGATCAAGGACGAAGTGGCCGAGGCGATCGCCGAACGCCAGACGGCCCTGTCCGAGCAGGCGCTGCGGACCCGGTTGGAGCGCGAGCGGATCGACGTATCGCTGCCCCCGCGTCCTGAGCCGGCAGGCCGGATACACCCGATCACCCAGACGATCGACGAATTGACGGCAATCTTCGCAGATATGGGATTCTCCGTCGCCGAGGGTCCCGACATCGAAGACGACTTCAATAATTTTACCGCCCTGAACATGCCGGAAGACCATCCCGCACGGCAGATGCAGGACACTTTCTATATGCCGCCGTCGGGCGGGGCGAATGCCGGCCGCGTCCTGCGCACACATACCAGCCCGGTTCAGGTCCGTACCATGCTGAAGGGCAAGCCGCCGATCCGGATCATCGCGCCGGGGCGGACCTATCGCTCCGATTACGACATGACCCATACGCCGATGTTTCATCAGGTCGAGGGGCTGGTCATCGACACCAACACCCATATGGGCCACCTGAAGGGTTGCCTGGTCGAATTCTGCCGGGCCTATTTCGGCATCGACGACCTGCCGCTGCGCTTCCGGCCGAGCTTTTTTCCGTTCACCGAACCGTCGGCCGAAGTCGATATCGGCTGCGACCGTTCCGGCGGCGAACTCAAGCTGGGCAATCACGGCGACTGGCTGGAAATACTCGGCTGCGGCATGGTTCACCCGCAGGTACTGGAGAATTGCGGACTGGACAGCACGCAGTACCAGGGCTTCGCCTTCGGCATGGGGATCGAGCGGATCGCGATGCTGAAATACGGCATTCCCGATCTCAGAACATTTTTCGAGGCGGATCTGCGCTGGCTGCGCCACTACGGTTTCGTGCCCCTGGCCACACCGTCGCTGGCCGCCGGCCTGACCGCCTGAGATGCACCGATTTTGCAGCCGGCCCCGCCTGGGCCGCCTTTCCCCTTCATTTGAGCGCCGCCGACCACACGACGGGCGTACGCTTGTTCACAATCGCGGAACGGTTCGATGAAATTCACCCTGTCCTGGCTGAAGGATCATCTCGATACGGATGCCGATCTTGAGCGGCTGACCACCGCGCTGACCGCGCTCGGGCTTGAGGTCGAGGACGTGACCGACCCGGGACGGGCACTCGCGGCTTTCCGGATCGCCCGGGTAACCGCGTGCGAACAGCATCCCGACGCCGACCGGCTGCGGGTATGCCGGGTCGATTACGGCCGGGGCGACCAGGTCCAGGTCGTGTGTGGCGCACCCAACGCGCGCGCGGACATGATCGGCGTGTTCGCACCATCGGGCACGGTCGTCCCCGGAACCGGCATGACCCTGAAGCCAAGCAAGATCCGAGGCGTCGAAAGCAACGGCATGCTGCTGTCGGAGCGCGAACTCGGCCTGTCCGACGCCCATGAGGGCATCGTTGACTTGCCGGTCGATGCGCCGGTCGGCACGCCCTATGCCGACTATGCCGGCCTCAACGACCCACTGATCGAGATTGGCCTGACCCCCGACCGCGCCGACTGCGCCGGCGTCCGCGGCATTGCCCGCGATCTGGCTGCGGCCGGTTTCGGCACGCTGAAACCGATGGTTGGCGACGCCGTCGCCGCGACCGCCGGCCCCTGCCCTGTCGGCGTCACCATCGCGCCGGAGATGAAAGAGGCGGTGCCGGTCTTCGCCTTGCGGCGGATTCGGGGCGTGGCCAACGGCGAAAGCCCGCAATGGCTGAAGGACAAGTTGCGGTCGGTCGGCCTTCGCCCGATCTCGACGCTGGTCGACATCACCAATTTCTTCACCATGGACCAGGCCCGGCCGCTGCACGTCTTCGATGCCGGAAAGGTCAAAGGCAATCTGGTCCTGCGCCCCGCCCGCGCCGGTGAAACGCTCGACGCGCTCAACGACCGTTCCTATAGGCTGGCCGACGGCATGACCGCGATTGCCGACGACAGCGGCGTCGTCTCGCTGGCCGGTATCGTCGGCGGCACCGCCACTGCCGTCGACGAGCAGTCGACCGATATCCTGCTGGAGTGCGCCCTGTTCGACCCGGCGGCGACCGCGCGGACGGGACAGGCGCTGCAGATCAACAGCGACGCGCGATACCGGTTCGAGCGCGGCGTCGACCCTGAAACCGTGCTGCCGGGGATCGAAGACGCCACGCGCATGATCCTGGACCTGTGCGGCGGCGAGGCTTCGGAAACCATGATCGCGGGCGACGTACCCGATCTGCGCCGAACCATCACCCTGCGTTCCGACCGTACGGCGACGCTCGGCGGCTGCGATGTACCAGCCGACCAGCAGGCCGACGTACTCCGGCGGCTGGGTTTCGACGTCAGACCCGCTTCCGTTAACGGACTGACGGTTACGACGCCGAGCTGGCGCCGCGACGTCGTCGGCGAAGCCGATCTGGTCGAAGAAGTGCTGCGCGTCACCGGATACGATCAAATCCCCGTCGTGCCCCTGCCCCGCCCTCACGTCATAACCCGGCCGGCTTTGTCCGAGGGTCAGCGCCGCATCGCACGTGTTCGCCGGATGCTGGCGACCCGCGGCCTGTTCGAAGCCGTGACCTGGTCGTTCATGGGCGAGCGCGATGCCCGGCTGTTCGGTTTCGACGACGAAGCGATGCGTCTGGTCAACCCGATTTCCGCCGATCTCGATGTCATGCGCCCGTCGGTCGTCGGCAATCTGGTCCGCGCAGCGGCGAAGAACATCGACCGCGGTCAGGAAAACCCGGCGTTGTTCGAAGTCGGCCCGCTGTTCAGGGACGCTTCGGATGCCGGACAGATCCAGACGGCAACGACACTGCGCGCCGGCCACACCGGCCCCCGGCACTGGGCCGCAACGCCAAGGGCGGTCGACGCCTTCGACGCCAAGGCTGACGCCATCGCGGTGCTGACCTTGCTCGATGCCCCGGTGGCCAACCTTCAGGTCAGCGCCGACGCGCCGTCCTGGTACCATCCAGGCCGGTCCGGCTGCCTCAGGCTCGGCCCGACCGTTCTGGCCCATTTCGGCGAGTTGCACCCCTCAGTGGCGGCAGCGCTGGATATCGAGGGACCGGTTGCCGCATCCGAAACCTTCGTCGACTCCGTCCCTGCCCCCAAGCGCAAGCAGCAGGGCGCCGCGCGGCCGCCGGTGGCGATGTCGGCCTATCAGCCGGTGGACCGCGACCTCGCTTTCGTCGTCGACGCGGATGTACCGGCAGAAAAGATTGTCCGCGCGGCCCGTGCGGCGGACAAGGTGCTGATCACCGATGTCGGCATCTTCGACGTCTATCAGGGCGACCGTCTGGAACCGGGGCAGAAAAGCGTGGCCATCACCGTGCGACTGCAGCCGACCCAGGCGACGCTGACGGAAAAGGAAATCGAGGCCGCCAGCGACAAGATCGTTGCTGCGGTGACAAAGCAAACAGGCGGGCGTCTTCGTTCCTGATCCGGGGACCTGACCGGGAAACCTGTACGGCGACACAACCGCAGACAGTGGCGCCCCGGCCCTGCTACGATAGGGCGAATCAAATCAACAGGCTGGGGCGGACCATGCGGTCGATGAAATCGGACTTCCTTCGGGCCTTTTCAGGCCTGACGTTCTTGTGCGCGACAGTTGCGGGTGCATCCGCAGCGGAGACGGCGACATCTGAAGCAGGCGCAACAGCGCCGGGCGACGGCGCGGGCGTTGCCGACGGCCATGCCGGCCATATGTCCGGCGACGCGCCGTCGCACGCTCTGTCTCAGGACGATCTCGAACCATTCGTCGACCCGCTGCCGATCCCGCCGGCGGCCGCGCCCGTCGGCACGCATGAGGGGCGGCCGCTTTACGAGATCACCATGGAAATGGTCGATCAGCAGATCCACCGAGATCTGCCGCCGACGCCGGTGTTCGGCTATAACGGCGTCTGGCCGGGACCGACCTTCGACATACCGATCAATGATGAAATCTATGTCGACTGGGTGAACGACCTGCCGCCACACTATCCGGACTGGCTGCCGGTTTCCGCCAGCCATCATGTGCCCGACGACACACCGCGCACCGTGGTTCACCTTCACGGCGGCATCACGCCCAGCGCCTCGGACGGCTTTCCCGATTGGACCTGGGCGCCCGGCAACCGTGCCCGCTACCATTATCCCAACCTCGACGAACAGGGCGACGGCTCGATGCTGTGGTACCACGACCACGCCATGGGCAATACGCGCCTCAACGTCTATGCGGGGTTGGAGGGGTTCTATCTTCTGCGCAACAGCGAACTGGAGGCCGAACTCGATCTGCCGACCGGCGACTACGAAATTCCGCTGGTGCTTCAGGATCGCAACGTCGCCGCCGACGGTACACTCGTTTATCCCGGCGTCTGCCGCGAGTTCGGCACTGTCAACGGTGCGATCTTTCCCTTCCTTGAAGTCGAGCCCCGGCGGTACCGGTTCCGCGTTCTGAACGGCAGCAATTTCCGCATCAAGCAACTGGCGCTGTCCAACGGCCTGCCGTTCCATCTGGTCGGTGTGGATGACGGCTTCCTCGCCGAAACGGTGGAAACATCGTCGCTGCTGCTCGCCCCGGCCGAGCGGGCGGACATCGTGATCGACTTCACCGATCATGCCGGCGAAGACATCGTCCTGCAAAACACGACGTCCTGCTTCGGCCCGCAGCGCGACGGCCAGGGGCGGGGCGGCGATGTCGACCTTCCCCATATGATGCAGTTCCAGGTCGCCGACGCGGCCGACGATCCGGACGACAGCCGCATTCCGGCCCATCCGGTCCCCGACGACGGCGAACTGGCCCGCATCCTGGATGAGGTATCGGTCGAACGCGACATCACCCTGGACGAGGGCGACGACTTTCTGTTCCTGATCAACCAGAAGCATTTCGACGCGCCCGTCGAGATCAAACCGCGTCTGGGCGACTCCGAGATGTGGAACCTGATCAACCTGACCGACGAGTCCCATCCGTTCCACATCCACCTGATCAGCTATCGCATCGTCGAGCGCGTGCCATTCACCGAAGACGGCGCCCAGGCCTATATCGATGACCGCGACGCCGGCACGCTACAGCCGCTGGACAGCTATCTGGATCTCGACGCCGCCGAACCCCCGGCCGCCACCGAACGGGGCCCAAAGGACGTCGCGCTGGCGCCATTCGGCTATGTCACCCGGATCGCGATGCGGTGGTACGGATTTCCCGGCATGTACGTCATTCATTGTCATCTGCTGGATCACGAGGACAATGACATGATGCGGCCGATCGAGGTCCTCGCCCGCGACGAGCGGGCCGAGGAGGCCGACAATTGAGGGGTCGCCGAGGGGAACACGCCTGCCGATGATGTTCATTTCGAAACTGCGGTCCCTTCCCCTGTCGGCCTGGATGCTGTGCCTGTGCCAGGGGTTGGGACTGACGGTCGCCGTCGTGGCGGTGAACATCGGCGCGCTGGCCGGTCAGTCGGTAGCGCCGTCGTCCGGCCTCGCGACCGTTCCTTATGGCCTGCAGTTCGCTGCCTTGATGCTGGCCGCGCCGCTGAATGCCGGTCTGATGGGGCGTTTCGGGCGCAAGCCGGTTTTTCGGGTCGCGGCGATGCTGGGCATGCTGGCGGGCATTGTCGGCTGGTATGCAGTAACGGTCGAGAGCTTTTGGCTGCTCTGCGCCGCCCATGCCCTGCTCGGGCTGTTTCTGGGCACCGTCAACCTCTACCGTTTTGCCGTTCTGGACTACACGGCGCCGGATCTGCACAGCACGGCGCTGTCGCTCGTCATGTTCGGCGGTGTGTTCGGGGCCATCCTCGGCCCGCTGATCGCCCGCGAGGCGCCTGATCTACTGGCCATGCCGGTCTTCGCCGCCGGCTATCTGGGCATCGGCGTGGTGTCCGCCGCCGTACTGCTCGTGGTCGGCGCCGTTCGCATGACACCGGCCGCCGGAAATACCACCGGGACCGGCGGAACGGGGACCGCCGGGGCGCGTGGCGGCCCCGCAGCCGCCACTCCGGATCGTGCGGCACTGCTCGGCATTAATCCGTTCACCATCGCCGTCCTGTCCGGGGCTGTCAGCTACGGTCTGATGAACCTGCTGATGATTGCCGCCTCGTTGGCCATGGACGGCCACAACCACGGCTTTGCCGCCATCAGCTATTCGATCCAGATCCATGTCCTGTGCATGTTCTTCCCGTCGTTCTTTTCCGGCATGGTCATCGAACGGATCGGCATCAGGGCGTTTTTGATGCTCGGCGGTGTACTGCAGATTCTGGCATCACTCGTAGCCATGATCGACACCGACGTTGCGGCATTTGCCGTCTCGCTGGTTCTGCTCGGCCTCGCCTGGAACGCGCTCTATGTCGGCGGCAGCTATCTTGTCGGCCGTTCGGTGCGCGGCGAAGACCGTTTCGCAGCGCAGGGCGTAAACGAGTTCGTGGTTGCGATCGCGTCGGCCGCCGGCGCCCTGCTGCCGGCCGTCGGTCTGGGCCTGCTCGGCTGGAACGGGTTGAACGTGCTGTCGATCATGGTGGCGGCCGTCCTGATCGTCCTGATCGCGCTGGTGCTCGAACCGGCTGCCATGACAGCCACGGCCGATGACGCCGGCAGCCGGCAGATGTCCGGCGTACCGCGCTTCGAGGAATAGCCTGAAAACAGCCGCCAAGGCACAGTTCCGGACCTTGACATCCGGGACGATCCGCGCGATTGAAATAGTATGACCAGCATCGGCCAACCTTTTTCGCGACGACGAACGGACAACGGTCCCAGACCGCCCGTCTGAATGTCGGCACCCCGCGCCCATATTGATAAATGGCGCACGGGTTGTCGGCGGTACGTTGCCGATCAGCCGAAAACAGGTCTATTTCCATGGTTACGCTCGCGCCGGAATCCCCCGACGACCACCACGCCATCAATCTTTTGCTCGACCAGGCCTTTGGCCGGGACCGTTCGCAGAAGACGTCGTACCGCTATCGCGACGGCATCGATCCGATCGCCGGTCTTTCCATGACGGCACATAATGGCGACCGTCTGGTCGGATCGATCAGGTACTGGCCGATCCGGATCGGCGCGGATGGCCACCCGGGCCTGCTTCTGGGGCCGCTTGCCGTGGCAAATCACAGCCAGGGCACCGGGGTCGGTGCGGCGCTGGTCTTCAGCACGCTGGAAACGGCGACGGCAGCCGGACACGAAATCGTGCTGCTGGTCGGCGACCTGCCCTATTATTCGCGATTCGGGTTCGTCCCGGCCGCGCCCCATGGAATTTACATGCCTGACGAGAATCCCGATCGGCTGCAGTTGACGGCCCTTGCGCCCGGCGCGTTAAAGGGCATGGCCGGTCCGGTGCGCCGCTGGGATGCCCGCGGCGAAACGATCGCGCCGGCCGGGGGCCCGATCGGACAGCACCCGATGTCCAGCGCGCTGGACGCCTGAGCGAAAGAATCGCGCCATTCGGGAACGACGCGGCATCGGCGACCGTTGCGGTCGGGCGCGCAGGTCTCTATGGTCGCGCCGGCACAGGACAGATGAGACTGATATCCAATGGGCACCCAGCTCGACCACATACGCAATTTCTCCATCGTCGCGCATATCGATCACGGCAAGTCGACTCTCGCCGACCGCCTGATCGAGAAATGCGGCGGTCTCGATCAGCGTCAGATGAAAGAGCAACTGCTCGACAGCATGGATATCGAGCGGGAGCGCGGGATCACGATCAAGGCGCAGACCGTCCGGCTTTCCTATACGGCTCAAAACGGCGAGACCTATCAGATCAATCTGATGGACACGCCGGGCCATGTCGACTTTTCCTACGAGGTAAGCCGCAGCCTCGCCGCCTGCGAGGGATCGCTGCTGGTGGTCGACGCCAGCCAGGGGGTTGAGGCGCAGACGCTCGCCAATGTGTATCAGGCGCTGGAGGCTGACCACGAGGTCGTGCCGGTGCTCAACAAGATCGACCTGCCGGCGGCCGAGCCGGAGCGAATCAAGCAACAGATCGAAGACGTCATCGGTCTGGAAGCCCATGACGCGCTGGAGATTTCGGCGAAGTCCGGGCTGGGTCTGGATGCCCTGCTTGAGGCGATCGTCCATCGGCTCCCACCCCCGCGCGAGGGCGATCGCGAAAAGCCGCTGAAGGCGATGCTCGTCGACAGCTGGTACGACCCCTATCTCGGCGTCGTCGTTCTGGTGCGGGTCATCGACGGCATTCTCAAGGCCGGCCAAAAGATTCTGTTCATGCGGTCGGGCGCCGTCCACGAGGTCGACCGCGTCGGCTTCATGGCACCAAAGGGCGTGATAACGGAAACGCTGGAGCCGGGCCAGATCGGATTCATCACCGCCGGCGTCAAGGACATCACCGAGACCAAGGTCGGCGACACCCTGACAGAAGACAAGCGCCGCTGCGACAAGGCGTTGCCGGGGTTCAAACCTTCGGTCCCGGTGGTTTTCTGCGGCCTGTTCCCGGCCGATGCGGGCGAATTCGAACGCCTGCGCGAAAGCCTGGGGCGGCTGGCGCTCAACGATGCCAGCTTCCACTACGAGGCCGAGACCTCGGCGGCGCTGGGATTCGGCTTCCGCTGCGGCTTCCTCGGCCTGCTGCACCTTGAAATCATTCAGGAACGGCTGGAACGGGAGTTCGCGCTGGATCTGATCACTACGGCGCCGTCGGTGGTCTATCACCTGCATATGCGCGACGGGACGATGAAGCCGCTGCACAATCCTGCGGATATGCCCGAGGTCATGCAGATCGACCATATCGAGGAACCGTGGATCAAGGCGACGATCATGCTGCCGGACGAGTATCTGGGCGGCATCCTTCAGCTCTGCACGGAGCGCCGGGGCGAACAGGTCGAACTGACCTATGCCGGCAGCCGCGCAATGCTGGTCTATCGACTGCCGTTGAACGAGGTCGTGTTCGACTTCTACGACCGGCTGAAATCGATCAGCCGCGGCTATGCCAGCTTTGACTATCAGATGGACGGCTATGTCGAGAGCGACCTGGTCAAGATGTCGATCCTGGTCAACGCCGAGCCGGTCGACGCACTGTCGATGATCGTCCACCGCAGCCAGGCGGAACGGCGCGGGCGCGGCATGTGCGAACGCCTCAAGGACCTGATACCGCGACAGATGTTCAAGATTGCCGTTCAGGCCTCGATCGGGTCAAAGGTGATTGCCCGGGAAACGCTCTCCGCGCTGCGCAAGGACGTGACCGCCAAGTGCTATGGCGGCGACGTCAGCCGCAAGCGCAAACTGCTGGAAAAGCAGAAGGAGGGCAAAAAGCGGATGCGTCAGTTCGGACAGGTCGAGATACCGCAGAGCGCCTTCATTGCTGCTCTGAAGATGAAAGACGAGTAGAAACGCGAACCGGGCTCTTGCGGATCGAGGCCCCTGATCAAGTCAAAGGCGATCAGGTAGGTCGGCGCGTCCCACCCGGTCCAATTCCCGGGCGCTGCGCGGCACGAAGTGACGCGTTGCCAACCCGGGATCTCGGCAGCAGCAACTTCCAGAGCGCGAGACGCGAACCGGGCCCCCAAGTCTCGGGCGAAGCGACCCGCAGCCGCCTTTCGATCACGCCGATTCGGCTGTTGCCGCGCCGTCCGGGGATGCCTCACGCGCGGCGTCGGAAATCTCGATCCGGGTTCCCCATTCGCGGCATCGCTCCACCACCGGCACCGGCGGCGGCGCGTCGGTGACGAAGAGATCGACATCCGCCAGCGAGGCGATGCGCACAGGCGCCGTCCGCGCGAATTTCGAGGTGTCGGCGGCCAGGAATGTCCGGCGCGCCTGGCGGATGATCGCCTGGCTGACACGCACCTCGCGGAAGTCGAAATCAAGCAGATCACCCTCCTCGTCCAGAGCCGAGGTGCCGATTACGGCGATATCCACCTTGAAATGCTGAACGATCTCCAGCGTCACATCGCCGACCAGGCCAGCATCCGCGCGGCGCAAGACGCCGCCGGCGACGATGACTTCGGCGGTTTCGTTGGAGGCGAGGATGTTGGCCACGTTCAGGTTATTGGTCACCACCAGTAGATTGCGATGGTTCAGCAGCGCCCGCGCGACGGCCTCTGTCGTCGTGCCGATATTCAGAAACAGCGAGGCCGCATCGGGGATTTCCGCCGCCACCCGGGCGGCGATGCTCTCTTTCTCGCGGGCGTGGAGAACGCGCCGGTCCTCGTAGCCGATATTGCTAACGCCCGAAGCCAGGATGGCGCCGCCATAGACGCGGGTGAGTTTGCCGGCATCGCAGAGCTCGGTCAGATCCCGGCGGATCGTCTGCAGCGCGACCCCGAAATGGGCGGCCAGATCCTCAACGACCACGTTGCCCTGCTCGCGCGCGAGCTTGAGAATCTCCTGGTGTCTGAAAATCTGCGCCATTGTCCCGTCAGTCGACCGAAGAAACGACATCACGCCATCGATCGCTCAGCACTGTTGCAAGACCGAAGGGGAATGATGCCAATCCGATTACCACATCTATCGCTCCCGAAACAGCCAAATTGCCGTCCCCGCTTATGAGGATTCGCACGTCCCGAGGCGGATGGCGCGGGGCGCAATATCTGCTCTTCGTTACCTAAATGACGCTTTATCGCGCAAAACCGAACATCAAGCTTGACATATCGTCATCGCTGGGGAACATTGTGTCGAGAATAGGGAGGAAGAAGTGGCCAATCCGTCGGAAGCTGACCCCGACATTTACGATCTCCTCGTCATCGGCGGCGGGATCAACGGTTGCGGGATCGCGCGCGATGCCGCCGGTCGCGGGCTGCGGGTCGCGCTGGCCGAAAAGGGCGATCTGGCTCAGGCGACGTCGTCATCATCGACCAAGCTTTTTCACGGCGGTCTGCGCTATCTGGAATTTTTCGAGTTCGGTCTTGTTCGCAAAGCCCTGATGGAGCGCGAGACCCTGTTGCGCGCCATGCCGCATATCAGCTGGCCGCTACGGTTCGTGCTGCCATTCCACCCCGGAATGCGCTTCGACAGCGATACGCCAACGTCGCGGCTGGTCTCGACGATCATGCCGTGGATGCGGGGACGCCGACCGGCCTGGCTGATCCGGCTGGGGCTGTTTCTCTACGATCATCTGGGTGGCCGTGAATTGCTGCCCGGGACGCGAACGGTCGATCTGCGCACCGATCCGGTGGCGGCACCGCTTCAGGACCAGTTCGTCCGCGCTTACGAGTATTCCGATTGCTGGGTCGACGATTCCCGCCTGGTGGTCCTGAACGCCCGCGATGCCGCCGAACGCGGCGCCACGATCATGACCCGGACCGAGGTCACCAGCGCGCGACGCGACGGCGATCTCTGGCGGATCACCGTCACCGGCGCCGACGGGGTCGAAAAACACATTGAGGCGCGCGGTCTGGTCAATGCCGGCGGTCCCTGGGTCGGCGACATTCTTGCCGACCGGCTGCATGTGCAGTCACGCGAGCGGGTCCGTCTGGTTCGGGGTTCGCACATCGTGACGCGGCGGCTGTTCGATCACGACAAGTGCTACTTTTTCCAGGGCACCGACGGGCGCATCATCTTCGCCATCCCCTATGAAATCGACTATACGCTGATCGGCACCACCGACCAGGAACACCATGGCAGCCCGTCAGACGCCGTCTGCACGCCGGAGGAGCAGGATTATCTCTGCGACTTCGCCAGCCGCTACCTGAAAAAGCCGGTGACCCGCGACGACATCGTGTGGACCTATTCCGGCGTGCGGCCCCTGTATGACGATGGTGCGAAATCGGCAACTGCGGCAACGCGCGACTACGTCCTGTCGACCGACGAGCAGGGACCCGTTCTGCTCAACGTTTTCGGCGGCAAGATCACGACCTATCGCCGGCTGGCCGAAGCAGCGCTGGCGCGGATTGCCCCGCATTTTCCGCGTATCGGCGCACCGTGGACAGCCGGCGTTGCCCTGCCGGGCGGCGCATTTCCGGTTGAGAAAGCAAAGGATCTTCCCGCCGACCTCAAGCGCGAGTATCCTTTCTTGTCGAACTTCTGGGCGCTGAGGCTGGTCCGCGCCTACGGAATCGAGGCCCGCGACATCCTGAGGGACGCCCGGTCCGCCGACGATCTGGGACGGGACTTCGGCGCCACGCTGACCGAGGCCGAGCTGCGCTGGCTCATGGCGCGCGAATATGCGCGCACGGCGGATGACGTGGTGTGGCGCCGATCGAAGCTCGGCCTGAAGCTGACGCCGGAACAGATTGCCGCCATAGACGACTGGATGACCAACGGCCACCGGCCAGCTTGATACGGGCGGCATTCGACAGGAACGACACCCGGTAATCGGGTGCGTCCAAGGGAGGAACGGGTATGGGACTGACGCTCGATGCCGTCAGCAAGACAGTGGACGGTCTGGTGCACATGCACCCGACGACGCTGACCCTGGACAGGGGAACGATGAACGTCCTGCTTGGACCGACGCTGTCGGGCAAGACGACACTGATGCGCCTCATGGCCGGTCTCGACAAGCCCGCAAGCGGGCGCGTTCTGTGGGAAGGACAAGACGTTACCGGCGTGCGGGTCCAGGACCGCAAGGTGGCGATGGTCTATCAGCAATTCATCAATTATCCGTCCATGTCGGTCTTTGAGAACATCGCATCGCCGCTCCGGCTGATGGGAAAACCGAAGGCCGAAATCGACCGGGCCGTACACAAAACAGCCGACATGCTCAGGCTGACGCCCATGCTGGACCGCAAGCCGCTGGAGCTGTCCGGCGGGCAGCAACAGCGATGCGCGCTGGCGCGGGCACTGGTCAAGGACGCCGGTCTCGTTCTGCTGGACGAGCCGCTGGCCAATCTGGACTACAAACTGCGCGAGGAACTGCGGGCCGAGATTCCGAAGATCTTCGCCGAATCCGGCGCCGTCTTCGTCTATGCCACGACAGAGCCGGAAGAGGCCCTGCTGCTGGGCGGAAACACGGTGGCCCTTTGGGAAGGCCGGGTGACGCAATTCGGGCCGACGCCGGAGGTCTATCGCAATCCGGCCGACACGACGACCGCAAGGGTCTTCTCCGATCCGCCGATGAACTTCATCGCCATGTCCAAGACCGGCAACCGGCTGATCTTCGGTGGAAGCAAGAGCTGCCCGGCAACAGGAGCCCTCGCCGGACTGGACGATGGCCGATATCTGGCCGGATTCCGGCCCAATCATCTGGAGATGCACCGTCATAGCGCCGATGCGATCGCGTTCGATTGCGCGCTGAAGGTGACGGAAATCACGGGCTCGGAGACATTCGTTCACCTCGACTACGAGTCCGAGCGGTGGGTCGGCCTCGTCCACGGCGTCCAGAATCTGCAACCGGGCGTGCGGATGCCGATTTATCTGGACCCGGCGCACATTTATGTATTCGCGGATGACGGGCGGCTCGTCGCGCCCGCGTCCTATGCGATTGCGGCCTAGACCGGAATCCGGTTTCAGGATTCCGGTCTCAAGCCTCGGGCCCAAAGAATAAATCCGGAGCCGGTTGCGGTTCCATGGGGAGAGAGATGGCTAAGATCACGCTCGACAATCTGGCGCATTCCTATCTGCCAATGCCGCAGACTGACGACGACTTTGCGCTGAAGCAACTGGACCATGTCTGGGAGGACGGTCAGGCCTATGCCTTGCTGGGGGCATCGGGGTGCGGCAAGTCGACGCTGCTGAACATCATCTCGGGCCTTCTGACGCCGTCGCGCGGGCGCATTCTGTTCAACGACCGCGATGTCACTCATGCCCGTACTGCAGAACGCAATATTGCCCAGGTATTCCAGTTTCCCGTCGTCTACGACACGATGAGCGTTCACGACAATCTGGCCTTTCCGCTGCGTAACCGGGGCATGGATGCCACCTATGTGCGCGACCGCGTCAACGCCATCGCGCGCATGATCGGCCTTGAGGACGTTCTGAGAACCAAGGCGCAGGGCCTGACGGCCGATGCCAAACAGAAGATCAGCCTCGGCCGGGGCATGGTGCGCGAGGATGTCAACGCGATCCTGTTCGACGAGCCGCTGACGGTCATCGATCCGCATATGAAATGGGAGCTGCGCACGCAGCTCAAGGCGCTGCACCAGCAGTTCGGCCACACCATGATCTATGTGACCCACGACCAGACCGAGGCCCTGACCTTCGCCGACAAGGTCGTCGTGATGCACGAGGGCCGGGTGGTGCAGATCGGAACGCCGGAGGCCCTGTTCGAAAGGCCGGGGCATACCTTCGTCGGGTATTTCATCGGCTCGCCGGGCATGAACCTGCTCGATGCCGAGGTCGAGGGCGACGTCGCCCATGTGCGGGGACACCAGATCGCATTGGCCGACGCTTACGGGAAACTGACCGGCCGGGTGCAGATCGGCATTCGCCCCGAATTCGTCAGCCTGGCGCAGAACGGCGACGGCCTGCCGGTCAGCGTGCGCCGGGTCGAGGATGTCGGTCGCCATCAGATCGTCCGGTCGGACTTTTTCGGTACGGAGATAAACGTCATCGCACAGGAAGGCCACTCGATCGGAACGGACATGAACCGGGTCACGTTCGCCCCGGATCGGGTGAACGTCTATGTCGACGACTGGCGCGTCGGGCCGATCGGGGCCACCGACGATCCGCAAAGGGAGGCGGTGTAATGGAAAAGCCGGTCAACAACAAAGCCTGGCTCCTGGTTCTGCCGGTGCTGATCCTGGTCGCCTTCTCGGCCATCATTCCGCTGATGACCGTCGTCAACTATTCGGTCCAGGACACGTTCGGCAACAACGTCTTCTTCTGGGCAGGCCTGGACTGGTACCGGGATATACTGGCGTCGGAGCGCATGCACGGCGCCCTCGGCCGGCAGATCATGTTCTCCGCCATCATTCTGGCGATCGAGGTGCCGCTGGGCATCATCGTGGCGCTGTCGATGCCGAAAAAGGGGTTCTGGGCGTCGGTCTGCCTGGTGCTTATGGCGTTGCCGCTGCTGATCCCCTGGAACGTCGTCGGCACGATCTGGCAGATCCTGGCAAGGGTCGATATCGGCCTTCTCGGCTACACCCTCGACCAGATCGGCGTGAACTACAATTACACCCAGAACGCCGTTGCCGCCTGGATCACGCTGGTCGTGATGGATGTCTGGCACTGGACGTCGCTGGTCGCGCTGCTGGCCTATGCCGGGCTCCAGTCGATCCCGCAGGCCTATTACCAGGCCGCCGAGATCGATCAGGCCAGCCGCTGGAAGGTCTTCCGCTATATCGAATTGCCCAAGATGCAGGGCGTCCTGCTGATCGCGATACTGCTGCGGTTCATGGACAGCTTCATGATCTACACCGAACCCTTCGTCATTACCGGGGGCGGTCCCGGCAGCGCGACGACCTTCCTCTCCATCGACCTCGTCAAGATGGCGCTCGGACAGTTCGACGTCGGTCCGGCCGCCGCATTCTCGATCATGTACTTCCTGGTCATTCTGCTGATTTGCTGGGTCTTTTACACGATAATGGTCAATCTCGATAAGCAGGGAGGCAAGTGATGGCGGTCACGACAGCAAGCAATCCCGCCGCGCAGCGAACCTTTTCCCTGCCAGGAATCCGGGTCGGAACCGTAGTGATGGTCCTGTACCTGACCTTCATGTTGCTGCCGATTTACTGGCTGATCAACATGAGCCTAAAGACCAATAACGAGATCCTGAACACGTTCTCGCTCTGGCCGCAGGCCCTGACCTTCGACAACTACCTGACCATCCTGACCGACTCCTCCTGGTATATGGGCTATGTCAACAGCCTGATCTATGTGGTGATGAACACGGTTCTGTCGGTCGCCGTGGCCCTGCCTGCGGCCTATGCCTTCAGCCGATACCGGTTTATGGGCGACAAGCATCTGTTTTTCTGGCTGCTAACCAACCGAATGGCGCCGCCGGCTGTCTTCGCGCTGCCGTTCTTTCAGCTCTATAGTTCCGTTGGCCTGTTCGACACCCATATCGCCGTCGCCCTGGCCCACTGCCTGTTCAATGTGCCGCTGGCAGTCTGGATTCTCGAAGGCTTCATGCGCGGCGTGCCCAAGGAAATCGATGAAACGGCCTATATCGACGGCTATTCATTCCCCAGGTTCTTCGTCCGGATCTTCATGCCGCTGATCGCATCCGGCATCGGCGTGGTCGCGTTCTTCTGCTTCATGTTCAGCTGGGTCGAATTGCTGCTGAGCCGGACGCTCACCAGCGTCAACGCCAAACCGATCGCCGCAACCATGACCCGCACAGTGTCAGCCTCGGGCCTCGACTGGGGCGTGCTGGCGGCAGCCGGTGTGCTGACGATCGTTCCCGGCGCGCTCGTGATCTATTTCGTTCGCAACTACATCGCCAAGGGCTTTGCCCTGGGCCGGGTCTGAGGGGGGGCCGACAAATGGGATGGATGGCATGGACATGGCCGACGGCGATCTTCTTCATTGTGATCGCCAGCCTGCTGACGACTTTCACCGTTCTCGGCGTTCTCTATCCTGAGACACCGCGCCGGGGCGTTCTCAGGATCGATACCACGCGGGGCGACAGGCTCTTTATCACGCTGCTCGGCTCCGCGTTCATCAATCTGGCATGGCTCGGCCTGATTGGCGGACCCCAATGGTGGGCGCTCGGGCTATGCCTGATTTACGCCGCAGCGGTTTTCCGCTGGGTGTAACCGGAAGGACCGCGCGCCGGCGACGACCATTGTCAAGACGGCTCGCAGGATAACCATAACTTCAATCCAAGGGAGAGAAACAGTGAATTATCTTCTGAAATCGGCGACGGCCATGGGATTGGCCCTGTCCGCGGTAGCCGGACCGGCCATGGCGGACATGGAGGCGGCGCGCGCGTTCCTCGACGCGGAAATCGGCGATCTCTCCGTCCTGAGCCGTGAAGATCAGGAAGCCGAGATGCAGTGGTTCATCGATGCCGCCGAGCCCTATCAGGGCATGAGCATCAATGTCGTCTCCGAAACCATCACCACCCATGAATACGAGGCCAGCGTCCTGGCGCCGGCATTTTCGGCGATCACGGGCATTGAGGTCACGCACGACCTGATCGGCGAAGGCGACGTCATCGAGCGTCTGCAGACCCAGATGCAGACCGGCGAGAACATCTACGACATGTATGTCAACGATGCCGACCTGATCGGGACGCACTGGCGCTATCAGCAGGTCCGCAACCTGACCGACTGGATGGATGGCGAGGGCGCCGAGGTTACCAACCCGAACCTGAACCTCGACGACTTCATAGGCCTGTCGTTTGCCACGGCGCCGGACGGCAAGCTCTACCAGCTTCCGATCCAGCAGTTCGCCAACCTCTACTGGTTCCGCCACGACTGGTTCACCGATCCCGAAATCATGGCCGATTTCGAGGAAGAGTACGGTTACGAACTGGGCGTGCCGGTCAACTGGTCGGCCTATGAAGACATCGCAGCGTTCTTTACCGGCCGCGAGATCGACGGCGAGACCGTCTATGGCCACATGGACTATGGCCGTCGCGACCCGTCGCTGGGCTGGCGCTTCACCGATGCGTGGCTGTCCATGGCCGGCGCCGGCGATGTCGGCGAGCCGAACGGCTTTCCGGTCGATGAATGGGGCATCCGGGTTAATGACGACTACCAGCCCGTCGGCTCCTGCGTCACGCGCGGTGGGGCGACCAACAGCCCGGCGGCGGTCTATGCCATCGAACGCTATACTGACTGGCTCCAGAACTATGCGCCCCCGGCCGCTGCCGGGATGAACTTCTCCGAATCCGGTCCGGTTCCGGCCCAGGGCAACATCGCCCAGCAGATCTTCTGGTACACGACGTTCACGGCCGACATGGTCCGCCCGAACCTGCCGGTTACGAACGAGGACGGCACGCCGCGCTGGCGCATGGCCCCCTCGCCGCATGGCGCGTATTGGGAAGAAGGCATGAAGGTCGGCTATCAGGATGCCGGCTCGGTCACGCTGATGCAGTCGACGCCCGTCGATCGTGCACAGGCGGCGTGGCTCTATGCCCAGTTCATTGCGTCGCAGACCGTCGACACAAAGAAATCCCATGTCGGTCTGACCTTCGTGCGCGAGTCGACGATCCAGCACGAAAGCTTCACCGAACGGGCACCGGAACTGGGTGGACTGGTCGAGTTCTATCGTTCGCCTGACCGCATCCGCTGGTCGGATACCGGCCTGAACGTGCCGGATTATCCGCGACTGGCCCAATTGTGGTGGCAGAATATCGGCGACGCGTCGTCCGGCGCCTCGACGGCGCAGGAAGCCCTCGACGCGCTGTGCGAACAGCAGGAAGAGGTGATGGACCGACTGCAACGCTCCGGCGTGCAGGGCGACCTCGGCCCGGTCCTGAACGAACCGCGCGATGCTGAATACTGGCTCTCCGAGCCGGGCTCGCCGAAGCCCGAGCTGGAAAACGAGAAGCCGGAGCCCGAGACCGTTACCTACGAGGAGCTGGTCGCTTCCTGGCAGTAACGGGCGCTTTGCTCAACGGCGGGGACTTTTGTCCCCGCCGCCACACTGCCAACGCGCTTCAGGCTCGTATGAACCCGGGCGACGCGAAAGGCCCTATTCGAAGGCGACGGTGACTGCCGGGTCCGTGTCGAATGGAAGTCCGATATAGGTAACCGTCAGCCGTTCGAGATCGACCGGCTGCATGGGCGGCCCGAAGCTGCCGAGGCTGATGCGGTCGCCCGCCTGCAGCGACAGCCCTCGGGCGGCCAGTTCGCCGGTCAGCCAGAGCATGGCGTTCAATGGATTGCCGAGAATGGCCGCGCCCGGGATTTCCGCGACCACCTTCCCCGCATCCTCGATGCGCACGGTCATGGCGCCCAGCGCGTCGACGGTTTCCTCGGTCGCCGAAAGAGATATTTCGGGTCCCGCGACTCCGGTGCGCGCACCGACATTGATGGCCGTGATCACGTCGGCCGACATCGGCTCACCCGCCGCAACCATCAGGTCGGGAAGTTCGATGAACGGCACGAAGGAGTCCAGATGGGCCAGGACTTCGAGCGGCGTCGTTGCCTCCATGATCGCCGGATCGGCCACCGTCACGATCAGATCTGCCTCGACCACTGGTCGGCCACCGAAGCCGCGCGAGACGGTTGCGCCGTCCTCCAGAATCGATCCCGGCAGCAAGCGGCCGGCGAGCGGATGATCGACGCCGAAATTCTCCTGCGCCGCCGCCGATGTCAGGCCCACTTTCCAGCCTGACGGTTGCTGTCCGTCATCGACCAGACCCGCCACCACGGCGTTCTGAACGCAAATGGCGTGGTCGCCATCGGCGATTGCGGGCGCGGACATCGCCTCGCGATGCTGCCAGGCCATGACGATTTCATCCGCGATCGCCTGTGTGCCGTCGGGGCAGCCGGCCGCAGCAAGAGCCGGCGCGCCTGGGCTCATGAGAGCACCGATCAGGCCGCTCGCAAACAGGTACCCGTATCTCCGGATCATCATCCAGCACCTCCCTGCCCCGTTTTCCCACCGCTCATCAGCCAGCCCAGACCTCAGCCTTCCCAGACCCGGGCCACATCCTCTACCGCAGGCCGGGGGCGTTCGGTCGGCTGTTCGCGGGCGGTGCCCAGATAGACGAAGCCGACGATACGGTCGGTTTCGGGGTTGTGGCCGAGATGGGCGACGACATCGGGGCTGTAGGCCGGCCACTCGGTAATCCACTGGGCGGCATAGCCCATGGCCAGCGCCGCACACAGGATGTTGTAGCAGACGAGACCGGCCGACAGCAGTTGTTCCTGTACCGGGATCTTCGGATGGTTGACATCCGGCGTCGAAACCACCGCAAGCACCAGCGGCGCCCGGGTCATGCGTTCGGCCTCGACCGCGATCTTGTTTTCGTTCGCCGCCGGATAGTCGCGCTTGAAAATCTCACCCAATCTGGCGCCGAGCGCTTCCTGTCCCGCGCGGTGGAGAATCTTGATCCGCCAGGGCGTCAGTTTGCCATGGTCGGGAACTCTGGTGGCAACCTTCAGGATGCGATCCAGCGAAGCCGCGTCGGGCCCTGGCTCGACCATATCGCGAACCATCACCGACCGTCGTGCTTCCAGAAATGACAGCACCGCTTCGTTTTCCGGCATCGTTCTTCAATCCTTCCGTCTCTCGTCGAGAATCGCTCTCAAGCCTTCCCGGTATGTCGGATAGGCAAGCGTCACATCCAGCAGATTCTTCATCCGGGCGTTCGAGATGCGCTTGTTCTCGCTGTAGAAATCGCGCGCCATCGGACTCATGTCGGCGTCATCGAACGCCACGGCTTCCGGGATCGGGACGCCCAGCAGGCGGCAGGCCTCGGCGATTACCTGTTCCGACGGCGACGGCTCGTCGTCGCACAGATTGAATACCGGACCGATTCCCGGCCGGTCGATGGAGGCGACGACGGCATCGGCGAGATCATCGACGTGAATGCGGTTGAACACCTGATTCGGCTTGATGATTCGCCGCGCCGTTCCGGCTTCGACCTGATCGATGGCCGATCGGCCCGGCCCGTAGATGCCCGGTAGCCGGAAAATGTGAACCGGGACGCCGGCAGCCCGGCCCGCTTCGGTCCACGCCGCTTCGGCCGCTGCGCGTCTTTTCGCCCGAACCGACCGTGCGGCGATCGGGACCGTTTCATCGGTCCATTCCCCTTTGCGATCCCCATAGACACCGATCGTGGACAGATAGCCGATCCACGTTTTGCCGGCCCAGATGCCATTCCCGCCACCCGGAGCGTCCGCGAATGCCAGCAGCGCCGGATCGCCGGATTCCAGCGGGGCCGCGCTTTGCAGCACGATATCCGCACCGGCAACGGCGGCGACCAGCGCGTCGGAAGCCGGTTTTAACCCATCCCCGGTAAAGACGATGGCGTCGATACCTTCGGCGCGAAGCCGCTCGGCTTTCTCCTCTGTCCGAACGGAACCGCCGACTGGCCATCCGCGTTCACGGAGTCGACGGGCGACCCGCACGCCTGAGAAGCCCAGACCGAAGCAGAAGAATTTTGGTGTTGACCCTCGGCTCACGTTGCCCCTCACCTAATATTTGCCAATCGTGCCGCATCGGTTGTACGACGGGCGCCCATGGCGGGGGCAAGCCTGCCCGCCGCATTCTTCCTCATTCGTATATCCATTCCATACGGGAGCGCAAAATCTTGTGTCAGGCGGCAAGACGCGTGTTCGCTTCGCTATGTCCCGCAGTCCGTTCGGCATCGGTGCCCGCGGTCCTGTCCGGACCGGTGGTGGCGGTAGCAGCGGCGGGGTCATTGCTGGTCGCGGTGGCTGATTTTCCGGCCCACGCGGCAGTATCGAATACGCCGCCGGAAGCAGCGACCCGCGACTACGAAAGTTGTCTCGGCACCGCGCGCAGCGACGGTGAGGCCGCGCTTGCTTTGGCCGACATGCTGGCTGCCGACGGCCACTCCCGTGCCGCGGCCCATTGTCGGGCCGTGGCATACACGACACTCGATCGACCCGCCGACGCCGCAGCGGCGCTGCTGCGACTGGCCGAGCAGACCGACGCTGACGCAGAGAAGGATGGTTTGCACGGTGATCGTCTGCGCCTCGAAGCGGCCCGTCTGTTTCATCAGGCGGGCAACCCCGAAGCAGCCCGGTCGGTTCTGGGAACCATCGTCAATGGGGCCGCCGACCCGACGCGCAACGACATCCTGATGTCGGCGTCGCTGTTGTCGGCGGATCTCGCGTGGTCGGCCCGCGATCTGAATGCCGTCGAAACGTCGCTTGATCGCGCAGCGTCAATCGACCCCGACGCGCCGGCGGTACTGGTCCGCCGCGCGGCTCTGTTTCGGGCCCGGAACAACCCTCAAGCCGCCGTCGATCTTCTGGCCCGACCGGAACTGGAAACACCTCCGCCGGAGATCTTGCTGGAACGAGGGCTTGCCAATCTCGATACCGGCCGCCTTCCTGCCGCACGGGCGGACTGGGTGCGGTTGATCGCCCTTTATCCGGACAGCGCCGCCGCCAATGCGGCGCGGCGCAATCTCGACCGGCTCGAAGCCACGCTGGAGTCACTGGACACCGGACGCACCGTCGATCCCGATCGCGGTGAGACACCCGGTTCAGACCGGTAGCGGCCGGCCTGCCCGGCGCGCCTCACGACGCTGACAGTGCCCTCGCCATGGCCGGCAAGCTGACATCGAGCCGGTGTTCCACGCCGCTGTGGGTGCCGGAGAACTCCTGATATTCGTGATCGACGCCATGCCCGATCAACGACCTGCTCAGGCGGCGGGCGCCGTAAAGCAGGTTGTATTGGTCGGCATCGCCGCAGTCGATGAACAGAAACGCCAGCGACGCCAACGCCTCTTTGTGCTGCCCGGCAATCAATGCCGGATCGTGATCCAGCCAGGCCTGCCATCTCTCGGGCACCAGTTCGCAGGTATCGGTCGTCACCGGCAGGCGGACCCCGAAAGGTGCCGAGGAATCCGGATCATAGGTCGCCGCCATGGCCAGGATCATCAGTGCATGGATATCGTTGCCGGCTACCTTGTCGCTGTCTTCGAAGGCCGTCATGAACCGCTCGACCGACCCGTCATGCCTGGCGAGCGCCCGCAGCACCACCGGCATGTCCGGCAGATAACAGAGATCGAACCCCATATCGCCCGAATGGCACGCCGCCGCCGACCAGACATAGGGGTGGCGCATGGCATTCATCAGCGCCCCATAACCACCGGAAGATTTGCCGAACAGTCCGCGCCGACCGGCGCCGCCGCACCGGAACCGGCCCTCGACCGCCTTCACCATGTCGGTCGCCAGGAAGTCTTCCCACCGCCCGAAAACCGGCGAGTCCAGGTACTGATTGCCGCCCAGCCGCGTAAAGGCGTCGGGAAACGCCACGACCGCCGGCGGCATGACGCCTGTGTGGATCAATCTGTCCAGCCGTTCCGGGACATTTTCGCTGAAATTCTTCCAGCTCGTGCGTCCCAGCCCGCTGCCTGTGAAACCGGCCAGATCAACCATCAAAGGCAGTCCGGCTCCGTCATGGCCGGCCGGCACGTAAACGTCGATGGCGCGGCACGTGGGATCGTCCAGCATGTTGCCGGCAAGGGCTGCGCTATCGACAAACAGCCGGGAGACGGTCCCGGCCGGGGGAATGGGGCGTTTGTGCACGATTGTCTCCTTGGCGAAGGCCCTGGGATTGCCAGGGCGACCCGTCAGTCCATCTGGTCTCCGGTCCGATAGCATATAGAGGCCGCCGTCGGCCAGTCTGCCCGCTAGCCGACCAGGAATAGGTCCGATTTGGTACTATCTGTCCGGGATCGACGAACCATTGGGTTGCCTCATCGCGGCAGACCGCGTCCAGGCCGATTTATATGTCAATAGTTATGCCCTATAGTCGATTTTCCTCTCGCGTCGGCCCGGAAAATCCTGTAGAAAGTTTACGACGCGCCCGCGGATTGCCCCGCGGATTGCGATGGCGCGATGATTTTTGTCTGCGGTTTCGGCGGCTGCCGCCCCTTTGGCACGCCGCACTGGCCGCAGCGCGAACCGTAGGCAGGCATCAGGAATTGAATCCGGGCGATTGCGACCGGCGCCGACTGGCGGCCGGAGGAACGCTCGACCCGGCGAACACGAACAATACGGCGGGGAAAAGCCATGGCCGGCAACATGCTGAAATTCGTGACTACCGACCAGGAGATGCCCGACAAGCGCTCGGCAGAGGCACGGCGGGCGGATTGGCACGAAATATATGGTGAGTACATCAAGGAAAAGGCCGAAACGCAAGCCGGCCGGTGCTCTCAATGCGGCGTGCCCTTTTGTCAGGTGCACTGCCCGCTGCAAAACAACATCCCCGACTGGCTGATGCTGACGGCAGAGAACCGCCTGGAAGAGGCTTACGAAGTCTCTCAGGCGACGAACACGTTTCCGGAGATCTGCGGGCGGATCTGCCCGCAGGACCGCCTGTGCGAAGGCAACTGCGTCATCGAACAGGCCGGACACGGCACGGTGACCATCGGCCAGATCGAGAAATACATCACCGACACCGCCTGGGACAACGACTGGGTCAAGCCGATCCGGCCGCGGCGCGAGCGCGATCAGTCGATCGGGGTCGTGGGCGCCGGACCCGGCGGTCTCGCCGCCGCCGAAAGACTGCGCCGCCAGGGATATCAGGTCCATGTCTACGACCGGTATGACCGCGTCGGCGGGCTGATGATCTATGGCATTCCCAATTTCAAACTCGAAAAGGAGGTCGTTCAGCGGCGCACTGCATGGCTCGAAGACGGCGGCGTCATTTTCCATACGAATTTCGAAGTCGGTCGCGACGCGACCCTGGAAGAACTGCGCGGCAAGCACGACGCGCTGCTGATCGCGACCGGCGTCTACAAGGCCCGCGACTTTCAGGCGCCCGGCGCGGGATTGAAAAACGTTCTGCCGGCGATGGACTATCTGACCGCCAGCAACCGCAAGGGCCTGGGCGACGATGTTCCGGCCTTCGAGGACGGGCAGCTGAACGCCAGGGGCAAGCACGTCGTCGTCATCGGCGGCGGCGACACCGCCATGGATTGCGTGCGCACCGCCATCCGGCAGGAAGCCGCGTCGGTAAAATGCCTCTACCGACGCAATCGCGCGAACATGCCGGGCTCCCAGCGCGAGGTCGCCAACGCCGAGGAAGAAGGCGTCGAGTTCATCTGGCAGTCCGCACCGGAAGCCTTCATCGGCGACGAAGCGGTCAAAGGCGTCCGCGCCTATCGCATGCATCTGGGCGCACCGGATTCCAGCGGCCGGCAAAGCCCGCAGCGGATCGAAGACAGCGACTTCACGATTGAAGCCGACATCGTGATCAAGGCGTTGGGCTTCGACCCGGAAGACCTGCCGGGGCTGTTCGGCAGCCCGGACCTGAAAGTCAGCCGCTGGGGCACCGTCAGCGTGTCGTGGAAGACGATGATGACCAATCTCGACGGTGTGTTCGCCGCCGGCGACATCGTCCGTGGCGCCAGCCTGGTCGTGTGGGCGATCCGCGACGGCCGCGACGCCGCCGACGCCATGCACGCGTGGCTCAAGGAGCGGGCGCGGACCGAAGAAGCGGTCGCCGCCGAATAACCGCCCGCCCTCCGGCCGAACGCCCCTGTTTCAAGACCGCAAGGTCGACCGCTAAAAGGAAGACAGCCCATGAGCACGCAACCCACCGACAAGGGCCGTCAATTCGTGGACAGCTATCTGGAAAACCGCGACCGTCTGGTTGCCGGCGGTGCCTATAACCCCGCCGACGAGCACGACGCCTGCGGCGTCGGCTTCGTCGCGTCGATCGACGGCTCGTCCCGCCGCGACGTGGTCGAAGCGGGTATCGCCGCGCTGAAGGCTGTCTGGCACCGGGGCGCGGTCGATGCCGACGGCCGAACGGGTGACGGCGCCGGTATTCATTTGCAGATCCCGCAAGCCTTCTTCGAAGATGTGGTCCGCCGGACCGGACACGAATCCAAGCACGGCCCGGTCGCCGTCGGCATGGTCTTTCTGCCGCGCACCGACTACGAGGCGCAGGAGCGCTGCCGTTGCATCGTCGAAACCGAGATCATAAAGGTCGGCTATTATATCTATGGTTGGCGTCAGGTGCCGATCAATGTCGACGTTCTGGGCGAGAAGGCGAATACGACCCGGCCCGAGATCGAGCAGATCGTCATCGCCAATATCCGCGACGTGCCCGAGGCACAGTTCGAACGCGATCTGTTCGTCATCCGCCGCCGGATCGAAAAGGCCGTCAAGGCGGCCGCCATCAATGACTTCTACATCTGCTCGCTCAGCTGCCGGTCAGTCATATACAAAGGCATGTTCCTGGCCGAGGAACTGTCGACCTTCTATCCGGATCTCCGGGACTCGCGGTTCATCTCGAATTTCGCGATCTATCACCAGCGCTATTCCACCAACACCTTCCCGACCTGGCGGCTGGCACAGCCGTTCCGGATGCTGGCCCATAACGGAGAGATCAACACCCAGCGCGGCAACGTCAACTGGATGCGGGCCCACGAGACCCGCATGACGACGCCGTATTTCTCCGACAGCATGGACGACCTGAAGCCGATCGTGCAGGACGGCTCATCAGACAGCGCGGCACTCGACGCCGTGTTCGAGGTTCTGTGCCGCAGCGGCCGGATCGCGCCCATGGCCAAGGCGCTGCTGATCCCCGAGGCGATGGGCGGCGACGGCGCCATGCCCGACAACCATGCCGCGCTGATCAGCTATTGCAACGCCGTCATGGAGCCCTGGGACGGCCCCGCAGCCATCGCCGCCACTGGCGGGCGCTGGGTTCTGGGCGGCATGGACCGCAACGGCTTGCGCCCGATGCGCTATGTCGTGACCGGCGGAACGTCCGCCGACGGCGGCAATCTGCTGATTGCGGGTTCCGAGGCCGGGATGGTGCCCGCCGACGAAAGCAAGGTCATCGAGAAAGGCCGCCTCGGCCCCGGACAGATGATCGCGGTCGACCTGGAGGAAGGCCGGCTCTACAAGGACCGCGAGATCAAGGACAAGCTGGCGGATAGTCAGCCCTATGGCGACTGGGTCAGCCGGATCCAGGTCATAGACCAGCTCATTCGCGGCCGCGAGATGGAGCCGGTGCAGTTCGACCGCGAGCAGCTCCGCCGCCGCCAGCTCGCCGTCGGCCTGACCATGGAAGACATCGAGCTTATCCTTCACCCCATGGTGGAGGACGCCAAGGAAGCCACGGGCTCGATGGGCGACGACACCCCGATCGCCGTCCTGTCGGAAAAATACCGCGGCCTGCAGCATTTCTTCCGCCAGAATTTCAGCCAGGTGACCAATCCGCCGATCGACAGCCTGCGCGAACGGCGCGTCATGAGCCTGCGTACCAGGCTCGGCAATCTCGGCAACATCCTGGACGAGGACGCCACCCAGTGCGACCTGCTCCAGCTGGAAAGCCCGGTATTGTCGACCGCGGAATATCACGCCATGCGCTCGTACATGGCCAATACGCCCGGCGGCGACACCGCAGCCGAGATCGACTGCACCTTTCCGGTCGACGGCGGCGATACCGGGTTGCGCGACGCGGTCAACAGGATCTGCCGCGAGGCCGAGGACGCCGTGCGCGGCGGCGCCCTGCATGTCATCCTGACCGATGAACGTGTCGGCCCGGACCGGGTCATGATGCCCATGATCCTGGCGACGGGCGCCGTTCACACCCATCTGATCAATCAGTCGCTGCGGACCTTTACGTCCCTGAACGTCCGGTCGATGGAATGCATGGATGTGCATTATTTCGCCGTGCTGATCGGGGCCGGCGCAACGACCGTCAACGCCTATCTGGCTCAGGAAGCGATCGCCGACCGCCACCGGCGCGGATTGTTCGGCGATGTGACCCTGGAAGACTGCATGCGCCGCTTCAAGAAGGCGGTGGATGACGGTCTGCTCAAGGTCATGTCCAAGATGGGCATCTCGATCATCTCGTCCTATCGCGGTGCCTGCAACTTCGAAGCCGTGGGCCTTTCCCGCTCGATGGTGTCGGAATTCTTCCCCGGCATGACATCGCGCATCTCGGGCATCGGCCTTAATGGCATCCAGAAAAAAATCCTGGAGATGCATGCCCGCGCCTTCGACGAGGAGGTCATCACGCTGCCGGTCGGGGGGCTCTATCGCTATCGCCAGGGCGGCGAGCGGCACGCCTACGAGGGCGGACTGATCCACATGCTTCAGCACGCCTGCGCGAACGACAGCTATTCGACCTACAAGAAATACTCCGAAAGCGTCTATCGCCAGGGCCCGATCAATCTGCGCGATCTGCTCGACTTCCGCTCCGACCGCGTGGCCAAGACCCCGGAGTCAGTCGAAAGCATCACCGAAATCCGCAAGCGGTTCGTAACGCCGGGGATGTCGCTCGGCGCCCTGGGTCCTGAGGCGCACGGCACGCTGAACGTCGCCATGAACCGGATCGGCGCGAAATCCGACAGCGGCGAAGGCGGTGAGTTCGCACGGCGGTTCCGCCCCGACGGCAACGGCGACAACTGGAACTCGGCCATCAAGCAGGTGGCATCCGGCCGGTTCGGCGTTACGGCGGAATATCTGAACCAGTGCCGCGAGATCGAGATCAAGATGGCCCAGGGCGCCAAGCCCGGCGAGGGCGGGCAGTTGCCCGGCTTCAAGGTCACGGCGGAAATCGCGTCTCTGCGCCATGCCACCGAAGGCGTGATGCTGATCAGCCCGCCGCCGCACCACGACATCTATTCGATCGAGGATCTGGCCCAGCTCATTTACGATCTGAAGCAGATCAATCCCGAAGCCAAGGTCACCGTAAAGCTGGTGTCGCGGGCCGGGATCGGCACGATCGCCGCCGGCGTCGCCAAGGCCGGCGCCGACAACATCCTGATCTCGGGCCATGTCGGCGGTACCGGCGCCAGCCCGCAGACATCGATCAAATACGCCGGTGCGCCATGGGAACTGGGCCTGTCCGAAGTCCATCAGGTGCTGACGCTGAACAAGCTGCGCCACAGGATCCGCCTGCGCGTTGACGGCGGCATCAAGACCGGCCGCGACGTGGTCATCGCCGCCATTCTGGGCGGCGAGGAATACGGCGTCGGCACGGCGTCGCTGGTGGCCATGGGCTGCATCATGGTCCGGCAGTGCCATTCCAACACCTGTCCGGTCGGCGTGTGCACGCAGGACAAGGCGTTGCGGGCGAAATTCACCGGGTCGCCGGAAAAGGTCGTCAATCTGTTCACCTTCATGGCCGAAGAGGTGCGCGAAATCCTCGCCTCACTCGGCTACAACTCGCTGAACGAGGTTATTGGCCACACCGAACTGCTGCATCAGGTCAGCCGCGGCGCCGACCATCTCGACGATCTCGACCTCAACCCGCTGCTGGTCAAGGCCGACCCGGGCGACCAGCCGATGTACTGCACCATGGTCGACCGCAACGAGGTGCCGGACACCCTCGACGCGCGAATGATCGGCGACGCCAGCCCGCTCTTCGACCACGGCGAGAAGATGCAACTCACCTATAACGTCCAGAACACGCATCGGGCGATCGGCACCCGGCTGTCGGCCATGATCACCCGGAAATTCGGCATGCAGACGCTGAAGCCGGGTCATCTCGTCGTCCGGCTGCGCGGCTCGGCCGGCCAATCGCTGGGCGCTTTCGGCGTTCAGGGTCTCAAGCTGGAAGTGTTCGGCGACGCAAACGACTATGTCGGCAAGGGGCTGTCGGGGGCGACGATCGTCGTTCGCCCGATGACCGCCAGCCTGCTGAAATCCAACGAGAACACCATAATAGGCAACACGGTCCTCTACGGCGCGACGGCCGGCAAGCTCTTCGCCGCCGGCCAGGCGGGCGAGCGGTTTTGCGTGCGCAACTCCGGCGCCCTGGTGGTGGTCGAAGGGGCGGGATCGAATGCCTGCGAATACATGACCGGCGGTTGTGCGGTCATCCTGGGTCCGGTCGGCGACAATTTCGGTGCCGGCATGACCGGCGGCATGGCCTTCATCTACGACGACACCGGCACTTTCCCGCATCGGGTGAACGCCGACAACGTCATCTGGCAGCGGGTCGCCAGCAGCCATTACGAAAAGATGCTGCACGATCTGGTCACCGAACATGCCGCAGAGACGCAGTCGAAATACGCCCAGCAGCTTCTGAACGACTGGCCGCTGATCCGCGGACGGTTCTGGCAGATCATCCCCAAGGAGATGCTGAGCCGCCTGGAACATCCGCTGGACGACGGCAGCACAGGCGATTCAAGAGACGGCACGGCGCTGCGCCAACCGGCGGAATAACCTCAATTCAGCAGCGTCCAGATTTCTCTGGCATCCCGCGCGGCATCAAAAAAACGCCGCGCGGGATTCTTCATGGCTTGACCGTGGCGCGCCCGGAAAGAAAAGTAGGGCCATGAGAACCTTGTTGCATCATTGGATGTCAGCGCCGTCACGGATCGTGCGCGTCCTGTTGGCCGAAATGTCGCTGCCGTTCGATCTCGAACTGGAGCGTACCTGGGAGCGCCGCCGCGAGTTTCTGGCGATGAACCCGGCGGGCGAGGTCCCCGTGCTGATCGACGAGGACGGGACGACGCTGACGGACGCGTCGGTGATCTGGGAATATCTGGCCGAGGTCCATCCCGAATCATCTCTGATCGGCGCAGATCCGGTCAGCCGGGCCGAGTGCCGGAGGCTGGCAAACTGGTTCAACGTCAAATTCGCGTTCGAGGTCACCGAGAACCTGATCGGCGAAAAGGTTCTCAAGCGATTCCAGGGCCAGGGCTACCCCAACTCCGACGCGATCAGAGCCGGCAAAGCCAATATCCACTACCATCTGGATTACATTGCATTTCTGGCCGACCGGCGGAACTGGCTGTCGGGCAACAGTTTTTCGCTGGCAGATATTGCGGCCGGCGCGCATCTGTCGACCGTCGACTATCTCGGCGACGTGCCCTGGGACGAACATCCCGGCGCAAAAGACTGGTATGCCCGGATAAAGTCCCGGCCCAGCTTTCGCCCGCTGCTCAGCGACACCATTCCGGGCATGACGCCGGTACCCCATTATGCCGATCTGGATTTCTAGGCGCTGTCGGCCAGACCCCCGAACCTGACTCTGCGGGCTTCAAGGACTTTCGTGTATCCTCGCCCCCCCACCCCTGATCGTCCCCGCCCTTGTCGTCCTGGGATACCGATCGAGGACCTCGAGCCGGATGCACCCGGTTCGTGTGTCACGATCGAGAGTGGCTGCACGAGGTCCCGGGTCGGCGGCGCGTCACTTCGTGGCCGCGCAGCGCACGGGACGATCAGGGCGTGGAAATCATTTCCGTTTTCGATCTCGTTGCGTGAATGCCGCAGGACATTATCTGGCCCCTGATCGCCCGGGCCTGATCGTTGAAATGCCTATTCGATACCGCAATTTTGCCCGCTTGGGGCTCAATGCTTCCTGGAATTCGCCAATTCGGTGCCAATGATCGATCAGGAGGTCCCATGAAGTCCCCAGCCCTCACCGCGAGACTGCTTCCCCTTTCGGCTCTGCTCTCGGTGCTGCCAATCACCGCCGCACTGGCCCAGACGCCGGGCTATCCGCCCATTGTCGACGAGATCACGCTCACCGTGGCTGAGGAAGGCTGGGTCGAGACGGACACCGCCCGCGTCGTGATCCGGCTGGAAGCGGCCGGCGAAGGATCGGAAGCCGCCGAGTTGCGCGCCGACTTCCTCGACGTCCTGGAAGATCTCGATCCGGATGCCGACTGGCGCTTCCTGTCATACGATCGCCGTCAGGACAACACCGGCCTGGAACGCTGGACTGCACGGGCGGAAGCGCGACTACCGGAAACGGGGCTCGACGGACTCGCTGATGAAGCGCGTGAAGCCAGCCGCCCGGGACTTGCCGTTCAGGTGGAGGAGACGGATTTCAGCCCCACGCTGGCCGACCGCGAATCGACCACGGCCGACCTGCGGCAGGAAATCTATCAGCGCGCGGGCGAGGAACTGGTCAGGCTTAACGACGCCTTTCCCGAGCGTGATTTCCGCCTTGCCGGCATCGATTTCGACTATGGCGAGTATCAGCCGATGATGATGGAGCGCGCCGCGCAGCCCATGCAGGCGATGGATGCCGGCGGTGGCCGCTCGGCCGCGCCAAGCGTCGCCGTCGCCGAGCGCGTGGAAGTCAGGGCACGAATCCGCCTTTCGGCCTTCGGCGAAGCGCCCGCCGCCAGCGATAATACCGACGGCGACGCCCGGAACGGCAACTGACGCGACGTCATTTCATTGACACCGGGCCCGCTTGATCCCGCTTCGGGTCAGGCGGGTCTGGTTGGCGGCGTTCCCTGGCGGTATCGGCTGAACTGGCCGCCGATCCGATACCGGTCCAGGTAGCTTGGCAGAATGCCTTCCAGGGCGGTCGTCTCGACACCAAGATCGGCAAGCGTGGGCAGTGCACCGGATACGACATTGTCGTGTTGCAGCTGGGTGACCTGATCGCGCGTCAGAATTTTCAACGGCAACCGTTCAAAGATGCTGCCCATGATCCGTGCCACGCTCCATGGCAGCGGCAGGAGAATCCGGCGCCGTCCGATCACCTTGAGCATCAATTCCATCAACTCGCGGAACGTATAGCTTCGCGGTCCGCCCAGTTCGAAGATTTTGCCCTGGCTATCGTCCCGGTCGAGGCATGCCATGACGGCATCGGCAACATCTCCGACATAAACAGGCTGGAACCTGGTCTTTCCACCGCCGATCAGGGGCAGGAATGGCGAGAACCGCGTCATATTCGCGAAGCGGTTGAAAAATCCGTCCTCTGCCCCGAAGACGATCGACGGGCGCAGGATCGTCGCCGCCGGGAAGCCTTCGAGCACAGCCGCCTCGCCGGCAGCCTTGCTGCGGGCATAGTCCGACGGCGAGTCCGGCGACGCGCCGATTGCCGATACCTGAATCAGGCGCTTCACGCCGGCTTCGGCGGCTATTCTGGCGATCCGGCCGGGCGCTTCGGCGTGAACGGCCGAGAAGGTCTGCTTGCCCGACGGGGCCAGAATTCCCACCAGATTGATGACGAAATCCGACCCGTCGACGACGGCAGCGACCGAGTCGTCGTCGCGGATATTGGCCGGCAGCGGGACGATCTGACCCACCGACCCCATGGGTTTGAGAAACAATGCCTTGTCCGGGTCGCGCGTCGCGACCCGGACACGCCAGCCCCGCTTGGCCAGATCACGCACGATGTAGCGGCCCAGAAAACCGGCACCGCCGAATATCGTGACGACGCGGTGGGTTGATGCGGGTGTCGGCATGCGTTCGCTCCGGCAATGGTTCAGCGTTCGATATCGGACTGCAGTCGGGACCGGTCGCTGCGCCGCCAGCGCGGCATCATCCGTCATCGTCCCGATGCATCATCCATCATCCGGGCCTTATATAGGACGACGACGGCGGACTCTAGAGGGGATTCGCCCTACGTCGGCCAGACCCGCTCCCGGACTGTCCGATTCGGCATACCGGGCTCACGACCGCCCCCGCGAACGTCCGCTGGCGACGGGCGACATCGAATTTATTTTCGCGACAATCGGACGTCGCTGGCGAACTGATGTTGACAGGACGCTCGGCGTTCATTATCTACCCGCTCCAGAGCCCAGGTGGCGGAATTGGTAGACGCGCTAGCTTCAGGTGCTAGTTCCTGTATGGGAGTGGAAGTTCGAGTCTTCTCCTGGGCACCATGTAATACCGCTAGGCCGCGCAGATTGCGGTCGATGTCGATGCCCGCCCTCTCCTTCCGGTGACGGCGGGTTTTTTTCGTTCGCGCCAGCCGCGACGGCGCGGAATCACGATCAGGATGGTTCACAAGAACCCGGAATGGTTCACAAGAACAAGGAAGCCTGCGCCTCATGTTCACTGGCTCGACGCCCCCGCCGCCTCAACTGCATGTCGGCGATCTGCCGGCCGATATCACCTTCGGGCCGACCGTTGCCGTCGACACGGAGACCATGGGCCTCAACCCGGCCCGCGACAGGCTTTGTCTCGTCCAGCTTTCGTCCGGCGACGGCACATCCCATCTTGTGCAGATACCGAAGGGACAATACGAGGCGCCGAATCTGGTCCGTCTTCTCAGCGATCCGGCAACTTTGAAGCTGTTCCATTTCGCCCGATTCGACGTCGCCGTGCTAAAAGCCTATCTCGGCGTCCAATTGCACCCCGTCTATTGCACAAAGGTGGCGTCAAAGCTGGTTCGGACTTATACTGATCGGCATGGGCTGAAAGATCTTTGCCGGGATCTGCTTGGCGTGGAAATATCGAAGCAACAACAAACGTCGGATTGGGGTGCTGAAATATTGACTTCGGACCAGCAACGATACGCAGCAGGCGACGTTCTCTATCTTCATGCCCTCAAGCACCAGCTCGACATTCTGCTGGCACGCGAGGACCGGACCCATATCGCTCAAGCCTGTTTTGATTTTCTGCCCATCCGCGGCGAACTCGATCTCGGCGGCTGGGATGATCCCGATATCTTCAGCCATTAAGGACGGCGGTCCGGGAAAGGCAGCGGGGCAAGCGCCGGAGTCGGCTGCGGCCGGTCCCATACCGCTTGCCCGTACCTCTGCATTTGCCGTCGGCCGGCCGAACGCCTGATTTTCGCCTTGCCAGGATCACCATGCGGTCGCATCTCCGGAGGTATAGTGATCCGATTTTCGTTGGTACGTTCGTAGTTCGCCGCCCGATCGGCCTCATCAACAGAGACTGGGATTTCATGACCGTCCGCCAGCAGCCGATGCCGCACGACAACGCCACGCCCGATACTTCTGCCCCCGACGCGGACGCGGTTGCTGCAGGGCGGCGTGTGCTCGCAACGGAAATCGCCGGGCTGGAACGACTGGCGGCAGATCTCGGCGCGTCCTTCGCCGCAGCCGTCGAAACGATCATGGCGGCGACGGGACGGGTTATCGTGACCGGCATGGGCAAAAGCGGTCATGTCGGCCGCAAGATCGCGGCGACCCTGGCCTCGACCGGCACACCGGCATTCTTCGTCCATCCCAGCGAGGCGAGCCACGGCGACCTCGGCATGGTGACGCCGCAGGATTGCGTGATGGCGTTGTCGAATTCCGGCGGTACCGCCGAGTTGGCGGACATTATCGCCTACTGCCGTCGTTTCTCGATGCCGATCATTGCCGTCACCGGCGGAGCCCGAAGCCCACTTGCCGAACAGGCGACGGTGACTCTGTTGCTTCCGGCCACGCGGGAAGCCTGCCCCATGGGCCTGGCGCCGACAACATCCACCACGATGACGCTGGCGCTCGGCGACGCTCTGGCGATCGCACTGCTGGAGCGCCGGGGTTTCTCCTCCGAGGATTACAAGATCTTTCACCCGGGCGGCGCGCTCGGCGCCCAGCTGATCAAGGTGTCCGAAGTGATGCATGCCGGCGACGAACTGCCGCTTGTTACGCCGGAAACGCCGATGGCCGAGGCCATTCTGACCATGACCGCAAAGCGATTCGGCGTCATCGGCATCACCGGCGCCGACGGCGCCCTTGCAGGCATCGTTACCGATGGTGATCTTCGCCGCCACATGTCCGACACGCTGCTGCAGCGGCCGGTCGGAGAAATCATGACCACAGGGCCCCGGCGAATCGGCCCCGGCGCGCTTGCGGCGGAAGCCCTCGGCGTCATGAACACCCATGCCATCACCGTCCTGTTCGTCACCGACGAAAGACGTCAGCCGCTGGGCATATTGCATATTCACGATGTGCTCCGGGCAGGCGTAGCCTGACAGCGGTGATGGCGATGGACGCGATGCATACGGGGTCCGGCTCTGGAAGTGACCTTCGGGACGCCCCTGGAAACAGCCTCGAACAGCGCGGCCGGCGGGCCGCCCGTTTCGGGCCCAGGCGGCGCGATGAAAGCCGGCACAGGGCGCATTCGCGATTCGTCAGCCTGTTGCGGATCGTCCTGCCGTTGCTGGTCCTTGCCATTGTCAGCTTGATATTCCTGTGGCCCCAGCTGCGCGATGCGGGGCTGCCGGCAACGACCGTCAGCATCAGCACCTCCGGCGGCGACACCACGGTTCTCAATCCCCGCTACGAGGGGACCGACGCCGGCGATCAGCCCTATCGGATCACCGCCGCACAGGCGACGCGGCCGGCCGACAGCGCGGATCGGCTCGACCTGCAGGAACCGGTGGCAGAAATGACGCTGACATCGGGTCGACGTGTGACCATCGATTCCGTCAGTGCCGTTTACAATGAAACGACCGAGGATCTGGTCATGCGCGGCGACGTCGAACTGCATCGCGATGACGGATATGTCTTTCGTACCTCCGAAGCGCACGCCAATGTCGGCGAACAGGTAGTTTGGGGCGATCAGCCCGTGACCGGCAGCGGTCCCGCCGGTACTATCGACGCCGAGGGGTTTCGGGTCGAGGATTCAGGCAATACGATCATCTTTACCGGTCAATCCCGACTGGTCTTGACGAACGGGCGTGGGGAGCGAAACCAATGAATCAAACACTGAAACAAATGCATCGCCGGGGCGCCTTGCCGACGGTATCTGCGGCGGTTGCCGTTGCTGCGCTGTGGCTGGCCGCCGGAACCGGCACCGTAGACGCCCAGGGCCTGCCCTTCGGCTCTTCGTCGGACGAACCGATCGAGGTCGACGCCGCCGAGGCGCTGGAATGGTTCGAAGAAGAGCAGATCTACGTCGCCCGGGGCGACGCGCGGATGCGCCAGGGCGACGGCACCATCTACGGCGACGTACTTACAGCCCATTACCGGGAAACCGAGGACGGCGAGACCGAGATCTATCGCTTCGTGGCCGAGGGCAACGTCGTGGCGGAAAACCCGACCGAACGCGCCACCGGCGATCGCGGCGTCTATGAACTGGACGACGACGTCTTTGTCCTGACGGGATCGGAAGTCAGCTATGAGACCCCGATTGAACGCGTGACGGCGTCCGATCGGCTGGAATACTGGCAGAGCCGCAATCTCGCGCGCGCTATCGGCGATGCCATGGCTGTTAACAAGGAGGACGGCAATCAGATTTCCGCCGATGAACTGGTCGCCGAATTCGGCGAGAACGACAACGGAGATCGCTCGATCAGTGTCGTCAACGCCGAGGGCAATGTTGAAATCATCACGGATACCGACGTCGCCCACGGCGACGAGGGTGTATACGACCTGCGCACCGGCATCGCAACATTGACCGGCAATGTCGCACTGACCCGGGGCGACAATCAGCTGGAGGGCGACGTCGCCGAGGTCAACATGAACACAGGTGCGAGCCGACTGCTTTCGTCGGGAGAAGAAGGGACCGGCGACCGCGTCCGCGGCCTTCTGTTCTCGAACTGAGCGCCCGCCCCCCTTATGCCCCGCCCCCTCATACGCCGAGATATCCGATGGATGGCCGCAGCGATCAGTTGATGACGACCGGGCCCGCGACCGATGGCGAGCCCGCTGGCGTGGAAGAGGGCCTGGGTGGTCTGGAAGCCCTGCATCTGGGCAAACACTACCGCCGGCGGCCAATTCTTCGCGACGTGTCCCTGAGGGTGCGACGGGGAGAGGCCGTGGGTCTGCTCGGCCCGAACGGCGCCGGCAAAACCACGAGCTTCTACATCATCACCGGGTTGGTGATGCCGGACACAGGCAGCATCCTTCTCGATGGCGAAGACGTCACCGGATTGCCCATGTATCGGCGCGCCCGGATGGGGATCGGCTACCTTCCGCAGGAAGCTTCGATCTTCCGCGGGCTGACCGTCGAGCAGAACATTCTCGCCGTCCTTGAAGCAACGGAACCCGATCGCGAGGTCCGCGCCGCCATGCTGGAGGATCTGCTGGCCGAATTCTCGATCAGCCATCTGCGGCGGGCATCGGCACTCGCGCTGTCGGGCGGGGAAAGACGGCGTTGCGAGATCGCCCGTTCTTTGGCCAGCCGGCCGAATTTCATGCTCCTCGACGAGCCTCTGGCCGGCATCGACCCGATTGCCGTCTCGGATATCCGCGACCTCGTCACTCAGTTGCGCGACCGGGGTATCGGCGTCCTTATAACGGACCACAATGTTCGTGAGACATTGGAGATTGTCGACCGCGCCTATATCCTCCACGATGGCGCTGTGCTGATGGAGGGTGCGCCGCAGGATATCGTCGCACACGGCGATGTCCGGCGAGTCTATCTCGGTGAACGTTTCAGCCTTTAACGAAGCCGGTATATGGCGCTCACACAACGACTTGATCTGAGGCAGTCGCAGCAACTTGTGATGACGCCCCAGTTGCAGCAGGCCATCAAGCTGCTGCAACTGTCGAATCTCGAACTGGTCGAGTATATCGATCAGGCTGTGGAGCAGAATCCGTTGCTCGAACGGGGCCGTGCCGAGGATGAGGGACAGTCGCCCGACGACCGCGGCATGGCCGACTATGCGCCGCCCGAGCCCGAAGCCAGGAGCGATGACGCGGATCGCACCGGTCTCGACGTGCTGACATCGTCTGAACATCTGAGGCCCGACAACGACGGCCCGCTCGATGTCGGGTCGGACGACTTCAACAGCGACTTCGGCCCCGGCGACGGTCAGCAGGGCAATCCCGGCGAGGCCACACCGGAATACAAGGAAAACTGGGGTAACGGCGGCTCCCGGGACTTCGACGGCACCCACCCGGAAATCGATGAATTTCTTGCCGGCGAGATTACGCTGCGCGACCACCTGACAGGCCAGATCAATGTCGATATCAGCGAGCCCCTGATCCGGCGCGTCGCCCTCCATCTCCTGGAGTATCTGGACGATGCCGGCTATTTTGGGGGTTCGGAAGATGAAATCGCCCGCGAACTGACGGTGTCCGTCACGATCGTCGGGACAGCCCTGCACCGGGTTCAGCAGCTCGATCCTCCGGGGATTTTTGCGCGGACGCTTCGGGAATGCCTGGCTATTCAACTCGCCGGAAAAGATCGGCTCGACCCTGCGATGTCGGCGCTGCTGGATCACCTGCCGCTGCTGGCGAAACGCGACTACGCCACCCTGACGCGGCTATGCGGCGTCGACATGGAAGACATGTCAGCCATGGTGGCGGAGATCAGGGCGCTGAACCCCCGCCCGGCGGCACGATTCGGCGCAGCCCCAGTTCATACGGTGACTCCCGACATTCTCATGTCGCGCAAGGCCGATGGCAGCTGGCTGATCGAATTGAACCCTGAAACGCTGCCCCGGGTGCTCGTCAACCGCCCCTATTATCAGGAGGTGTCGCAGTCGATGACGGAGAAGAGCGACAAGGAATACCTTTCCGAGTGCATGGCGTCGGCCAACTGGCTGGTGAAGTCGCTCCACCAGCGCCAGACCACGATTCTCAAGGTTGCCGGCGAAATCATCCGTCAGCAATCGCCCTTTTTCGAAAGCGGCGTTCGGGCGCTGAAGCCTCTGGTGCTCAAAGACATCGCCGATGCGATCGGCATGCACGAAAGCACGGTCAGCCGCGTGACCTCCAACAAGTTCATGGCGACGCCGCGCGGCGTCTTCGAGCTGAAATATTTCTTTACCTCCTCCATCCAGGGTGCGGATGGCGGCGTGGCTCATTCGGCCGAGGCCGTAAGATCGCGGATCAAGGCACTCGTCGACGCCGAAACGAGCGATACGGTGCTGTCGGATGATCGAATCGTCGAAATTCTTCGGGCAGACGGTGTCGACATCGCCCGTCGAACGATAGCAAAGTATCGCGAAGCGCTTCGCATACCGTCATCGGTCCAGAGGCGCCGCGAAAAGGGGATACGACCTTGATGGCAGCCATGATGGCAGGCCGGTTTGCGTTTGCCTGCCGACGATTTGGGTTTACCCTGTGCGAACCGGGCCCGGATCGGCTCTTCGAGCCGGGCGAAAGGTACACGAGCGGCGATGCCGTTTTCGTCACTGCGAACAGGAGGCGCCGTGCCCCGCCGCGCCCGCGCTTGACAATGATCTGGCAGCGTCCCTATGGTCCCGGCCCGCGAGACTGGGGCCACCGAAGACGCTACAGCTTCCGTCCTCATCCATCACTTCTGGAAGTACGACCATGCAGCTTACGGTCAAGGGCAAACAGCTCGATGTAGGCGATGCTCTCCGCACACATGTGGAAACTGAGCTCACCGAGATTACGGAGAAATATTTCTCCAATCCGATACAGGCGTCCGTCGTTTTCACCAAGACGGCCCATCTCTATCGGACCGATATTGCTGTGCATGTCGGCCGCGACATTCATATGAATGCGCAGGCCGAAGCCGACGCTCCCTATGCCGCATGCGACAAGGCCGTCGAGAAGATCGCCAAGCGGCTGCGCCGCTACAAGCGCCGGCTGCGCGATCACCACCGGGACGTTGGTTCGACGGGCGAGGTCATGGCAGCCCACGCCTATGTCCTCGAGGCAGAGCCCGAGGCCGAAAGCGATGACTACAACGAACCGGATCATCCGGTCATCGTGGCCGAGACGCCGACGGATATCGAAACCCTGACCGTCCCGCAGGCCGTCATGCGCCTCGACCTGGCTGACCTGCCGGCTCTGATGTTCCGCAATCCCAAACAGGGAAACCTGAATATGGTCTATCGTCGGCCGGACGGGAATATCGGTTGGGTCGATCCTCAGGTCTCAGGCTCGCAAGACACCGAGACTGCAGCAAAGTGATCAGTCGGTCCCCCACGAAAGGATCGCCGTTATGGTGGACTTCGTAACGCCGGCCAGCATCATCCCGGTCCTGAGGGGTACCAGCAAGAAGCAGGTATTGCAGGAATTGGCCCGGCACGCCGCCACTGTAACGGGGCTGCGTGAACGGGCCATTTTCGACGTCCTGCTGGACCGCGAAAAACTGGGCACCACGGGTGTCGGCCGCGGTGTCGCGATACCGCACGGCAAACTGCCGCAACTGACCAGTGTTCACGGATTTGTTGCCAAGCTTGAAAAGCCGATCGACTTCGACGCTGTGGACGACGCTCCGGTCGATCTGATTTTCATGCTGCTGGCGCCTGAAAAAGCCGGCGCCGATCACCTCAAAGCCCTCGCCAAGGTCTCGCGCCTGTTGCGGGACCCCGCCTTGTGCCAGAAACTGCGGGGCTGCGAGACGAGCGATGCGATTTTTGCCGTGATCGCGTCCCAACTCGACGCCAGCGCGGCCTGACCGCCAGACCCTCCGGCACGGCCGCCGCCGTCCAGGGAGCGCATCGTCATTCCTCATCGCGCCCGACTTGATCGCTACGGTATTCACACAATGAGATCGATAGCGGAAATGGTGAGTTCCACACCCTGATCGTCCCGGGCGCAGCGCGACACGAAGTGACGCGTTGGCGATCCGGGACCTCGTGGAGCAACTCTCAGTCGTGACACTCGAACCGGGTGCATCCGGCTCGGGGGTCCCCGATGGATGTCGGGGACGATCAGGGTGGAGGATGGGAAGGGTTACATAGGAAAAAAGCCGCCGAATGTTTATCGGGCGGCTTTTTCTGATGCAATCGAGACGGTCAACCGGCTCCCGTATTTTGCGACTGCTGACGCTGCCACCAATGGGTCACGGACGAACTGCGTCCACCCGCCCTGTGGTGCCAGCGTCAAACAGGCTCCTCGTCAATGGGCGCTGACCGGCTCCAGATCGTTTTGGCGAATCACGGCGAAAGCCTGATCGCGTTCCGTCATCACGGTCAGCTGCGTGCCATCCGCGGCATGCACGGCGAAGGCTGTTGAGCCCTCCTGATCGATGGTCTTCACATAGGCGATTTCCTGCGTGCCATAAGCCGCGAAATCCGTCGGCGACATATGCCGGCTCAGTTCCATCGTCGTCTTCACATCCTGGGATTGCATATCTGCCTCCGCACTAAAATCTTGCACTGTCGATCTGATTGTAGCGAAATCTGCCGCAGTCGTCACTCTGCCGCCCCCGGTCCGTTGCCAGTCCCGTTCCCGTTAAGGCCAGTCCCGTTCCCGTTGAGGAATGTCTCGGCAATCGCGGATTCCGGAGAGGCCTCGGGCACTTCGATCGGAATCGTCCGAACCGAATCCTCGGGTTCCGGACGTTTGAGATCTATCGACAACAGTCCATCTGCCAGCACCGCGCCGACCACCTCCAGGCCCTCGGCCAGGACGAACGACTTCTGGAACTGACGAGCGGCAATGCCGCGATGAAGGAATACCCTGGTTGACGACTCATCGATCTGACGTCCGCGGATGCCCAACTGGTTCGCGTTTACCTGAACCTGTATCTCATCTTTCCGGAAGCCCGCCACGGCCAGCACGATGCGCAAATGGTCGTCATCAAGCCGTTCGATGTTATAAGGCGGGTATCCGTCCGACGACGATTTCGCCACACGATCAAGGGCCCGCTCGAACTGCTCGAACCCCACCATCAGGGGGCTGTTGAATACCGAAATCCTGTTCACGGCGCTCTCTCCTCTGTCGAGCGAGTAGCCGGTCCGAAGCCGCCGGCGGAAAATCCACCCGACGCGCTGAACGAACCTGCGCCCGTACCTGACCGTCGCCGCCCAAGGTGGCACGACCGACGGATCTTCGTCATCAAACTGTCGCTGGAGGCGTCGTTTGCCAAAGCAGCGGCGGCTGATGCCTCGATGAACGATGCAGCGCCCGGATCCGAAACGCAATTGCGAATGAGCGAACCCGTGCGCCTACCAGTAATCTGCCCCCAACTGGGGGCCTCCACGCGGGATCCTCCACTGGAGCAACTCCCGTATCCTTACTTGGCTACGCGCCGGCCGGGAATCAACTCCGCCGCAACTTTCCCGGCAAGGTGTCAGACAGCGGCCGGGAACGATGGCGCGTGCCCGCGAGCCAGGTAGCCCGGGGCCAGGCAGATTTGCGGATTTCTGGTAATTAAATTTCAATTCAGACGGCCCTGATCCGGATGGAAAAGTGTGACGGAACTTTTTTGGTGTCCTGAATGCGACGCGTTGTATCCTCAGTTCGACGCGCCGGCCGACACCGGCAAAACCCCTTCGAACCCCCCGGAAAAGTGCCGTTTGCGGCAATTCCGTGGAGGCCAAATCCTTTGGCAATAATGGCGCGTCAGTGACGCCCCCGATGCAGTACCGTCACGTCATTGCAACAACATCCCTGTTGCATCCCGGCCCCCGTTCGGCATATACCCACTCAGCCGCATCGATCCGAGATTGACGATTTGGGGCTTATAGGAATGAAGCTGTAGCTGACTACAGCGATCTACATATGACGGCGCGCTCTTCACGGCGACCCGTTCGGCGCCGATCGACAGCGCCCTTGATCAACCAATGTTCTTGTCGGCTGAGCTTACGGGTTCATTCGGCTATCCATGTCGCTCGCCGGTCTCAGGGCACTGTGACCGTTGATGCGCACTGCGCATTTCGATCCGGGTGGACCCGGCGGCAGGGCGATGTGGAATACCCAGTTATCCGCTAGGAGGCACACAGATGCACAACGAACATTATAAAAGCGAATATACGACCGACTTCGTTTCCCGTTGGGACGACCTCATCGGGTGGGAAGGCCGGCAGAAGGCCGAAAACGGCTTTTTTGAAAACATCCTGAAGAAGCACGGCTGCGAATATGTCTGCGACAACGCCGCGGGCACGGGCTACCATGCCATTACGCTGGCGCAGCAGGGCTTCAAGGCCGTCGCCACCGACGGCGCGCGCACCATGGTCACCAAGATCAAGGAAAACGCCGAGCGGTTGAACGTCAAGCTCGCAGGTGCCGAGACCGTGGAATGGGCCGATCTGGACACCCATTACGGCGCCGAGCATTTCGACGCGCATCTCTGCCTGGGCAACGCCTTCACTCACCTTTTCGAGCATGAGGCGCGCCTGGAAAGCCTCAAGGCGATGTTCCGCTCGCTCAAGCCCGGCGGCGTGCTGGCGCTCGACCACAGGAACTACGACAGCATTCTCGACAACGGTTTCTCGACCAAGCACCAGTTCTACTACACGGGTGACGAGGTCGATGCCCGCCCGGTCGAGATTTCCGACAAGGTCTGCCGTTTCGAGTATTCCTATGCCGACGGTAGCAAGTACCACCTGAACATGTTCCCGCTGCGTCAGAAATACGTCCGCGACCTTCTGACCGAGGCCGGCTTCGAGCAGATCCAGACGTTCGGCGACTTCAAGGCGAACTTCAACGACGAAGAAGCCGATTTCATCCAGCAGATCGCCGTCAAGCCCGGGAAGCTCAGCAGCAACGGACGGGGGTAATCATGGCTAATGCCAAGACCGATGCCCGGGGATCTTCCCCGGGCCTGTCCGACAAGATCTCCAGCGTCGTGGAAGAAGCGCAGCGGTACTATGACGGTGCCGCCGACGCGATCTACCGTGATATCTGGGGCGAAAACATCCATATCGGATATTTCGACTCGCCGGATGAAAGCCTTCAGGCAGCCATGCGGCGGTCGAACGAAAAGATGGCCGAACCGGCCGGATTGACGACCGACCATTATGTTCTCGACGTCGGCTGCGGTTACGGCGCCCTGGCACGGTTTCTCGCGCAGCAGTTCGGCTGCCGCGTGCTGGCGACGAACATTTCCGACAAGGAACTGGAATGGGGCCGTCAACTGACCGCGGACCAGGGTTTGTCCGACAAGGTTGCGTTCGACTGGGCCGATTTCCACGACCTGCCTTACGATGACGCGACGTTCGACTATTACTGGTCGCAGGAAGCCTTTCTGCACGCTGCCGACAAACAGCGCGTGCTGGACGAGGCGGCGCGGGTTCTGAAGCCGGGCGGAAGCTTGGTGTTTACAGACCTGCTGGTTCGCTCGGGCACATCTGCCGCCGACCGCGAGCGGATCTACGACCGCGTGAAATCGCCGGATATGTGGGATCGCAGCGATTACATAAGCGCCCTGGGCGATGCCGGTTTCACGGTTACACGCCAGGAGGACTGGTCCGACAACGTCGCACCTACCTATGCGTTTGTCCGGAACCAGCTGGAAGGGCGTCGTGACGAGTTCGAATCCCGGATTGGTAAGGATGTCGTCGATCGCACGTCGACAGCCTTGAAATTCTGGGTCGATAGTGCGAATGCAGGTAAGATCGGCTGGGAATACTTCATAGCCCGCAAGGACTGAGACCACCCCGTTCATGACCGGAAGGCAGGGCCGCCGGCGGCGGAGCCATCCTGCAGTTCAGGCGCCGTGCTGCCGGCCTCGAACGGATAGCAGACAGAAAGAAGGACTTATAATGGCCAGACAATTCATTCTCTCTTCGGAATCCGTTTCCGAAGGTCATCCCGACAAGATGGCGGACAAGATTTCCGACAGCGTTCTCGACGCCATCCTCGAGCAGGACCCCAAGGCGCGTGTGGCATGCGAGACCATGGTCACCACCGGTCTGGTGATTCTGGCCGGCGAAATCACGACGACCGCGCAGGTCGACTATCAGAAGATCGCCCGCGAAACCGTGCGCGACATCGGCTATACCGACAGCCGGATGGGCTTTGATTGCGATACCTGCGGCGTCATGGTCGCGCTGGACAAGCAGTCGCCCGATATCGCGCAGGGCGTTGACGAAGGCGCCGGCCTCGATCTCGATCAGGGCGCGGGCGACCAGGGCCTGATGTTCGGTTATGCGTGCCGCGAGACCGATGAATTGATGCCGATGCCGATCCAGCTTTCGCATCAGCTGACCAACCGGCACGCGATGCTGCGCAAGGACGGCACCCTGAAATGGGCGCGTCCCGACGCCAAGTCGCAGGTTTCGGTGGTCTATGAAGGCGATCGCCCGATCTCGGTCGACACGGTCGTCCTGTCGACGCAGCACGACGAAGAAGTCACCTATGACGAGCTGAAAGAGTCCGTCATCGAGCAGATCATCAAGCCGGTCATCCCGGCGAACATGATCACCAAGGATACGAAATATCTGGTCAACCCGACCGGCCGTTTCGTCATCGGCGGACCAATGGGCGATTGCGGCCTGACCGGCCGCAAGATCATCGTCGACACCTATGGCGGTCTCGGCCGTCACGGCGGCGGCGCCTTCTCCGGCAAGGACCCGTCCAAGGTCGACCGTTCAGCCGCTTATGCGGCACGCTACGTTGCGAAGAACGTCGTTGCTGCCGGCCTCGCCGACCGTTGCGAAGTTCAGCTCGCCTACGCCATTGGCTGGTCGCAGCCGGTTTCGGTCCATGTCGATACGTTCGGCACCGGCAAGATCGCCGAGGTCACGATCGAGAAGCTCATCCGCGAGCATTTCGACCTTCGCCCGAAGGGCATCGTGAAGATGCTCGACCTGCTGCGTCCGATCTACCGCAAGTCCGCCAGCGGCGGTCACTTCGGTCGTCCGGAGCCGGAATTCTCCTGGGAGAAGACCGACCGGGCCGATGCGCTGCGTCAGGCCGCGGCATCTGCGGCGGAATAATCGCCGCATAAGGCAGCATTCGTGCTGTCAGCCGACAGAAAACCGGCGGCCCTCTGGGGCCGCCGGTTTTTCTTTGTGCGGAATTGGTGAGCCGCGATCGCCTGCCTATCGCACGATCGTCACCATCGCTCCGAGCAACGCCGAGACCTCTTCGGCCGTGTTGTAGTGGCACAGCGATACCCGCACGCAATCCTGCATGCCCAGCGCGTTCAGCAGGTGGCCGGAATAGGCGTCGTTCTTGCGCGCGTGGATGCGAATGCCGTGTTCGGCCAGTTGGGCGACGACATCCGGCGCTGACAGGCCATCGACGGTGAACGACACGATGCCCTCGCGCGCCGGGCTGTCCATCGGCCCGATCAGGCGCACCGCCGGGATATCGGCCAGACCGGCATGTTCGCCATCACCATGCATCAGGCAATGGATCAGCGCGCGCTCGTGCCCCGCCATGGCCGCGCCCGCCGCCAACAGCCGCGCACGGCGGTCGGTGGCCACCGGCCCCACCTGCTCCGCCAGCCATTCGAAATAGGCGATCACCGCCGACTGCGCCGCGTGCATGCCCATATCGCGGGTACCGAACTCCCACAGGCTCTCCGGCGCCCCCAGCATCCGTTCGTGCGGCAGGGCGATCAGCCGATCGGCCATCCAGGCAAAGCCGGCCGAGACGCGGGAATAGGTCTTGTACGGCGAGAACACATAGGCGTCGGCGCCGCTGGCGGCCACGTCCAGCGCCCCGTGCGGCGCGTGCTGAATGCCGTCGATGACAATGAAGCAATCCGGCGCCACGGCCCGGATGGCACTGACGATGGCGGGCAGATCGACCCGCATGCCGGTCAGCGGGCTGGTGTGAACGATCGTCGCCAGACAGGTGTCCGGCGTCACGGCGGCGGCATAGTGATCCGGCGTCACCACGCCCGTCTGCGCATCGAGACCGACATCGATCCACTGCCGGCCGGTCCGCTCGGCCCATTGCCGGGCGCTGTCGAAGGTTGCGGGGTGCTCCAGCGCCGACGACAGCACCGGCCCCGCCGGCCGCGAAAGGCACACCGCCCGCACGAAGCGGTAAAGCAGTTCCGTGCCCGTTTCGCCCGCGATGACCTGGCCTTCCGTCGCGCCGAAGAAGTCCCACAGCCCCGCGCGCGCCTCGCGGATGATCTCGCTCAGATACGCCGAGGCCGGGTTGTCGCGGCCTTCCTGGTCCGGAATGGCCGAGATGTCGGCGTTGGCGGCGATCGCGGCCTTGAGTTTCAGCGATCCGCCTCCGCTTTCGAAAAAGATCCGGGACTTGCCGGTGATCGGACAGGCATCGACATGGTGAAACCGGTCGCGGATGGCCGCCGACAGGTCGGACGGAAACGGGGCGCCGCGATCGGCAATGGGCGTGTCGGCATGCAGGCTGGCGTTCGTGATCGTCATTCTGTCATCCAATTCAATCTTGACGGTGCGTCGTGCCGGTCTCGGGATCGACCCGAACACCATAGTCGCGGAGCGCGGCCTCGGTCGAGACCCGGCCCCAGGCAATATCCTCGGCCACGGCTGCGGGATCGCGCTGATGCGGATCGCCGAAGCCGCCGCCGCCGGCTTCGCGGATGGTCAGCGTGTCGCCCGTGGCCAGCCGGAACCGGCCCTTTGGCGGGATGGGAACATCATTGACCAGAAAAACGCGCCGCGCGCCGTTGCCGCCGCCGTCGAAGCCCCGGGCGGGAAAGCGTGTCCGCAGCCCGAAAATGTCGATGGTCGCCGTTCCCGGCCCGTGGTTGCACAGTCTGGCTTCCTGGCCCAGTCCGCCGCGCCATCGACCGATGCCGCCAGTGTCCGGGATCAGGCGGCGGTAAAGCACCCTGATGCCGGTTTCCCGCTCGAAGATCTCGGTGGCGACCACGGCGTTGTTGGTCGGGAACGGCACGGCTGTCTGGCCATCCTTGCCGCACATCGCGCCCAATCCGCCTGCCAGAAAATACTGAGTGACCACGTCGCGCCCGCTGGGCGAAGCAGCCGTGACGAGCATCAGCGAGGCCATGCCGGCATCGGCCTGCACCGCGTCGCCCAGCACCGGTGCCAACGCGCCGAAGATCGCCGGTACGATGAACCAGCCGACCGTATGGCGGCCGCCGGTCGGGGCGGGCTTGCGGGCATTCAGGATACACCCTTCAGGCGCGGTCACCGTGATCGGCCGGATGGCGCCCTGATTGTTGGGGATGCCCGGGATCAACAGGCATTTCAGCGCATAGGTGGTGAAGGATCGCGTATAACAGAACGGCACATTGATGGCGCTGGCCACCATCGGCCCGGTGCCCTCGAAATCAACCGTCGCACGGTCGCCCTCGATCGTCACCGAACAGACGATATCGACATCGTCGTCGACGCCCTCCAGCCGGACGGCGCCGTCATAACGGCCGTCGGGGATCGCCGAAAGCCGGGCACGCAGGGCGGCCTCCGATTGCCCGATGATCGCGTCGGCCAACGGCGCCAGATCATCCAGGGCATAATCGTCCATGAATTCGCCGATCAGCCGGGCGCCGACATCGGTGCCGACGACATTGGCCTCGATGTCGCCCATCACCTCGTCCACCGAGCGGACGTTCAGCCGGACCAGGTCGTGCACCAGGGCATCCGGCCGGCCGGCCTCGTAAAGCTTGCAGATCGGCAGAATGATGCCTTCGTGATGCAGGTCGGGATTGGCGATATTCAGCCCCGCACCGCCGATATCCGGCAGATGCGTGATCGTCATGACGAAGGCAACGACCCGCCCGTCGCGAAACACGGGCCGGGCGACGCAGATATCCGGCGTGTGACCGGTGCCCAGCCAGGGGTCGTTGGTCGCCAGCACGTCGCCCGGCGCCAGCGTTTCCGCCGGGAATCGCGCCAGCATATGGGCCATGGTCAGCGGCGCGGTGCCGATGAAGGCCGGCATCGACAGGGTCGCCTGCGCGATCGACCGGCCCTCGGCGTCGAAGATGATGCAGGCCAGATCCCACGCCTCGCGCACCCCGACGGAAAAAGCCGAGCGCACGATCGCGGTCTGGATCTCGTCGGTGATGGCGATCAGCCGGTCCCACATGATCCCGGTGCTGACGGCGTCAAGTTTGTCGGTCACGACCGCACGTCTCCCTGTTGGATGGCTTCCGACGCGATGGCGACGACCAGATTGCCGAACCCGTCGACGGTCACGCTGTCACCGACGCCGATGACGCAGGTTGCCTCGTTTTCCTCGATCAGCGCCGGCCCGGTAATCCGGCTGTCCGATGTCAGCGCGTAGCGGTCATAGACCGGACAATCGGTATAGCCGCCGGCTTCGGGGAAATAGGCGCGCCTTGTGCCTTTTCGGGCCCCGCCGCCAGACACCGATGCCAGCGAGCACCGGTCCAGCCCGGTCGCCGGACGCGGGCCGCGCAGTTCGGCCTTCCAGCTGACGATCTCGATCGGCTTGTCGGGAAAGCTCTTGAAGAACACCCGCTCATACGCCTCGGCAAACAGGGCGGGCAACGCGGCGACCTGATCGGCGGGCGACAAACCATCGGGGATCGTCACCTCGATGTCATAGCCCTGGCCGACATAGCGCATATCCAGCGACCGGGTGACGACGGCGGTACGGGTGCCGGAGCCGAGCGCCGCCGACGCTTCGGCCGCAACCCCGGCGAAGATGTCCTCGTACGCCCCGACCGACAGGCCGTCCAGCGCCACCCGGTGCGAGCGCAGCGCCTCGAAGGTCAGCGGGCTGAACAGCATGCCCACGGCCGACATCACACCGGCGGCGGCCGGCAGAATGACCTCCGGCACGCGTAGTTTGCGGGCGACGCGGGCGGCGTGGGCAGGGCCGGAGCCACCGAACGCGATCATGGCCGAGCGGCGATAGTCGAAACCGCGTTCGGAGGCGTGATTGCGGAACGCCCGCGCCACGTCCTCGTTGATGGTTTCGTGCACGCCCCAGGCCGCGCGCACTGCCGAGACGTTCAGCGCCGCGCCCAAACGCCGGCCGATGGCGTCGGCCGCGCCGTCCGCATCCAGCGCCATGGTCCCGCCGAGGAAGAAATCCGCGCTGAAATACCCCAGCACCAGATTGGCGTCGGACAGCGCCGGCCGGGTGCCGCCGCGCCCATAGCAGACCGGCCCCGGATCGGCGCCCGCGCTCTGTGGCCCGACGCTGATGGCGCCGCGGTCGTCGACCGCCGCCAGCGACCCGCCGCCGGCGCCGATCTCGATCATGTCGATGACCGGGATTTTTGCCGGAAGGCCGCTGCCCATGCGGAACTCGTGGACGCGCGCGACTTCCATCTCATAGCGCTTCAGCGGAACGGCATCCTTGACCAGCGCGCCTTTCGCCGTCGTCCCGCCCATGTCGTAGGCGAGCAGATTGGGGCGGCCCAGCACCTCGCCCCATCGCGCCGCCAGCAGGATGCCGCCGGCCGGCCCGGATTCCAGCAGCCGCACCGGATAGCGGCGGGCGGTGTCCGGGGCGACCGTCCCGCCGCTGGACGTCATCAGGAACAGATCGCCACCGAAGCCGAGTGCATCCAACCCCGCTTCCAGCCGACCGAGATAACGGTCGAGCATCGGGCGGGTATAGGCGTTCATCAGCGTCGTCGACCAGCGCTCGTACTCGCGCATGAACGGAAAGACATCCGCCGATGTGCTGACATGCAGATCGGGAAAGGCCGCCGTTATGGCCGCTGCCGCCTGGCGCTCGTGGCTGTCATTGGCATAGCTGTTGATAAAGCAGACCGCGACCGCCTCGACGCTCTGTCGGCGCAGCAGTGCGGCGAGCTGGTCGATCATGGCCGCTTCGTCCAGCGCCTCGACCACGGCGCCGGAGGCGTCGACGCGTTCGGCGGCTTCCACGCGCATCGGTCGGGGCACCAGCGCCTGGGGATAGGCAATGCGCAGGTCGTACATGTCGTAGCGCCGCTCGCGCGCGATATCGATCATGTCGCTGAACCCGGCCGTGCAGATCATGGCGGTGGGGGCGCCGCGCCGCTCGATCAGGGCATTGGTGACGAGTGTCGTGCCGTGGACGATGGTCGACACGTCGCCGGATCCGATCGCTGCCTTGTCCATCAGGCGCGGCAGCCCGTCCAGCACCGAGCGCGCAGGGTCGTCGGGCGTCGTCAACTGCTTGTGAATGGTGAAACGGCCGGAGGCGTCGTCGAGTGCGGCGAAATCGGTAAAGGTGCCGCCGATATCGATGCCGATACGATGGCTCATGAGCCGGCCCCCGACGCTGTCCCGGCCCCGTTCCCGGCCTGCCCCCGGCTGCGCCTCAGCGCCGTTACCTCGATTTCCACCCTGATCTCCTCGACTGCGAACATGCAAACGATGGTCGTATTGGTTGGCCTGGGGTCGTCAAAGGTCCCGGCCAGGACCCGGCACACCGCGTCCAGATCGGCCCGGTCGGCCAGATAGACCCGAAGCCGGACGATATCGGCCAGATCGGCATCGGCCTTTTGCAGCGTCTGCCGGATCGTCGCCAGACACTGAACGGCCTGTTCATGGGCGTCGTCCGATATCGCCCCGGTTTCGAAGTCATAGCCGGCCGTGCCGGACACGAAGATCCAGTCGCCGTCGACGACGGCGCGGCTATAGCCGGCCATCGCCTCGAAGCGGGAACCGCTTGTGATTGCGTATCGTGTCATTGGGGCACGGGCCTGATCAGCGTCGTTTCACGTCAGCGGCCGATTTCCGACCGATACTCGGTTATGATCTCTTCGGCCGGCGTGCCGACATCGGCGATGAAGTCGTCCCAGATCGCCTGACCGGACTCGACCATCGCTTCGTGCAGATCGCCTTCCACCGTTGATACGCTGATCCCCTCGCCTTCGAGCTTCGCCAGCTTTTCCTCGTCGTCGGCTTCGGACCGTGCCCAGAACTCCGGCCGCATCTCGTCGGCAACGGTGCGAATGGCCTCCTGATGCTCGTCCGACAGCGCGTTCCAGGCATCGAGATTGACGGCCATGACGCTGATCGGATTGACGTAATCCATGATCGTCATGTGGCCGAGGAACTCCCAGAACGCACCGTCGACACCGGAACTGGTCGAGGTCGTGACGCCGTCGATGACGCCGGAGGCCAGCCCCGGCACGACGTCGCCCCATGGCATCTGAACCGTGCTGGCGCCCAGCTCATCGAAGAACTGCGACTGGATGGAATCCGCGGTGCGGATGCGCACGCCAGAGAAATCGTCGCGCGTTTCGATCGCGCGGTCGGCATAGACCTGCCCGCCCGGCCAGGCCACGTCGTACAGGATGACCTGGTTGTTGTCCGCCGCGATCTCTTCGTAATACGGGCGCGCGATCTCGTTGAGCGTCCAGGCCTCGTCATAGCCCACCGCCAGATACGGCAGAGCGTTCACGCCCATCAGCGGCGCTTCACCGACCTGCTGCATCAGGTGATAGTCGGCGGCTTCAACGATGCCGTCGCGCACGGCGCCCATGACCTCGGGCCCCTGAAGGCCAAGCGCCCCGGCCGGATGCACGGTGATTTCAACGGCGCCGTCGGTGACCTCCGCAACCCGGTCGGCAAAGGCTTCGGCGTTCTCGGTGTGGAAGTTCCCGGCCGGAAACGCGATATGCATGTTCCAGCGATGATCCTGCGCCTCTGCGCTTCCGGCTGAAAGGCCCGCTAACGCGGCCCCCGCCATCAAGGTGGCGGACAATCCTGTTTTCGTTCCCGACATTTCGTGACTACTCCCCGTTTTCAGTGTTTCCCGTCGCCGGCGACGCATGGTCTCACCACATCACCGTGTGCGGCCCGAGATGATCTTTACATCGAATGATCGTTTGATCAAGAATGTGCTGACGGATAAACGGCGATGACATTGACGCTTTCGGCCCGTCCGCTAATTGGTTCCAATGGTGGTCGGCAACGCAGGGGATGGGAATTCAACGATGTCGGATCCGACGGTCAGGATGGTTCAACCGATCAAATCGCGCCAGACCGTCCAGGATGGCGTCTATCGTGCGCTGCGCGAGGCGCTGGTGCGCGGCCGGTTCGACCCGAACCATACGCTGACCATTCCGGCCCTGGCCGAGGCGTTCGAGACCAGCCACATGCCGGTGCGCGAGGCGCTGCGCCGCCTGGTCGCCGAGAACGCGCTGGAAATGTCGCCTAATGGCTCGGCCCGTGTGCCCGGCATCAGCCGCGCGCGCATGGACGACATTTTCCGGACCCGGATCGTGCTGGAGGGGTATGCCACCGAACTGGCCGTCCCGCGCCTGAGCGCGCGCGACCGCCGGGCGATCGAGCAGGCGCGCATCCAGCACGAGACCAGCGGCGTCGAAGACGGCGTTTACGAGATGCTCGACCGGAATCAGGAATTCCACTTCCAGATCTATGCCGGTTCGGGGTCCGAGGTCATGCCTCAGTTGATCGAGGCGCTGTGGCTGCGGCTCGGCCCCTATATGCGCGCGCTGTCGCACCATATCGAACCGCTGCTGGGCCAGGCCGATTTCGCCAACGGCGCCCAGTATCACCGACGGATCGTGGCGGCACTGGACGCGGGCGACGCCGCAGCGGCCCGGTCGGCCGTGGAAGACGATATCCGCGCGACGCAGGCGTTATTGCACACGCTCGTACCGGCTGACCAAGACGCCGAAAGCGAATCCGTGATAGAGGAAGCCTGACCAACCAGAATGACATGGCAGAGGAAACACCGGAGATGGCAATGCTGACGGCGGAACAGGAAGCGCTGAAACAACGGGCGAGACAGGTCGCCACCGACCGGATCGAGCCGCTGGCGGCGTCCGTCGACCAGACGGAAGAATATCCCTGGGCCAGCATCGACGTTTTGAAGGCCGAAGGGTTCCTGGGCATGACCATCCCCAGGGCGTATGGCGGCCAGGGGCTGGGCTTTCTCGATGCCGTGCTGGTGATCGAGGAAATGGCCCGCGCCTGTGCCACCACCGGCCGCATTGCCGTGGAAACCAACATGGGCGCGCTGTCGGCGATCATGGAATACGGCACAGAGGACCAGAAACGCCTCGCCGCCGAACTGGTGCTGGGCGGCGACAAACCGGCGATCTGCATCACCGAGCCCGAAGCCGGCAGCGCCGCCACCGAGATGACGACACGCGCCGACAAACGCGGCGACAGCTATGTGCTCAACGGCCACAAGCACTGGATCACCGGCGCCGGCGTGTCGCAACTGCACCTGATCTTCGCCCGCACCTTTGACGAGGACGGCACCGAACTGGGCATCGGCGGATTCATCGCGCTGCGCGACGAGACCGACGGCCTGAAGGTTTTGCGCCGCCAATACGCCATGGGCGTGCGCGGCCTGCCCGAAGGCGAACTGGCGATCGAGGATGTCGTGGTGCCCGCCGACCGCGTCCTGACCTCGCCGCGCGGGTTCAAGCGCGGCTTCGGCGACCTGATGAACGCCTATAACGGCCAGCGCGCGGGTGCCGCGACCGTGGCGCTGGGCATCGCCCGGGCGGCGTTCGAAAAGGCGCTGGACTATGCCCAGGAGCGCGAGCAGTTCGGCCGCCCGATCTGCGAGTTCCAGGGGCTGCAATGGATGCTGGCGGATATGAGCATCGAGATCGACGCCGCCCGCCACATGATCCACGACGCCGCCGCCAGGGGCGTGCCCGGCACCGATCACCCGTTCCCGGAACCGGCGGCCGCGGCCAAGGCCAAGATCTTCGCCTCTGAAATGGCGCTCAGGGTGACCAACAACGCGCTGCAGGTTTATGGCGCCAAGGGCTATGGCCGCGACTGCCCGATGGAACGCCATGTCCGCGATGCGCGCATGTTTACCATCGCCGGCGGCACCGCCCAGATCCTGCGCACGCTGGTGGCCTCGAAACTCCTCAACCGCCGCCTGCCGCAGGGGCGGTAGGGTCGCGCCCGATGATCGTGATGTGGGTTTCGTGGAAGCTTTTTCCCGATGCATGAATGGATCGGGATGACTCTTGCGGGCTGCGCCTGCGGTTTACCCGCAGGCGCAGCCAGTCTCAGTACGCTTCGATGATCTCGTTGTAGTCACCGCTGACCTGCAGGGTCACAGTGATTTCGGCGCTGTCGCGGTTGCGCCAGAACCAGCCGTGGTTGCCATCAAAAGCCGCCTCGATAGAGCCTTCCCCCGAGGTTTCGCCCCGGCCCCGCTCATAGGTGATGGATTGATCGCCGCCGTGGGCGTGCAGATCGAAGTTGATCCGTCCGCCCTCTGCGAACCAGGCGTAGTCTGCGGTGGCACCCTCGGCCATCACCATCTTGATATCGGCAGAAGCATCGGGGGCGAGCGTGAAGGTCAGCACGTCCTGCCAGACATCTTGTTCTTGCGCATGTGCTGTCCCCACAAAGACGCCGAGGATGTTGTTGAGCAGGCTGGATTGATCATCGCCCGCCGCCTCCATCTGGCGATCCATTTCGGCCTCCTGGGCAAGCTGCGTCTTGATCTCGCCCATCTCGGTAAGCCCTAGCACGCGACCAACCCGTGTTGGATCGACGCCGTATTCCGCAGGAAGCACGACAGTGACGAGGATCGCCACAGCAGCGACGCCCGCAATGATGGTAGACCGACGAAGCTGGGCCGAGCTCGGCAGTTCTTCGAGGCTCGGTTTTTCTGCGTTGAACATGTGTTTCTCCAATAATTCTTCAGGATGCTACGAAGTAGCCGGTGATCTGATAGCCCACGAGGATGAAACCCATTGACATCATGGCGACATTGGCGGTGTAGGCCTGACGAAAGAAGGCCGGTGATTTCCGCCAATAGCCCATGACAATCAGGATCACGGCGAGCGCCATTATCTGACCGATCTCGACGCCGACGTTGAACGCCAGCAGATTGGGCAGAAGCCCTTCCGAGGCGATTTCATAGTCGAGAATCTTGGTGGCAAGTCCCGTGCCGTGGAAGAAGCCGAAGATCAGCGTCGCGGCCTTGGTGTCTGGCTGGAACCCGAACCAGCGCTGATAGGCGCCAAGATTGTCGAGCGCCTTGTAAACCACCGAAAGGCCAATAATGGCATCGACGATATAGGCATTCACGCCCCAGCCAAACCATACTCCTGCCAGCATGGTGACCGAATGGCCAATGGCGAAGAGGCTGACATAGATGGCAACATCCTTCATCCTGTAAAGGAAGAAGACGACGCCAAGCAGGAACAGGATGTGGTCGTATCCCGTGACCATGTGCTTGGCGCCGAGATAGGCAAAGGGGATGAGCTTCACCCCCCAGATTTCCTGGATATAGCCCGCGTCACCCGGTGTGACGTTATGAGCAAGGGCTTGGCTGACGCTCATAATGAGCGCCGACAGCATCAGAAGGATCAGCGTGGCCAACTGACGTGACGTCAAGGCACGCCAATCCCGAAAATTCGGGGTCATGGATTAATCTCCGTGGTGCAGTTGTCTGATCAATGAAGCGGCGCGGCGCGGCGCCGATCAGGCACGCGGAGGTCGTTCGATGCGGAATACGCGGTAAGAACCATTGCGGAATTGCCGGAGCTGCCAGCTATCCCGTTTGCCGAAAATGCCCTTGTCACCGAGTACGGCTAATGCCTGGCTGTGATCGTGATCGACGGCATCGTGGCTGTGCCCATGCGAAGCCCAGAGAAGATCCTGCAAAAGTCCGTGCGAATGGCCATGGTCGGCGACCATCTCCGCGTGCTCTTGCAGCGTTTCGCTAACCTTCGGGACATGCAAGACCGTAGGCGCGATCGACCAAGCCACCAGCGACAGGCACAACAGCGCGACCAGCGCCTTCTGTCCGAGGGTCCGCCATGGTCGCATCGATAATGCCTGTCCACTCGTCAAATCCAGCCTTATCCCATTCTCTCTTAAGGACACCGTCCTTCTATAACAAGGCCTCTTGTGAATGCAACACGTCCCGCTCAGCAGTCCCCGGCCACTTGCGGCCCATTCCTTTCCCATTGCCAGAAGCCCGAAGCGCCGTCCGGGGTCTACACGCGCCGGATGAGCCCGATCGCGCACCGACCCCTCATCCCCGCCATTGCGTGGCGATCAGGCGATCGAGGTCGGGCATGTCAGGACAGTCAAAGATCAGTTCACGCTCGTCCTTGTCGGTCATCCTGCCTCACACCGGGCAGCGGTGGCAGCGATATGACCCGCAAAGGCTGTCACAAAAGATTTGAGCGAGGTTAGATCGCTTACGCTCGAATACTCTCCATCTTCAGAGGCAGTCCGCGGCGAACTCAGGAAAGCTGCTCCTGTGTATAAGTTCTCTTTTACGAGTTTTCGACACAGAAGATCATAGCGCATGAGGTAAGATGCCCCCTTGAATTCCGGAAAAACGGGAAAATGCGGCTCTGCATCACGCACGGGTGATTGTGACGCCGGACAATCTTCTACAAGCATTACCCAACCAAGGAAAGGGCGAGGCGCGTCTCCACCAAGCGCACCTTCGCGATAGGCCGTCCAGAGATCGTGCGCAGTTCCGATGGCTTCTTCAGAACGGTTGTTGAAGTTGTTTCCGAATGAAGGCCCGACCTGGGACTTGAACTCAAGCGCCGCAACAAGCTGACCCTTGTTCATGACCAACATGTCCCAAAGTTTCGTTGGACGAAAAAATCCGGGCAGCGTAAGAACGCGCCGCTGTACGCATAGCTCGGCAGTTAGCAGCCCATTGGCAGTCACCAGTTCCCGGGCCAGGCCAAGAAAGCCGTCCATGTTCTTTCCTGCTGTAACAGCGCCGCGCGAGCCCGCATCCTGGTTGCCTGCCTCGATTTGTTTCGCAAACGCCGCATTGCGGTTGCCCCAAAACAATTTAACTGCTTCGTTCGCCTGTTCTTCAAAATTGGCAAGATCCAGACTCATGCTTCATTCGTTCCTTCAATCAACTTAAGCTCGGCAACCGTCAGCCCGTAGAGCTCGGATACGATTTCGTTCAGAGCGTTGCGGTCGTTGGTTTCGGCATACTGCGCGAGCCGATGCCTTAATTCGAAACTGACATCCTGCCACCTCGGAATTCTGATCTTGCGAAGATACTGCGCCTGAAAGCGCAGATAACCGCCCCTCATGCGGGTGCAGTAGAGCGACACGAACAGCCGCGCGATGCCCGAACGCATGACGGCCTGCAACGCGTGAACATCCCACTCGTCAGAAACGACGTAATACAGATTGTGGTGCGGATAGAGCCTGCCTCCTTCATAGACGATGGAAGCATCCCCCTTGATGTCGGGGATCAAAAGCTTCTCGCGGTAGGTCAAGGCGGGATAAATACGGTCGATGGTGCGATACCAGCCACGCGGATTCTTTGCGGCGACATGACGGCCCGCGATCTGCTCCTTGCGGTCATCAAAATATGCGCGGAGCTTCGGGAAGTCCTCCAGCGCCACGAGCTTTCCGTCATCGCCGAAAGGATTGACGGTACCTTTCCCGCGCCAGACTACGTGGCCTTCACGGATATCGCGCGTCATCACCAGCGGCAGCTTGCGCGAGGGCTCGACATCAAGGCTTTCGAAGTCACCGATGAAAGCCTTGTCTGCGCCGGTTGCAACGCCGATGCCGACCTTGCAGCCTGCATCTTCCAGGGCAGGGAACTGCATTTCCAGCCGCCGCACCAGGGCTAGCTCTTCAAATGAATCGAGAACCCAGGGCTCACCGCCTGCAGTGACGTTTTCGATTTCGCACGCATTGGTTATTTCCGGAAGATTAAAGGCCGTCAGCTCGGAGGCCAGAGACCTGAGAAGTTTGGCGTCGATGGGGGGACGAGCAAACACGCGGGTCGCATTTGCCTTATCCTTCGCAATGACGGTGATCGCCGGATAGGCGCTCACTTCGGTGTGAAAAGCATCGACGCCGAACATATCCACATAGATTTTCAGCGCGTAACTCTTGCTGACCAGATCGCGGAGTTTCCTGCCGTATTTGTTCTTCATCCAGCGATCAGAACAAATGAATCCGAGATTGCCGCCGTTCGACAATAGCGCCAGCGATCGTTCGATAAACGGGACGTAAATATCGGCGCGGTCGTAGATGGTCTTGTATCGCAAGCGGTACTCGGCGATCAGAATATCAGGAATGGCCTCCTGTCGCACATAGGGGGGATTGCCGACGACATGAGTAAAGGCAGGCTCAAGATCGGCCAGAAGAAAGTCGCCCTGAAAGAGCCAGGTATTGCAAAGACGCGCCGCGGTTTCGCGCGAGAGACCGGCTTTGCGAAGGCGCTCGCCGACCAGCGCGCGCGTTCTCTCAAAGGTGGTGCGGTGCAACTCAATCCCGCGAATAGCTGGCGCAAGTGCAGCATAGGTTAGCTTGCCGTCACGTTTGGCTGCAGCCAGCAGGCGGTCGACTACGGGAACAAGGAAGTCGCCATCGCCGAAAGAGGGTTCAAGGAGGCAGCAGTCGGCTAGCCGCGCGCTTTCGGTGTATCCCGTCAGATCAAGGATGAATTCTACGACCTCGCGCTTGGTATGGATCGCGCCACGTTCATCGATACCACCTTCGGTCGCCAGCTTCTCGACGGCTTCTGTCACGGGGCAGAAGCCCGGCGAAGCGGGATTGAGATCCAGCGGTGCGGTCACGCCTGATTCCTTATCGAACATTCCAAGAACGGATAACCCTTCGTAGCATAGGTGGTGCAAGCCCTGCCAGACCTTACTAGATATGACATCAGGCTACAGGACCGTCTGCCAAAACGATGAGCGCAGGGAGAGCGCAGTCTCCTGCACGGGCGTGAGTCGGTCAACCGTCCCTGGCCTCTCCCGATCACCTCCCTTCCCTCACCCCGGAAGCGCGACACACAGGGGCCCACACACGCCGAATGAGACCGACCGCGTTTCGACCGCCGGGAGCCACCGCACCCGATCCCGGGCCTGCAGCGCGTCACTCTCGTGCCGCGCTGCGCACGGGAATTGGAGAAGGTGGAAGCCGCCCGGATCACCCCTTGCCCCTCGCCCCAGGCAGAATCGCGAAAGGCGGGCGCCGCGCCCCTTCCCCCGCCCCAGAAGCGCGAAGCGCTGTCCGGGGTCTACACGCGCCGGATGAACCCGATCGCGCAAAGCCCCCTCATCCCCGCCATTGCGTGGCGATCAGGCGATCGAGGTCGGGCATGTCAGGACAGTCAAAGATCAGTTCACGCTCGTCCTTGTCGGTCAGACCGTCACAGAATTCGGGCGCTGACGGATTTGGCGCGTCGAGGAAGGATTGCGCGGGCCGGGGCGGGCTGGCCAGCGGCATCAGCATGCGCTCCAGCGTGACGGCAAACAGCCCGGCCAGCCGCACGGTTTCCGCCAAGGTCGGCAGCGTACGGCACAGCTCCAGCTCTGCAACACGCTGGGGCGAAACGCCCAAGGCCAATGCTACCTTGCGCATCGACCAGCGCCGGGCCTGACGACACCGGATCATGTTGTAGGCGACCGCGCGGCCGGTTTCGCGTTCGACCGAAGCCCCGCGCCACGGGCTGTCGGGCGGCAGAACGGCGTCGGCGGGATGCGCAGTGTGGTGAGTGTGATCGATCACTGATGCGGCCATCATGTCCCCTTTGGCAAATCTGCCCCTGCCCGCCATCCCCGCCTGATGGGCGGGAATGACAGACCGGGCAGAGGTCGGGGGGTTGAAAGGCCGACACAGAGGCGGCTCCGCCTGCCTTTAGCAACGCGAGCACGTCACCTGGACATACGCAGGCGGCCCCCCGACCCCGAAGGATCGACGGGCACTTGGGAGTGAGTGGGTACACCATCCCCATTGCCTGTCAACCGATCCGCGGTCAGGGTTCCGGGCGCCGATAAGGCGACGCCACCTTCTGTGTTGAGGCTTTCAAACCCCAGGGCCGCACCACGCGGCCCCAGCAGCACGCTATCATGTGGTAGAGTTTTTCGCCATAAGGTTGTTGAACTTCGTGCCGGACGGACGCCCGCGCAAAGGTGCAGACCGCCGAAACGTCGCCTGACGCCTGACCGCCCCATTCCTCCTATCGGCATCGCGCGCACTCGGATATTCTGCGCCGACTCGAAAACGGGCTCGAATGGAGGACGCATGATCAGCGCGGGCGCACTGGATGGGGTGAAGATACTCGACCTCACGCGCATACTGGCCGGACCGACGGCGACGCAGTTGCTGGGCGATCTCGGCGCCGACGTCGTCAAGATCGAAAACCCCGGCAAGGGTGACGACACCCGAAGCTGGGGGCCGCCCTTCGTCCCCGATGCCGATGGCAACGACACCCCGGAAAGCGCGTATTACCTGTGCGCCAACCGCAACAAGCGTTCCGTGGCCGTCGATCTGGCCACGCCGGAGGGGGTGGAGACGATCCGCGCCCTTGCCCGCGAAAGCGACGTTCTGGTGGAGAATTTCAAGGTCGGTGGGCTGAAGAAATATGGCCTCGACTACGACACGTTGTCCGCCCTCAATCCCGGCCTCGTCTATTGCTCGATCACCGGATTCGGTCAGGACGGCCCGCGCGCGTCGCAGCCGGGCTATGACTTTCTGGCCCAGGCCATGGGCGGGATCATGAGCCTGACCGGCGATCCCGAGGGCGAGCCGACGAAGGTCGGCGTCGGCATCGCCGACGTCATGTGCGGCATGTACGCGACCGTCGGTATTCTGGCGGCACTCCGCCACCGCGAGCGCACCGGAGAAGGCCAGCACATCGACGTCGCGTTGTTCGACTGCCAGTTGGCGTGGCTGATCAACGAGGGCACCAACTCGTTTCTATCCGGCCAGGACCCCGCGCGCCGGGGCAACCAGCACCCGAACATCGTGCCCTATGCCGCGTTCCCGACGGCCGACGGGCACGTCGTGTTGACCGTCGGCAACGATCTGCAATTCCAGCGATGGTGCGCCGTTGCAGGCGTGCCGGACTGGGTGGCCGATCCGCGTTTCGCCACCAATGCCGCCCGCGTGCGGAACCGCGACGCGCTGCATGCCTTGATGAACCCGCTGATGAAGACCCGCAGTTCGGGCGACTGGACCGATGCGCTTGTCGCTGCCGGTGTGCCATGCGGACCGGTCAACTCGGTCAGCGGTGCCTTCGCCGACCCGCAGGCCCGGCATCGCGGCATGAAGATGCGCATGGATCACCCGACATCGGCAACCGGCGCCGTCGACCTGATCGGCAATCCGTTGAAGCTGTCGAAAACGCCCGTGACCTATCGCCGGCCGCCGCCGACCCTGGGCGAGCACACCCAGGCCGTTCTGAATGAGGCCCGCGATCGCGAACAAACGTGATCGCGGCGCATCAGGCGCGCGCCCCTACCTGACATCAGTATTGGGCGATGGTCGGCAGCCAGGTCGCCAGCGACGGAACCAGCATGACCAGAATCGTGAAGCCGATGATGACAAAGAAGAACGGCAGGTTGGCCTTGAATATCTTCATCTGATCGACATCGGCGATCCGGCTGGTGATGATCAGCGCCATCGCCAGTGGCGGCGTCAACTGGCCGATCACCACCGACAGCGTCATCAGGACGCCGAACTGGATCACATCGACATTATACATCATCATCGCAGGCAGGATGATCGGCACGAGAACCGGGATCAGCGGGTCCAGTATCATCCCGGCGATGATGGCGAGGCCGACCAGCACCAGCAGCACCAGGAACATGTTGTCGCCGAAGTCCATCAGCGCGATGAAATTGCCGATGGCGGCGGGAACGCCAAGGATGGCGAGACTGGAGCCGAGCGCAAAAGACAGGCTGACGATCAGCATCAACTCGCCGGTAAGCTGAACGGCGTTGCCGAATATCCGGTACAGATCGCGCCATGACAGCGAGCGATAGACGAAACAGGATATGATCAGCGCATAGGCGACCGCGAATGACGCGCCCTCGGTCGGCGTGAACACGCCGAAGACCAGACCGGCGACGATGATGATCGGCATGCCGAAGGCGAGCACCGAACGCGCGCCGGTTTGCAGCACCTCGCGCCAGGCGAGATTGCCCGTCGGCTTCCATCCCCGCCGCCGGGCGATCACGGTGATCGCCCCCATCAGTGTCAGCCCGAGCAGGATGCCGGGGATCAGGCCGGCCAGAAACAGCGCGCCCAGAGACGTGCCGGTGACCGCGGAATAAAGGATCATCGGCGAGCTGGGCGGAATCATCGGCCCGACCCCCGCCGACGAGGCGGTGACGGCGGCAGAGAACTCCGAGGAATAGCCTTCCCGCTTCATTGCCGGAATGACGATGCTGCCGGTGCCGGCCAGATCGGCGGTCGACGAGCCGACCATGCCGCCGAAGAACATGCTGGTGACGACATTGACATGGGCCAGACCGCCGCGTGTCCAGCCGACCAGGGCGCGCGCGAAATCGAACAACCGGCCCGAGATGCCGCCCGCGTTCATGATGCCCCCGGCCAGCAGGAACATCGGCAGTGCCAGCAGCATGAACAGGCTCATCCCGGAGACCATGGATTGCGGCAGCGTGAGCGCCCACGATCCGGACAGGATGATATTGAGGCTGACGATCCCCATGATCGCCACCAGCATCGGGACTCCGAGCAGCAGCAATGCGATCAGGGCACCGATCGTCAGGACGGCTGTCAACATGATGGTGCGTCCTCGGTCTGAAGCGCCGGTTTTGCGTCCGGCGGCTTATGAGGCGGACTGGTCGTCCCGGAATCGACGGCGAACGGGCAACAGAAAGGCCAGCGCAACGGCTATGCCGCCGATGAGCAACGCCGACTGGAAGACGCCCTTCGGCAGTTTCATGTAAGTCGTCGCATCGCCGCCGAACAGCGAGACATAGCTGAATGCTCCCCACGACAGATAGGCGAAGACCAGTGCCGAAAGCACATGGGAAAACAGTGTCAGGGCCTGCTGGATACGCGGCGGCAGATTGTCGACGAAAAAGCCGATGCGGATGAAGCGCCGGCGCCGCACCGAAAGAAACAGGCCGATGAAGGCCAGCCAGGGAATGGATCCGATCGCCAGCTCGTCACCCCAGATGAACGAGGTGGCGAAGGCATAGCGCAACACCGCGTTGGTGAAGATCAGCACCGTGATCAGGATCAGCACCGCCACGCCGACGGCCTCGGCAACCTGGTTCACGCGGCGGTCGAACGACGACATGCCCAGATCGGGATCTTCGAGCTCGTGCCGTCGCGAGGCCTGGCCGATGGCTGCAGACAGATCCGGAGCCCCCGGATCAGTGCCCCCGAGGTCCGCCTCGGACTGCGGTATCTCTGGCCCGGTCGGGCCGGACCGGGGTTTTCTCCGGGATCGCCCCTTGCGTTGGCCCGGTTTGCTCATGGCATGAACCTCGTCGACCGATGGACCGAATTCGGAACCGGGCGCCACCGCGATGGCGACGCCCGGAGGCGGCTTTACTCGCCCGCTGCTTCGACGGCGGCCAGCAGACGCTCGACGAAGTCGGCCCCGGCCAGTTCCGCAACCGAATCATAGACCGGCTGAGAGGCTTCGCGGAAGGCAGGAATATCAGCCTGATTGATCTCCATTTCCTCCTCGAAGGCGGTGATCAGCCGATCGTCCGCGTCGGCGCCGTTCTGACGCGTCCACTCCACGGCGGCGCGGGCCGCCTCTTCCACAGCGGTACGCTGCTCGTCGGTCAGGTTGTCATAAGTCTCGCCGTTCATGGTCAGCGTGATCGGCGTATAGACGTGGTTGGTGATGCTCAGATATTCCTGAACTTCCTGGAAGGATCCGGCATCGATCGAGATCAGCGGGTTTTCCTGACCATCGACCGTGTTCTGCTGCAGAGCCAGATAAAGTTCACCGAAATTGATGTCGACCGGCACGGCGCCGAAAGTTTCCAGCATCAGCGCCCGTGTTTCACTGCCCGGAATGCGGATGCGCATGCCGTCCATATCTTCGGGCACGTTGATCGGGCGGATGTTGTTGGTCATCTGGCGGAAGCCGATCTCGCCATAGCCCAGCACCTCGATACCGGCGGCCTCGCGCATCGACGCGGCCATCTCCTCGCCGATCTCGCCGTCCAGAATTTCCGCCACCACGTCGCGGTTCGCGAACAGGAACGGCATGTCGAAGATCGCCCATTTCGGGTCGAGCTGAATGGCGTCGGAACCGGTGGAGTGAACGTCGATCTGTCCGGTGCGGATCTGCTGAAGATGGACTTCCTCGTTGCCGAGCACGCCGCTGTCGAAGATCTCGATCTCGACATCGTCGCCGAGGCTTTCTTCCAGATGCTCGGCAAAGCGATTCAGGATGTGAACAGTGTTGCCGCCCGGAGGGTTCTCCGAGGACAGCCGCAGGCTCAGGGACTGGGCGCTGGCGGTTGTCGCCGCACCGGCGCAGATCACGGCCGATACGCCGGCGATGAGGCAATTGCGAAATAGGACAGACATTATTGAGCTCCTCTGTTCGGGGTAAGTTTTAGTGCGCCTTCGAGTTCAGCCCGTCTTGATGAGCGTGTCCCGAAGAACGTCCTTGTTGACGGTGAGTCCGAAGCCGGGGCCCCGGGGCACCGCAATCACGCCATTCGTCGGTTCCGGAGCATCGACGAAAAGCTGGCGTTCGACCTGTTCGACCTGAAGATGGCTTTCGGCGAGCGTCCCGTTCCGGAATCCGGCCACATGGTGAACGCTGTAGAGTCCGCCACCGCCGGCATCGCTCAGCGGCCGATTGTAGATCTGGGCCAGATGCGCGACCTTGCAGGTTTCGGTCATGCCGCCATTATAAAGGCTGTTGGGCATGAAGATGTCGAGGCTGCCGTGCTCGATCCACTGGCGGAAGCGCTGGCTGTGACCGTCCATCTGCCCACCGGAAAGCGGGATGCTGGTCATGGTCCGCAGCCGCGCCAGATCGCGCGCATCCATATTATGCAGCGGGTCCTCGAACCAGTCGATGTCGCACTCTTCCAGCGCCCGGGCCAGACGGACGGCACTGTCCAGGGGCAGGGATTCGTTGGCGTCGATCGACAGCCCGACATCGGGGCCCAGCGCCTCGCGAACGGCCTGAACGCGCCGGACATCCTCGCGCCAGCCCTCTTTCGCCGTGCCGACCAGAACCTTCAGGTTGCGGTGACCCTTGGCGACCAGATCGCGTCCGACCTGAATCAGTTCCTCGGTGGCATAGGTGCCGAAGCCGTAGGTGATGTAGACGCCGACCTCGTCGCGATAACCGCCCAGCATGCGCGCGACCGTTTCGCCCCGCACCTGGCCATTCAGGTCCCACAGCGCGAGATCGACGCAGGACAGGGCGTTGAGATTGATGCCGCTCATGCATCCGCGTTCGGTCATCACCTTTTCCAGACGCTCATGGATTTTCTCCATGTCGCGGATATCCATGCCGACGATCGCCGGTTTCAGATGTTCGGTGACGGCAGACGCGATGGCGTGGGGCATGAATTTCGCGCTCATGCCGAAGCCGACGCGGCCGTCGGTTGTTTCCATTTCGCAATACACGCGGTCGCTGCCCCGCGCTGGCTTGCGCAGCGGCAGTTGGGTTTCGAACCGGTGGACGCTGGTCCGGATATCGGCGATCTGCATTTACTCTCTCCGGGATGGGTCGGCTTTGCAGCGCGAGGCGGCGGTCATGAGGACATGGCAGGTATCGGGCGCTTGAGGACGGGATCGCCGGCAAAGGCGGCCTCCAGGGCGGCCGCGGCGGCAAGCGTTACTCCGTCGCCACCGCGCGGCCCCACGACCTGGAGCCCGAACGGCAGCGCCAGCGAATCCCGGCCACAGGGCAGGACCACGGAAGGATGCGTCGTCACGGTGATGCCATAGGTGATCGCAATCCAGTGGATGTAGGAATTCAGCCGCTGGCCGTCGATTTCGTCGATATAAAGCTGATCGATCGGGAATGGCGAAACGGCGGCGGCGGGGCAGATCAGAACATCGATATCCTGCCAGAACGCGTGGCACCGTCTGAGGATTTCGGTCTGAAGCGCCTGTGCCCGACCGACATCGCCGATGGTATAGCGGCGGCCGTCGGTGACGTTCGTGCGGACATTCGCCCCGATCGTTTCGCCGTGCCGGTCGACCAGTGCCCCGTAATTGTCGACGAAGCCCACCGCCCGCAGAACCTCGAACGCGAATTCGGCATCGCCGAGGTCGGGATGCGCCCATCGCGCTTCGCCAAACAGGGGCGTCAGGCGGTCGGCGCGGTCGCGGAACGTCTCGCGGATCGATCCGGAAACCGGCGCAAAGCCGAGATCGGGTGAGAACGCCACACGCAGGGATGAAAGATCGACGGGCGGATGGCCGCTCAGCCGGCTGCGGTCGACACCGACCGAAAGCGGATCGCGCGGATCGCTGCCCGCCATGGCGTCGTACATCAACGCGGTGTCGGCGACGGTCCGGCCCATCGGCCCGTCCACGGACAGGGTGGCCCAGCCATGACGGCGGCCTTCGTTGGCGATCGCGCCGGGGCTGGGGCGGAATCCGGTCACGCCGCAGAAGGCCGCCGGCGTGCGCAGACTGCCGCCCATATCGGACCCGGTCGCCAGCGCCACCATATCGGTCGCCAACGCCACCGCCGATCCGCCGGACGACCCCGCGCAGGTCAGCGACGTATCGAAGGGATTGCGGGTCGGGCCATAGACCTTGTTGACCGTCTGCGCCCCGGCGCCGAATTCCGGCGTGTTGGTCTTGCCCATGACGATGGCACCGGCTTCGCGCAAACGCGCGACCACGCCGCTGTCGGCGGCGGGCACGTTGTCGCGATGCACGAGCGAGCCGTAGGTCGTGACCAGATCCTTCGTCGCGGTCAGGTCCTTGATGCCGATCGGCAGCCCATGCAGCGGACCCAGCCGGTCGCCCGCGAGAACCGCACGTTCCGCTGCCTTTGCCTCGGCGCGCGAAACCTCGTCGTTCTGCGCGACCATGGCGTTGACGGCCGGATTGAGCCGGTCGCGCTGGGCGAGAAAACTTTCCAGCACTTCGACCGGGGAAATCTCCTTGCGGCCGATAAGACCGCGCAGCGTGACGGCGTCGAGCGTGCACAGCGGCGTCTTGGCAGTCGTGGGTGTCGGCACCGTCATGCGCCCGCCTCCGCAGAGGTTTTCGCAAGAAATGACAGCGCCTGGTCGAGCCCGCCCCTGGTATGGGGAACGTCGGCCAGTTGCAAACCCATATCGACACCGGCCAGCGTTCCGGCCAGCATCAGATCGTTGAACGACCCCAGATGCCCGATCCGGAAGATCCTGTCGGTCATGCGGCCGAGGCCGGCGCCGAGCGACATGTCGAATGCGCTCAGAACCCTTTTTCGGAAATCGTCGGCGCCGCTTCCATTCGGCATGACCACTGCCGTCAGGGCGTTGGAATGTTCGTTGGGCGACTGACACAGGGTTTCCAGCCCCCAGCCCCTGACCGCGATCCTTGTCGCCTCGGCATGACGGGCGTGGCGGGCGAATACCGCCTCCAGCCCCTCTTCGTGCAGCATGGCGATGGCTTCGCGCAGGCCGTAAAGCAGGTTGGTCGAGGGCGTATAGGGGAAAAAGCCGTTCTTGCCGGCGTCCAGCATCGGGCGCCAGTCGAGCACCGAGCGGGGCATGCCGCCGGTCTCGGCGGCGGCGAGCGCCTTGTCGCTGACGGCGTTGAAGCTGAGGCCCGGCGGCAGCATCAGGCCCTTTTGCGATCCGCCGACGGTGACGTCGACGCCCCAGGCATCATGGCGATAGTCGATGGAGCCCAGCGACGAAATCACGTCCACCATCAGCAAAGCCGGGTGGCCGGCGTTGTCGATCGCCTGCCTGATGGCCGGAATGTTGCTGGTCACGCCGGTCGAGGTCTCGTTGTGCACGACCATGACCGCCTTGATCCGTCGGCCGCCGTCCTGGCGCAGCGCCTCTTCGACGCTTGCCGGGTCGGCGCCGTGACGCCAGTCGCCGTCCAGTGTCTCGACGTTCAGGCCCAGCCGTCCGGCCATCTCGCGCCACAGATTGGAGAAGTGTCCGGTTTCGCACAGCAGAACCGCGTCGCCCGCCGACAGCGTGTTAACCAGCGCGGCTTCCCAGGCGCCGGTCCCACTCGTCGGAAAGATGACGACCGGATTGTCGGTGACGAAGATGGTCTTGATCCCGGCGAGCACCTCGCGGCCGAGTTCGGCAAAGGTCGGCCCGCGATGATCGATGGTCGGATTGTCGATCGCCCGCAGGATCCTGTCCGGTACGTTCGTCGGTCCGGGAATCTGGAGGAAATGCCTCCCCGTCCGTGCGGTCATCGTGCCTCTCCGAGTTCCCTGTTGCCTTTTGCGGCGGCAACGTTCTAGCATCTTGGATAACGCATCTTGCATGCAAGATGCACACTGGTGTCAAGCTTCTTCGTTTGGAACACCGGAAAATTCACCCTCGGAACCGGCGACTTCGATCAGGAGTGTCCGGCGCCGGGGTAACAAACGTTGAAGCCCGACCAGGAGCCGCCCGCCGCCATGACGGTATCGCCGCACACTCTCACACGTCAGTCTGCCCACGGATTTGCGGCGCCCGGACCGGGCGACCCGGCCGTTGCGCGGCGCCTGGCTCGCGAAACCCGGGCCGAGGTCCGCTTCGATGCGTTCTCGCGGGGGCGGTATGCCACCGACGCCTCCATCTATCAGGTCGAGCCCATGGGCGTCGTTCTGCCCCGGCACGCCGCCGACCTGGAAGCCATCCTGTCGATCGCGGCGGAAGAAGGCTTTGCCGTCATCCCGCGTGGTGCGGGCACGTCGCAGAATGGCCAGGTGGTCGGTCCGGGGCTGGTGGTCGATTTCAGCCGCTATCTGAACCGGATCGAGTCCATCGATCCCGACGCGCGGACGGCGCGCGTCCAGCCGGGCGTCGTTCTGGCAACGCTGAACGCCGAAGCCAGGCGCCACGGTCTTTTCTTTCCGGTGGAACCGTCAACGGCCAGCCGGTGCACGCTTGGCGGCATGGCCGGCAACAACTCCGCCGGCGCGCGTTCGCTGCGCTATGGCATCATGGCCGACAACACCCGCGCGATCGACGGACTGCTGGCCGACGGCACGCCGATCCGCTTCGACCGGGCCAGCTATGCCGCCGACCGCACCACTGGCCGGCAGGCAGGTTTGCTGGAGACGGTCGATGGCCTCGTCGCCGATGTGCGCGACGCCCTGATCCGCAACGTGCCGGCCGTCCAGCGCCACGTCGCGGGCTATAATCTGCACCGGCTGCTGGGCAACGACCGCAATGCCGCCGCCCTTCTCGTCGGATCCGAGGGCACGCTGGCGCTGACGACCGGTGTGGAGATCGACCTCCAGCCGCTGCCCGATCACCGCGTCCTTGGCGTCTGCCATTTCCCCAGTTTCCGCGAAGCCATGGCCCATACAAAGGCGCTGGTCGACCTCGACCCCGTCGCCGTGGAACTGGTGGACCGCAACATCCTGGATCTGGGCGGCGAGATACCGATGTTCCGCGCGGTGTTCGACCGCTTCGTCCGTGGCACGCCCGGCAGCCTTCTGCTGGTCGAATTCGCGGGCGACGATTTGGCAACGCTGCAACGAAAGCTGGCCGACCTGGACGCCTGCATGAGCGATCTCGGCTTTGCCGACGCCGTCGTGCGGGTCACGGATATGAGCGATCAGAAATCGCTCTGGTCGGTGCGCGAGGCCGGGCTGAACATCATGATGTCGATGAAGGCCGACGCCAAGCCGGTGTCGTTCATCGAGGACTGCGCCGTCCCGCTGGAGCATCTGTCCGAATACACCGCCGGCATCAACGATGTCTTCGCCCGGCACGGCACGGCCGGCACCTGGTACGCCCACGCCTCGGTCGGCTGCCTGCATGTCCGCCCGATCCTGAACATGAAGGACCCTGCCGATGTCGGCCGCATGCGGGCGATCGCCGAAGAGGCGATGGACCTCGTGCTGCGTTACAAGGGCTCCCATTCCGGCGAACACGGCGACGGCATCAGCCGCTCGGAATTCCACGAACGCATTCTGGGCCGGCCGATCGTCGATGCCTTTGCCGCGGTGAAAACCGCCTTCGATCCCGACAAAAGGCTGAACCCGAACAAGATCGTCGACGCCGCGCGCATGGACGACACCGACCTGATGCGCTTCGGCCCCGATTATCAGCCGATGTCGATCGACACGGGTCTGGACTGGTCGGATTGGGGCGGTTTCGGCAATGCCGCCGAGATGTGCAACAACAACGGCACCTGCCGCAAACGCGACGCCGGCGTCATGTGCCCGTCGTATCGCGTCACCGGCGACGAGACCCATGTCACGCGCGGCCGCGCCAATGTATTGCGGCTCGCGCTTTCCGGCCAGCTCGGTCCGGATGCCCTGACGTCGCCTGAAATGGACGAGGCGATGTCGCTCTGCGTTTCGTGCAAGGGCTGCCGCCGCGAATGTCCCACCGGCGTCGACATGGCGCGCATGAAGATCGAGGTCCTGTACCAGCGCAACAAGCGCCGCGGCCTGGCGCTGCGCGACCGGCTGATCGCTTATCTGCCGCGCTATGCGGCAACGCTGGCCCGGTTCGGGGCGGTCACCGGACTGCGCGATCGCATTCCCGGCCTGCCGGCATTGTCGGAAAAAATGCTGGGACTCAGCGCCCGGCGAAGCTTGCCGAGGTTCCGCCGCGACCGGACACCGGCGGCAGATGAACCGGCCGGGATCGTCGGCGACGGGCGCGATGTGGTGCTGTTCGCCGACACGTTCAGCGCCCATATGGAACCGGAATCGTTGCAAGCCGCGCGACGGGTGCTGACAGCGCTGGGCTATCGCGTCCATCGCCCGTCCTCCGGCGGCCGGGGCCCGTGCTGCGGCCGTACATTCCTTGCCGCCGGGCTGGTGGATCAGGCGCGCGCCGAACTGCGCCGATCACTGACCGCATTTGCGCCGTTCCTGGAGCGCGGCGTGCCGATCGTCGGCCTGGAGCCGTCATGCCTGCTGACGTTCCGCGACGAGGCGCCCGCCATCCTGAAAGGCGCCGACAGCGACAAACTGGCCGCGAGCACCTTCCTGTTCGAGGAATTTCTGGTCCGCGAGATCGATGCCGGCCGCGCCACGCCCGCATTCGACCCGCAGCCGGGACGCCGCGCCCTGATCCACACCCATTGCCACCAGAAGGCATTCGGCGTCGACGGCACCGTGGCGCGGCTGTTGTCGATGGTGCCGGAACTGACCGTGGAAACGGTGGACTCCGGGTGCTGCGGCATGGCCGGCGCCTTTGGCTACACGGCGGAAAATTTCGACGTCTCGATGAAGATGGCCGAGGAAAGCCTGTTGCCGGCCGTCCGAAACGCCGGACTCGACACGATCATCGTCGCCGACGGCACAAGCTGCCGCCACCAGATCGCCGACGGCGCCGGTCGCGACGCCCGCCACGCCGCCGCCGTACTGGCGTCGATGCTGCCTGCGTGATGGTCAGGACAAGTGGCAGGCCTTGGAGTTACCCGATGCTCACGTATTGCCCTTATTTCGCTCATATTGAAGCGCAGCGTGATATCATCGATAAATTGACCGCAGTTCTCAGAAGGTCGCCAAGAGGTTTAAAATGTTATCTCGGACACACCTCGTTATACTCGCGTCATCCCTTTCTGGCCTTTTCCTGACCTTCTCCGCAAGCGCTACCGTCGCAGGCCCAATTAATGCCCAGGGTGTGATGGCGAATGGCTCGCACGAGGGGATTATTGCTGCAAACGGTGAGCAACAATTCTTTACGGATGTCGAGCGACGGATCCTGCAAGGCATCCTGGACGAGATGTCACCTTCGGAAACGGGAGAGGTTCAGCGCGATCACCAGGGGCGCGGCCAGCAATCCAGGGGTGGGCCGCCGGGGCGCTCAGGCGGCCTCCCGCCGGGAATAGCCATGAACCTGGAGCGAGGCAAGGCGCTTCCGCCTGGAATTGCAAGACAGTATCCCCCTTCCAGCGTTCAAAACCGTCTTCCTGAACGCACCGACCATGAAATTGTGATCGTCAATGACGATGCCTATCTGATCGGCAGAGCAACGGGCGTGATCGTCGATATCCTGCTTGGTAATCGATAAAATACGAATATCTGCTCAGTGCGATGGTCCGGTCAGGCGAGCTGGGGCGAATGGTTGGGACAGTCACACCGAGTAAAGTCATCGCATCTTCCGCGCCACGATGACGGTTGAGTCTGTCGTGGTTGCAATCGTATCGCAATGCTATTTGCCAATAGCGACTCATCGCCACCGGGGAAGAATAATTGGCACCATGACGCTGTGCTATTTGTGATCTGCGCCGATATCCCAGAACAGGCCGGTCATGATCGCCATGCCGCTGGCCGCAGGCAATAAGAAAATTCAGATGATGGAGGCATTGTGCACTGACCCCAAGTGCTGGCAGATCGCGCAATCCCTCCTCCTCCTCAAAGGAGGGCGTAAGGAACTCGATAAGCGTTGTCCGGTCCGTCTGTTGCCAGCGCCAGATCTTGTTGCGATCGAGTGACGGAACGGGCTCGGCAGGCCGACCTTGCGCATCATGGCGGTCAGTTCCTCGGTGGGCTTGGTATCCCGTTTGCTGCTCACTAAACGTATGCGGGGAATTTTTTCTATGGCCGGTTCCATCGATTGAGCCTTTCAACGAACTCATCCCGGTATATCGCGATGCCGCTCAGAGCCGTCACCTCACAGTCCTCATCGCCTCATCCGATCCAGAAACCTCCATTAACATCTACTGTCGCGCCAGTCACATAGGAAGCGGCGTCAGAGGCGAGGAAGGCGATCACCGCACCGATCTCGTTGGCATTCGCGAGGCGACCTTTCGGGATTGCGGCCTCAATCTTTGCTCGCATCTCCGTCGGCATGTGTTCTCGAATTAAGTCAGTGTCGACTACACCTGGCGCGATGGCGTTTGCGCGGATGCTGTGTGCCGCCATCTGGCGGGCCAGCGTCTTGGTGAACGCTATAATGCCTCCTTTCGAGGTGGCATAGTGAATGCCACCGTTCATGGCACCTTGACGGGCGACGATCGATGAAGTGGAGACGATGCTGCCGCCACCGCGAGCAATCATCGAGGGAAGTACGGCCTTTGTGCAAAGGAACACGCTCTTGAGGTTGATATTTATCACTCGATCCCATTCTTCTTCTCCCATGTCGAGGATAGGGATCGCCTTGTCGACGCCTGCGTTGTTCACAAGAATATCGACACCACCCAGTCTGGAAACACTGTCTTCGACCATGCGCCGGACCTCTTCAGATTTCGCGACGTCAGTGCGAATAGCATAGGCTCGCTCGCCGAGCGCTTCTGCTGTTTGTATTGCCATCTCAATGTCGAGATCGGCGACAACTATGGTCGCCCCCCGTGTGTGCATGGCCTCGGCGGCTGCTTTTCCAATACCTCGCGCCGCACCGGTCACAATTGCAACTTTTCCGTTCAGAGCATCGTTCAGGGTCATTGTAGGATCCTCAATGCAGACAATTTTGGGTTCCACGCGAAGACCGTTGGTGAATGGATACCGGATTGCATATCAGTGTCGGATGCCAGGCATTCGTGGCCAATGCTATCAGGTGGACAGCCCGAATGCGTTCCTGAGAGGGTGCAAAGGCGGTTCAGCACAAACAGCCCAAAGCTTGCACGGTCGAACCAACATGCAGGTGCATGGTGGTCGCTAAGGCGATATTGCCGTATCGGAAAAACGCGCAATAGCCTCGGACGTGATCTCAGCTCCGTGACCATTTCCCACTGGGGGAAGGCCCGCTCCCTGATGTAGCTTGATCTGCGGCCCCAACCCGTCACGCAATGGATTGGGCATTCGGTTGATCTCGAAGCACAGGAAACTGTCCATTTTGGCCGCGACGTGCAGTGTGCTGGCCACCGCCACGATTCCGCCTACGCCGTGGGGGGCAACCCGAGCGCTTTGCTGCATGGCCAAGGCATCGATCGCCAGCATACCTGTAACGCCGCCAGCGCGGGTGATATTGGGCTGGAGAATGCTGATACCCGCCTCGGATGCTAGTCTGCGAAAGGCGGCGGGTGAAAATTCGTTCTCACCTGCGGCGAGTGGAGTCTTCCATCTTTCGGCAAGATAACGCAGCCCCGCAATATCCTCTGTGGCAAGTGGCTCCTCTAGCCACGCGATATCCAATGAGGCGATTTCAGCGAGCAGTTCGGATGCCTGTTCCAAAGTGTAAGCGCAATTTGCGTCCAGCATGAGTTGAACGTTCGAGGGCAGTGCATCACGCACGGCGGTGATGAAAGCCACATCTTCGGCAACAGTCCGCCCGATCTTGAGTTTCATCGCGGAAAAATCTTGCGCGAGCGACCTAGCCCTTTCGGCGGTTTGCTGGGGAGATGGCAGAAACGGAATTGGGCTGACATAGGTGGGTACAGGAACTGCGTCTGCCCCCAGGTATACAGCCAGTGGCTGCCCCGCACGCCGGGCCGCGAGATCCCACAGCGCAATATCAACGCCGCTCATTGCCTCCATGGACGGTCCCTTTGTGTGGCCTAGTCTTGCGAAGAAGCCGTTGAGCTCGCGTAGCATCTGAGCCGGTTCCGTAATTTGATGTCCGACGATGGCCGGAGCGATTACGCGGTTGACGACTTCTGCCGATGCAAAAGGCGTCGGCAGGCCGAAACACTCGCCAATTCCTGTGGCTCCATCTGAAGATCGTGCCAGAACAAGCGTGCAGAACTGACCCGTCCTTGGAATCGATTGGAAATGAGATGCCGGTTTGCTGATCTCTTCGGGAATGTTGCCAACGCCGCCATAGATCGTTGCAAAACTTGCAGTAAGAGGTACGGCCTCAAGAGAGGCAAGTGTGATGGTCACGTTCTAGCCTCCAAGGAGATTCGGCAGAAAAGTGGTGAGTTCAGGTATCAGGATGAGGAGGCCAAGCAAGGCCAGAAGTGAGAGGTAGAATGGCGCCAATGCCACGCACAGTTCGCGCATGGACACTTTGGCCACGTCCATCATGATGAATAAAATCATCCCGACGGGGGGTGTCGTGATGCCTATGACCACAGTAAGCACAACCACCACGCCGAATTGAATCGGATCGATGCCGACCGTCTGTATGAGCGGGTAGAGCATCGGTACGGCGATCAGAAGAATTGGCGTAGGCTCCATAACCATCCCGGCTATGAACAGGCCGCCCGCGACAATCAGTAGAACCGTCAAGGGGTCGGCGCTGATCCCCAGGATACTCTCTGTGAGAATGGCCGGAAGGTTGTTCACGGCAATGATCCAGCCGAACGGAATGCCTACGGCGATCAAGAAGAGAATCATTCCGCAAGAGACCGCTGTTTCCCGAAGCGCAAAGTGCAGCCGGCGCCAGTCTAGGGATCGATAGAAAAGCCCCAGAACCATTGCATATGCGCAAGTGAGGGCCCCCAGTTCGGTGGGTGTGGCAACAACACCGAGCAACAGTCCGCCAATCAGGAGTAGGGGCGCAAATATGGCAGGCAGCGCCCGGATGAATGTGCGGCCGATGTCACCTACGCTCGCTCGGCTTCGCACGGGCACGTTTACCCGGCCCGTCACCGCCAGCAGGTAGACCGTCACCATCAGGAGGGTCGCCATAAGCAAACCGGGTATAATACCGGCTAGGAACATGTCGCCGATCGAAACCTGTGCCATGACTGCGTAGATGACCATAATGACGCTAGGCGGAATAATGGGGCCAATGATCGAAGATGAGGCCGTGATGGCAGCGCTGAACGGCGCCGGAAAGCCGGCCTTTCGCATCGCTCGGACCTCGATTGCGCCCAATCCTGCTGCGTCCGCTGCGGCCACGCCGGACATTCCGGCGAATATGGTGCTCGCCAGAACATTGACATGTGCGAGGCTGCCCCGGATATGGCCGACAAGCGCGAGTGCAAACGCAAAGATGCGCTCTGCTAGTCCCGCTTGATTCATGAGGTTACCGGCCAAAATGAAGGTCGGGATGGCAAGAAAGGGAAAGCTTTCAAGCCCGGGCGCCATGCGTTGCAGGAGGATTGTGAGCGAGAAGGTGCCATCAAGGAGTATGTAGGCGACAGCCGACCCGAGCATCGCGTAGGCGACCGGCAACTCGATCACCAGCAGAATCGCAAAGATGACAAGCATCACAATGAGCATAGTCATGAGACCCGCCCAGATTGATCTGGCGCCATGATATCTTCGGAAAGAGTTGGATCGGGAAATGTAGGCAGGATCGGGTCAAAACGGCCGGCCAGCGCCTCTATCGCAAAAAATAGAGCACTTAGTATCATCGAGATAAAGGCGACTAGTGTCGGAACCGAGAAGAACAGGTGTTTTGGCAATGTTACGGGAAGAGAAACTGTCTCTCGCAGCATTTCCGTACGCATTGCACTGGGCAAATGAATCACAAGCGCAGTTAGTGTGGCGGCAATAATGAGGTGTACGAGGGCGCTGCCCAGACGGTGCGATCGCTCCCCAACCAGCCCGGAGTAGGCTTTGATGGCAATGTGCCGATGCAACTTGTAGGCTACTGACGCCGTTACGAACCCCAGCCATATCAACAAGTATGTAGCAAGCTCTTCCGGCCAGGTCAGCGGTCGTCCAAAGACATAGCGTGACGTGACTTGGGTGAGTATGATTGCCACAATGGCGACAAGTATAATAATCCCTAAAGCTAGTTCGAGGCGACCTAGCATCTTCAACACATCGCGCGCACGGCGTTGAAAACTCATGTAAGGGGTCTCCAACAAGGGTGCGGGACGCCCACTCGAGGTGGACGTCACCGCAAGGAAGGGGGCTGTGCCCCGTTGAGCCCGAATGATCGGCGATCAGAGATCTTGAATGTCGTGCCAAAGTCCTTCGCGCCACAACCCTTCGGATTCCATCTGCTCCACCGCGTCTTCCACGCGGTTCTGGAACGGTTCCTTATCGATATCTGAAATGGTTGCACCTTCTTCTTCGAACTCAGTCAATACGCTGTTCAACTCCGTTTGAGCTTGGTCCATACCCCATTGCGTGGCCTCTTCGGCGATGCGACCCATGGTTGTTTGTTGATCTTCGCTCAGTGATTGCCAAGTCGATTCGTTAATTGAAATATGGACAGTCGAGTAGAGGTGATCGGTGCGAGTCACATGAGGAGCGGCCGTGTGAAAATCTTGCTTGCCGGCATCGCTCGGCGGGCCTTCTGCAGCGACCACGACCCCAGTGTTGAGCGCCAGATAAACCTCGCTCCAAGAAACTTGCGTTGGGCGAGTTCCTAGTGCAGTCCACAGCTCCAGGTACGCTCTAAGTTGTGGAACGCGCATCTTGATGTCTTGGATGTCGTCGACTGAGTCGACGGGATCCTTGGAGAAGAGCATCCGAGGCTGTGTCGGGCGCGCTGCCAATATCCGCACCCCGTTGTCGATAGCTTCTTGTGCGAGCGGGTCGAATAGATCGCTCTCAAAGAAGTCCACCATGTGCTCCGGGCTTCGGAAGGTGAATCCCCAGCCCAGAATCTGGAAGTCGTCAACATAGTCGGCGAACCAGACAAGTTCGTTGCAGAATATGTCCACCGAACCGTTCACGTGCTGCTCCATAACGGAGCCTGCTGAACCGAGTGCCTCGCCCTGCACGAAATTCAAGGAGACGTCAGGCAGTTCCTCGCGCACTCCGTTCACAAACTGCTGACACATACGGTCCTTGAGTGAATCGACGGGATCGGCGGCCGCAACGACCAAATCCTGCGCAAACGACGGAGTGGTCAAAGCCAGTGCGGCAGTTCCCATCAGTGCGTATCGTAAGAATCTCATTGCTTTCCTCCCAGTTTGTCCATATTGTGGACAGTATGTCCATTATATGAACTTAACAGACCTGCACCTCACCCGCAAGTCCGCATGTTAAGAAGGAGAATCGATGGCTGAGATTGATGGAACAAAAGGGGCGGGGTCGCTCCGCAAGGCATTGAGTCTCCTCGAAATCGTTAGGACCCAGCCGAACGGAATGAGCATGCAAGATCTTGTGGCGGCGTCCGGTCTAGCGCGCCCTACTGCCTATAGAATGGTTGGCGCGCTCACCGAAGAAGCGTTTCTTTCGCAGGATTCTGAAACCAAAGCAGTATCCCTTGGCCCAAAGCTGCTCGAACTTGCACAGTCTGTTTGGCGTGATCAGGATTTGCGCGGGGTCGCGCGAGGCGAACTGGCCTTGCTTGCAAGGAGGACGGGGGCGACAGCCCTCCTCATGGTCAGATCCCAGAACATGATGACCTGCATTGAACTTAGTAAATCGGAGCCGGCACTTCAGGACTGGCACGTAGGAACGGCGTTGCCTGTCAACAACTGTGCGGGGGGCATGGCTGTGCTCGCCTTTGGAGATTGGGAGCAACTCGATCACGAACTCGAATCGCTTGGTGTTGCAGATCCAAGAGCCTTTAAATCAAGACTTGGCGTTGCACGCTCGCGATTCTACGCGACGGATAATCCAATGACGCCGACTGGATTGGCCGGCGTCGCTGCACCGGTGTTTGACTTCTCTGGCGTGCCGGTGGCTGCGATCTGCCTTTACGGTGATGCCACCTCTTCGCTTCATGATCTCGGGGCTGCGGTTGTCCAAGCAGCCCGAAATATATCGAGAGCTCGGGGCGGCTATCCGTTCGGCCTCGAAATTTCACTCGATCAGTTCGCCACGCCTGATCGCAATGTCACTTGCCTTGCGGACTCTCACTGCCTGATCGGAGACAATCCAATTGTTGAGCATAACCAACTGATTTGGGTAGACATTCTAGCACCGGCAGCGATTTATCTAAACGAAGAAACTGGTGAGATCAGACGTAGACCCATGAGCGAGGTCGTCGGTGCATTGCTGCATTTGGAACCTGGTCGATTCTTGGCGGCGCAACAATCCCGCCTTTCGATACTGGATTTGGAGGGAACCGAGATCTGGCAAAGGTCTGCCCCCGGACTCCAGCCAGGGTTTCGGTATAATGACGGCGCGATTGACTCTGAAGGCCGCATCTGGCTCGGCGTTATGGACATGGCTGCCACGAGCGGGACTGGCCAATTGCACTGCTACGAGGAACTCGACGGAGATCCATCAACCCTTCCGGGTTTTAGCCTTCCGAACGGAATTGCTTTTTCGGAAGGCGGCGAGCGCATGTACGTCATCGACTCAATGGAAAGAACACTGTCCATCTTCACCTATGATAAAAAGACTAGTGCTGCGTACCTTGAGCAACGAGTCGAACTCCTGGCGCGCCAAAGTGGTCGGCCAAGCGGGCTGGCCCGAGGTCCTGGTAATAGCCTCTTCACATGCCATTGGGATGGTGGCAAAATCCTGCAGATCACGAGCGACGGCCGCTGCATCGACGAATTTCATGTCCCCGTTCCGCGCCCGTCCGGAGTAACCTATGATGAAGGAAATAACCGCCTGATTGTTACCTCTGCGAGGGCAAGACTTTCCGAGGCAGATGTTGATGCCTTTCCGCTGTCCGGAGGCACATTCTCGATCACACTCGACCGAGACGGTCAATAAGCGGGGCTGTGACCCTGCCCGCTGCAATGTACCCGTTTATTTGTTAGTCTGTCGCCGATTGTGACTTGGCTGAATTTCAGTTCTTCTTTGTCGTCCGGATCGAGCGACATTGCGCCCTCGGGTTCCTCGATGTTCATTTAACATCCCAGAAATCTGGCGGTATAGCCCGTGCCAACACCTCGGCCAGTTCCTCGATCCGCTGGTTTGTCTGTGCGCTCGCAACGGTCTCAAGCTTCGGTGAGCCGCGCAATTCGGTGAAATGCGTGTCTTTCAGCATGTGCGGAAGATCGGCGCAGGCAGTCGTTCCAATGTGGCTATGATGTCTAAACATGCGACATACCCTACAAAAAATACGGTGTAGGGTAAGCGGTCAGTCCATGATCCCTTGAGGCCCGTGCGGTGCCTATTCCTCGCCGATATCCCAGAACAGGCCCGTCATGATCGCCATGCCGCTGGCCGCGACGTCGGCCAGCATGTGCTCATCGGGGGCATGCTGGCCGCAGGCCGGGTGCGAATGCGGGATCCAGACCGTCGGCAGGCCCAGCGTTTCGGCAAAGACCTCGTTGGGCAGCGATCCGCCGAGGCCCGGCATGATGCTCGGTGCACGGCCCGTCGTCGCGGCGATCGACGACCGCGCCAATCCGACCCACGGGTCGTCCGGATCGGTGCGCGTGGCCCGGAAGAAACCGGTCGGCGACGCGGTGACCGTGACGCCGGCAACGCCCTCGCGCGCCAGATGGGCACGCAGGGCCGGCACGATCGCATCGGGATCGACGCCGACGACATAGCGCAGCTGGCAGTGCGCGGCGGCGCGGCCGGCGATGGCGTTGACCGGCGCTTCGGGCCGCCCGGCCTGCATCGCCAGAACGGCAAAGCTGCTCCACGCGTAAAGTTTCTCCGGTCCGCTGAGGCCGGGTTCGCCCCAGTCCGGATCGATCGCAGGGTCGCCGGGCGACGGGTCGAGCGTCAGCTTCTCGGTCAGGGCACGGACAGAGTCCGGGATTTCTGGCGGCAGCCATTCCGGCACCCGGATGTGGCCTTGCCGGTCGGTGATGGCGGCGATGGCATGCGCCAGCGTGATCGCCGGGTCGGCAAGCAGTCCACCCCAGTTGCCCGAGTGATGGGCGCCGTCACGGAAATCGCAGACAAGGTCGAAGTTGATCACGCCACGCGACCCGAGAAAGATGGTCGGTTCGGCATTGGAGATGCGCGGGCCGTCGGACGCGATGAGAACATCCGCCGCCAGCGCGTCCTTGTTTTCCCTGCAGAACGCGTCCAGGCCCGGCGAGCCGATCTCCTCGCCCATTTCCAGCAGGATCTTTACGTTGAAGCCGAGCCGTCCGCGCACCTGCAGTACCACGGCCAGGGCGGCGAGGTTGATGCTGTGCTGGCCCTTGTTGTCGACCGCGCCACGACCGTACCACCGCCCGTCCCGCTCGGTCAGGCACCAGGGATCGCCGCCGTCGGACCATGCGTCGTCCATGCCGTACAGAACGTCTCCATGACCATAGATGAGGATCGTCGGACGGTCGGCGTCCTCGTGCCGGTGGGCGACCAGGACCGGTGCGCGGGCATCGGCAGGGTTGTCGTGGATACCGGTCTGGAACCCCATTTGCTGCAATGCGGGCACGATTTCATCGGCAAGATAGCCACGCAGCAAAGGGCCGCTGTCTGGGCGCTGACTTTCGGTGCTGAGGGCGATCCGGCGGGCCAGATCGGCCTTCAATGTCCCGTTTGTCACGTGGCGGTCGGCCGCCGCCAGGGCGTCGTCACGGCTCATTTTCGGCAATTCCCCATGGCATTGGCTGGACGATTTCCAACTGGCAGCTTGCTATCGGCGACTGGAAACATAGTTACGATAATGCTTTGCATGCGGAATGCAATATGCAAAGATTTCTGCTTGAAGGCATCCAGCCCATGGCAACCTCCCTTGTGGCCGGTCGGCCCCCGGCTATCGTCCGGACAAAGACATCGATGCCACCCGGACCAGCAACTACACTGAGACCATCCTGATGTCCGCGACACGCGAGTCCCGCCCCCAAGCTTCGACCCGTTTCAAGGTGACGCGCCGGTCGCTTTTCGACGATGTCGTCAGCCAGTTGCGGGAAATGATCGTCACTGGCGTGCTGCGGCCGGGTGACCGCCTGTGGGAAAAGCAGATGTGTGACACGCTGGGCGTCTCGCGGACACCTTTGCGCGAGGCGCTGAAGCTGTTGGCCCGCGAAGGGCTGGTGGAATTGCTGCCCAATCGCGGCGCGCTCGTGACGCATCTGTCTGTCGCCGAACTCGACGAGGTCGTCGAGGTCATGGCGCCCCTGGAAACGCTGATCGGCCAGCTTGCGGCGGCGCGGGCCAACGCGGCGGATATCGCGGAGATCGACCGGCGTCACGCCGAGATGATCCAGGCACAGGGCGTCGGCGAACTCAGTCAGTATTTCCGGCTGAACCAGGCGATCCACGAGCGCATTATCGAAGCCACCGGAAACCCAAGCCTCCTGGCCGTATGGACCGGTTTCAACCTGCGGATTCAGCGATACCGATACATGGCCAACCTCGACCCCCACCGTTGGGACAAGGCGATCGCCGAACACGAAGAAATTCTCGATGCGCTCAAGGCCGGTGATGGCGAGCTGCTGGGCCGGCTGCTCCGCGTTCACCTGACCAACACCGCCGAAAACTGCAAACTGTCCTTTTCACAAGCGTCGGGAACCGAGGTGTCGGCGTCTCCGGAACCGGGTCGGGAATCCGAAGAAGGCATAATCGCATGAACGGGGTCGAATCACGGATCGGGATCGATTTTGGCGGCGCTTTGGCCATCGAAGACGCCATCGCCTGGGCAGGCGACAACGATATCCGCCATATCGACGTGCAGATCGACGCCGACCTGATGAGACTTGCCGACGGCGGCCCCGCGGCAGAGGCGGTGCGCAAGCTGGCAACCGAACGCGGTGTCGCCGTTCATCTGCACACGCTGTCCGGCCTCAATACAGCGGAAATCTCGCCCTTCGCCGCCGAGGCCGCGACGCGCTATCTGAACGCCTATATCGATGCCGCCGCCGCGATGGGCGCCGCGACCGTCGTCGTCCATGGCGGATATCATTTCACGGCCGATTACGACCGGCGCCGCGCCGCCTCGCTTGAAAGGCTTCGCCGCGCTGTCGATCGCGCCGCCGTGCGCCATGTCGTTCTGATGCTGGAAAACATGAACAAGGAACCCGCCGACGCCGAGGTCAAGTATCTCGCCCACAGTCTGGACGAGTGCCGATACTATTTCGCCCGGCTGCCCGCGCCGCATCTGGCCTGGTCCTTTACCGTCAATCACGCGCATCTGCTGCCGGAGGGTATTGCCGGGTTCGTCGACGGTCTGGATATGAGCCGATGCCGCGAAGTCCGGATCGCGGATTGCCGGGGCACGGTGGAAGAGCATCTGTTCCCCGGCGACGGCACCATCGATTTCGCCGACATGTTCCGACGGATCGAAAACGCCGGATACCGCGACCGCTATACCCTGGCTTTCGGCACACCCGACGACATGCTCCAAGGCAGATCCATTCTGGCCGATCACCTGGCCGCCGTGTCAGGGCCCTGATCCGCCGGATTACATTGCGCACGCCGCCCCTGGTGTAAGCGTTTACCACTCCCACGCTTTTCCGACAGTATGCGGAGGGTTGACTCCCGTGTTCTCGGTCGGCACGGTAGTAAGCGCTTACAAGAAGAACGCTGCGCGAGGGGGCTATGCCGAAGATTCAAACCGTGGAAGCGTGCGCCGTCCGGGTGCCGCTGAACAAGACGACCTCGTTCGCCACCCGCGTCGTGACCGGACGTGAGTATCTTCTGGTCCGCGTGACCGGCGACGATGGCGTGACCGGTATCGGGTTCTGCTATCTCGGCACCGCGGGCGGGCGGCTCGGCACGATTTCCGTGCGCGAAGTGCTGGCCCCGGCGGTCGTCGGGAAAGACACGCACGCACCGGAAGCGATCTGGCAGTCCATGTACGACGAAGCGCTGATTCAGGGACGGACCGGCGTCGTGATGCGCGCGATCAGCGCCATCGACACGGCGATATGGGACCGCAATGCCCGCGCGGCGAAGCTGCCGCTGCACAAGTTTCTCGGCGCCCACCGGACCGATACCGTGCCGGCCTATGCCAGCGGCGGCTATTATCTCGACGGCAAGTCGCCCCAGGATCTCGGCCGGGAACTGGCGGGATACGTTTCCGCCGGCTTTCGGGCTGTCAAGATGAAGGTCGGCCGTCTGGGGCTTGACGAGGAAGAAGAACGCCTGCGCGTGGCCCGGGAATCGGTCGGCGACGATGTGCTGATCATGCTCGACGCGAACAACGCCTGGCGCGATGTGCCGACGGCGTTGCGCTACATGGATCGCTATGAACGCCATGATCCATACTGGATCGAGGAACCGTTCAGCCCTGACGACATCGATGCCCATGCCCAGCTTGCCGAGCGGTGCCGAACGACGGTTGCCACCGGCGAGATAGAATACGGGCGCTGGCGGCACAAGGAACTGGTGGAAAAGGGCGCGGCAGCCATTCTGCAGACCGATGCGGCCGTCTGCGGCGGTATCACCGAGTTCCGGCGGATTGCGGCGTTCGCGGACTGCCACAGCATCATGCTGTGCCCGCACTGGTACCACGATCTGCATGCGCCGCTGGTCGCTTCGATACCGAACGGACAGTATGTCGAGTTCTTCATCGACAGCGAAGTCTTCAATTTTCGCGAGTTGATCGACCGCCAACTCGGTTTCCGGGACGGCATGCTGGAACTGCACCAGGAACCGGGCCTCGGATTCAACTTCGACGACAAGGCCGTAAAACGCTTTGTCACCGATCCCTGGGGTTAATCCACCGGGGTCAGGTCGAAAGTCCGGCGGGGCCGTCGAGGCGGGCCCGCCCCACACCGGCCGAACGCCGCTTATGGCCGGAAAACACCGCCTGCGAAGGGCGCCGCGAGAGCGCCTGCCGGCGGGTCAACCACTACGGGAGGACAGGACGAATGCGCAAGACACTCATCAGGGCCACCACGGCCACCGCCGCCCTGGCGATCGCCGGCTCCGCCGGACTTGCCCAGGCCCAGGATCAGGACTTCTCCGACGTTGAAGTGCCGTCGACGATCCGTGTGATCGTTGCCTATAGTGCCGGCGGGTCGAGCGACGCCCTTGCCCGCGTGACGCTGCCCTATGTCGAACAGGCGATCGAGGACCTGTCGGGGCAGAGCACGAACGCCGTCGTCGTCAACCTGCCCGGTGCGGGCGGCGAAATCGGCTGGACGAGCCTGGCCAATGCCGACGCCGATGGCAGCACCATCGGCATCATCAATCTGCCGGCGGTGCCGATCGTCGAAGCGGCGCGCGACGCCGGCTATGCGCCGTGGCTTGAAACGCTGGAGCCGATCGGCGTCAACGTCATCGACCCCAACATCGTAAGGCTCGGCCAGGATACCGAATACGATTCGCTCAGCGAGGCGATCCAGGCTGCGATCGACGAACCGGGCTCCGTCACCGTCGGCGCCGACGGTCCGCTCTCCGACGACCATCTGGCCATGTATGCGCTGGAACAGGAAAGCGGCGCGACGTTTTCCTTCATCCCCTATCCCGGCGGCAGCCCCGCCAATCAGGCGTTCCGCTCCGGCGAAGTCGAGATCGGCATCGGCAATGTCTTCGACTATCTGCAAACCGAGGAATCCGTCGCCGATGCCGCCATTCTGTGGGGCAGCGAGTATTCGATGGCCGAAGGCGTACCCCCGGCCGGCGAACATCTCGGCATGGATGTCGGCGAACTGGGCTCGACACGCGGCTTCGCCGCCCCCACCGGCATGCCGGAGGATCTGATGAACCTGTACCGGGCGGCCTTCGAGGACGCCTTCAACAACGAGGACTATCAGGCAGAGGCCCGCGAGCGGAACATCACCATGGTCGATCCGCGCATCGGCGATGCCTTTGGCGATGTGATGGAAAACCAGCAGAACCTGGTTTCCGACCTGCTCGAATACTTTGAAGAGGGCGGTTACCTCGGCGACGAATAGGCCGACCGACCGGCCGGGATCGGCTCCCCGGGGCCGATCCCGCCATTCGGGCGTGGCCTGAGGCACGAAACGGACACGAGGGGAGCAACTCCGGTGCGCAGGACCGATATCATCTCGGCGCTGATCCTTCTGGCGATCAGTGGCTATGGTGTGGGGGAATCCCTGACTTTCCCCAGCCGCGCGGCGGCGTGGCCGTTGTGGATGTGGGGTGCGCTGCTGGTGTCGAGCCTCGGCCTGCTGGTGCAGGCCGTGTTGCGCAAGCAATGACCGCTGCGCCGGCGGCTGACGCACGCCGATGCGAACAGGCAAAACGGAGCCCCTGCCCATGACCGGCAATCCCAGAGTCCTGATCAGCCTGGCCTTGCTGACGGCCTATGTCTTCGTCGTTCCTGTCGCAGGATTCTTCGTAACGACGGGTGCCTATCTGGCGGCGCATATGGCGTTCCTGGGGATCCGTCCGGCGTGGCTGGTTCTGGGCGTCGTGGCCGGCGCGCTGGCCTTCCTCTATCTCGTCTTCATCCAGTTTCTGGGCGTCCCGATACCCCACGGCGCCCTCTACTGATCGCAACCGGCAGAGCGCGGCATCGGGCCTTTAATCTCCAGCCGCATGGAACAGGGAGCACTCGATGATCGAGCCGATCCTGGACGGTTTCCTGGTCGCCCTTCAGCCCTGGAACATCGTCTTCGCTTTCATCGGCGCCCTGCTCGGCGTTCTTCTCGGCGGCATGCCGGGCATTTCGGCGACGCTGGGGATCGCGCTTTTGGTTCCGGTGACTTTCGACATGCCGACCGTCGGCGCGCTGATCTTTCTGGGCGGCGTCTATTGCGGCGCCATTTACGGCGGTTCGATTTCCGGGATTCTGATCAACGTGCCCGGCACGCCGGCCGCCGTCGCCAGCATGCTCGACGGTTATGAAATGACCCGTCAGGGACGCGGCGGCCACGCGCTCGGAACAGCGGTCGCGGCTTCGCTGGTCGGCGGCCAGATCGGCGTCATCGTCCTGCTGTTCCTGGCGCCGATCGTGGCCATGATTGCGCTTGAGATACGCTCGGCGGAATTCTTCTGGATCGTCGTGTTCGCGATGACGACGGTTGGCGCCATCGGCAGCGATTCAGCGCTCAAGGGCCTGATGTCCGGCATGATTGGCCTCGCCATTGCGACCGTCGGCATGCATCCGATGACCGGCACGCTGCGCTTTACGTTCGGCGAACCCGCCCTTTACGAGGGCATCCCCGTGATCGTCGGTCTCGTCGGCCTGTTCTCGATCTCTCAGGTTCTGGTGTTGTGCGAAGGCCAGGGCATGAATACCCAGCTCAAGGTGCCGAAGCTGGGGTCGATGTGGCCCGGGTTCCAGCAACTGAATCGCTATCGCGGCACTTTCTTTCGCTCATCCGTCCTTGGAACGCTTGTCGGCCTGATACCGGGGGCCGGTGCGGATATCGCCGCCTTCATCGGCCGCAGCGAGGCCCGGCGCCGGTCCCGCGAGCCCGAACAGTACGGCAAAGGCAGCATGGAAGCCGTCGTCGGATCGGAAGCCGCCAACAACGCCGTTGTCGGCGGCAGCCTGATTCCGATGCTGACGCTGGGGATCCCCGGCAACGCGGTGACGGCGGCGTTGCTGGGCGGACTGCTGATCCACGGCCTGATCCCCGGCGCCCGGCTTTTCGACAATCACAGCGACATCCTTTATCCGTTCATGGTCAGCCTGCTGCTGGCCAATCTGTTCTTCGCCGTGATCGCGTTCACTCTGCTGCGCTATATCGCCAAGGTGATTCTGGTCCCGCAGGGCATCATCGCGCCGATGGTCATGGCGCTGGCAGTAATCGGGGCATTCTCGTACCGCAACATGGTGTTCGACATCTACATCATGCTGGCCCTCGGACTGGTCGGATATCTGATGCGCAAAGCCGCCTTCCCGCTGGCGCCGATCATTCTGGGCATTATCCTCGGTCCATTGGCCGAGGAGAACCTCGATCGGGTTTTCTCGCTCGCCAACGCCCAGGGCATATCCGTTATCCAATATTTCTTCAGCCGTTGGATTACCATAGCGCTTATGGCATTGACCGGGGCCACGATCGTGCTGTCGATCGTCAGGGAGGTGCGGTTCCGTCGGGAAGGTCGAACCGAGACGGCGCCCGAGGGATAACGCCCGAGGGATAGCAATCGAGGACCCGCCCGCCAACCGCTCCGCGACGAAGGGTGTCATGGGCAAGGGTTATGATGGATAGCAGGGACAAAGGGACCGGCGGCGAACGCCGCGTGCGGCAGAGGGCGCGGCGGCAAGGCCGCACCATGGCGCCGACGCTGACGGATGTCGCCCGTCTGGCCGACGTTTCCACGGCCACCGTCTCCCGCGTCCTGAACAATTCCGGCCAGGTGAGCGAGGATCGCAAGCGGGCGGTAGAGGAGGCGATCGAGGCGCTGGGATACGTCCCCAACTCGGCGGCGCGCAGTCTGGTGTCCCAGCGTTACAACACGATCGGCGCCATCGTGCCGACGCTGGAAAACGCGACCTTCGCACGGCTTGTGGAAGCATTCCAGAAACGCGTCAGCGCGTCGGGTGCGGCGATGATGGTTGCAAGTTCCGCCTATGACCCCGAGGTGGAACTGAAGCACGGCAGGAAACTGCTGGAAAGCGGTGTCGACGGCATCATGCTGATCGGCAGCGTCCACAACCCCAAGCTTGACCAGCTCCTGCGCGAGCATGGCGTCGCCGTCGTCAGTTGCCTGGTGCTCGATCAGGAACGCGACACCGCCAGCGTCGGATTCGACAATGCGACCGCCGCGGCCATGGCGGCGGATTATCTGATGGATCTCGGCCACCGGCGCATCGGGCTGATTGCCGGCATGATCCGCATGAACGATCGCGCGGAGCAGCGGGTGCGCGGCATACAGGCCGCACTGCAGCGCCGTGGCGTGCCATTCGCCGCGGAATACCTGCTCGAACGCCCCTACAGGATCGAGGAAGGCGGCGTGGGCTTCCAATACCTGATGGGGCTGGACTTGCCGCCAACCGCGATCATCTGCGGCAATGACGTGCTCGCCTTCGGCGCACTGATCCAGGCGCGGCGGTCCGGTCTGGACGTGCCGGGCGACGTCTCGATCATCGGCTTCGACGATCAGGCCTTTGCCGCGCATCTGACGCCGTCGCTGACCACCCTGCATGTGCCGGCAGAGGAAATCGGCATCCAGGCCGCCGACTATATCCTGACCACCGTCGCCGGAGGCACCGCGCCGCACATTGTCCCCGTGGCCGTCAATCTCGTCGTCCGCCAGTCCACCGGCCGGCCGAAGCCGCCGCAGGGTCAGTAGATCATTTCCGCAAGGACGGTTCGGACGACGATGTCAGATCACGTTGCCAAGGGCCGACTTTGGCGCCACCTTGCTGATCATGGCGCGCACGGCAAGAGTGAGGGACGAGGGCATGGCCGGACGATCGGAAACCGGGCAGCAAGGCCGCATCGCCGGTATCGACGTGGCCCGCGGCCTCGCGATCATCGGCATGCTGGCCGTCCATATCGGACCGACCCATCTGACCGATCCCGCCGGCCGGCTCTATGCCCTGCTGACGCATGGCCGCGCGTCGATCCTGTTCGGACTGCTCGCCGGCGTCGGCGTGGCGCTGCTGGGCGCGAGCCGCAGTTCGACACCGGCGGCGGCCCGGCTTCGCCTCGTCTGGTTCGCCGTGGTACTGCTGCCGCTCGGGCTATGGCTCCAGGGGCTGAACATTTCGGTCCTGGTCATCCTTGCCAATTATGCGCTGCTGTTCCTGTTCGGCGCGCTGTGCATCGGGCTCTCCAATCGCGCAATCGCCGGTCTGGCGGTCGCGTTTGCGATCCTCGGACCGATCGGGTTCCTGACCGGCAAGATCGTCGACCCCGGCACTTTCAACCGCTTTCCGGTTTCGTGGGCGAACTCGCCGGCGGAAATTCTCCACGGCCTTGCCTTGTCCGGCCCCTATCCCTTCATCACCTGGGCGGCACCGTTTCTGACCGGCATGTGGCTGGGACGCCAGAACCTCAACGACAACGGCTTCAGGATGCGCATGGTCCTCGTCGGCGGCGCGACGATGGTCGCCGCCGTGGCGCTCGCCGCCCTGCTGAATACGATGCTTGACCCGCCCACCTATCTGCGCGGTCTGCATCGTCTGCTCGACGCTTCGCCGCACAGCCAGATGCCGCTCTGGCTGATCGGCGCCACCGGATCGGCCGTGTTCGCGCTCGGCCTTTCGCTGATCGCGGCCGACCGGCTGGGACGCGCCGTCTCGCCACTCGCGTTGGCCGGGCAACTGGCGTTGAGCATCTATGTCGGCCATCTTGTCGCGCTCCACTTTCTGGGCCGAACCATGAAGTCGTCGGATGTCGGCGAGGCCATCGGCATTATCGCCCTGATCCTGGCGGTCTCGCTTGTCATCGGCGGCATCTGGCGGCACTTCTGGCCACGAGGGCCGCTGGAGACGGTGTTGGCCCTGCCCTGGACGCTGTCGGCTTCCCTGTCTTCTGCCGGCAGGCGCTGACAATTTCGCTTGACGCATCGATCATCACGGGCATAGATCATCTATGCCTAGAACTTCAATGCATAACGGAGCGGCCCAACGGTCTGCCGTCGACTATACGGACCGACGGTACTGGAACGGCATCATCAAGATGAGTCTTTCCAAGTTCTTCATCCTGCGCGTCCTGCACGACCGGCCGATGCACGGCTATGAAATCGCACGCGCCGTCGAAACGACCACGAACGGATGCTGTTCGCCGACCGAAGGCACCATCTACCCGGTTCTGCGCGAGTTCGAGACCGGCGGCTACGTGACCTCGGCGGAGGAAACCGTTTCGGGCCGGGGCCGCAAGGTCTACACGCTGACCGAAAAGGGCCGGGCGGCTTTCAAGGTTGGGGTGGAAGCCTGGATGGAGGTAACCGACTGTCTGGTCGAATCCGGCAGAACCGCGGACACGACCAGCCGCACCGAGTCCGGCGACGCTCCGGAGTCTCCAGCGGAACGCTGCTGCTGATTTTTTTGGCTTCATACCTCGATCCTCTATGCAATGACCATAAAGGGGTGTGCCATGAATGAAAACGATACCATTGCCGTCATCGGCGCCGGCCCTGTCGGCCTTGCCGCCGCTGCACATCTCGTGGGTCGCAGCCTGAAACCGATGATACTGGAACAGGCGGACCATGTCGGCGCCGCCATCGGCCAATGGGGCCATGTACGCGTCTTCTCGCCCTGGAAATACAATATCGACGAAGCCGCCACCGCCCTGCTTGACGAAATGCCATGGATGCGCCCCAATCCGGAAGACCTGCCGACCGGCACCGAAATCGTCCGCGACTATCTGGCCCCGCTGGCGGCTCACCCCGCCATCGCGCCGCATCTGATATTGGGGGCACGGGTGACGCAAGTAATGCGCGAAGGCCGGGCCGACCAGCCGCTCACGATTGCGTGGCGGGGCACCGACAACGTGGAACACAGCCACAGGGTTCGCGCTGTCATCGATGCCTCCGGCACCTGGGGACAGCCAAACCCGATGGGCGTCAACGGCGGCGCCGTTCCCGGCGAAACCCAACACAGCGACCGGATCGCCTATGGCATCCCTGACATACACGGAGCATCGCGCGCCGAATATGCCGGCCGCCGCGTGCTGGTGGTCGGCGGCGGCCATTCGGCGGTCAATGTCGTGCTCGACCTTGTCCGCCTGCGGAAATCGACGCCGGAGACGGAAATCGTCTGGGCGCTCAGAAGCGAACGGGTCGATAAACGGCTCGGCGGCGGCTCGGCGGACCAGTTGCCGGCGCGCGGCGCCCTCGGCGACGCCGCAAGGCAGGCCGTCGACAGCGGCACGGTCACCGTCCTGGCGCCATTCGCCGCTCAGCGAATCGCGGCCGACGCCGATAATCTGATCGTCGACGGCCGTCATGGGACACGGGCCATTTCGCTTGATGTCGACCGCGTGGTTGTCGCAACGGGATTCCGGCCCGATTTCTCGATGCTGGAGGGGCTGAGTATTGCCATCGACCCTGTCGTCGAAGCGCCACCGGCACTGGCGTCGCTGATCGATCCGGCATTGCATTCCTGCGGCACGGTCCCGCCGCACGGCGCGCGGGAACTGGCGCATCCCGAACCCGGATTCTACATCGTGGGTGCCAAGTCCTACGGCCGTGCGCCGACATTCCTGATGATGACCGGCTACGAACAGGTGCGGTCAGTCGTCGCCGAGATTGCCGGCGATCACGCAGCCGCCAACGACGTCCGGCTGATATTGCCCGAAACGGGTGTGTGCAGCGCCGTGCCGCAAGCAGCGCCGCAAACCTCGATCACGGACCCACCACGATCGGCATCTGGATGTTGCGGTGGGCCAGAACCGGTCAGCGTTGATGCCTGCTGCGTCAAGGACGCCGAGGCCAAGACCGGAGGCGCCACGGGCTGCGGGTGCTCGGTCGCATGAGGTCCGGATCCCGCAGAACCGGCGTCATTCTGGCACTAGGCGGCGCGCAGACATTGGCCTGGGGCTCGACATACTATCTGCCGGCGATCCTGGCGGTGCCGATGGGCGAAACCATGGGCACCACGACAGGACCAATCTATGGCGCGTTTTCCGCCGCCCTCGTCCTGTCCGCGCTGCTGGGGCCGGCGGCCGGACGGCGGATCGACCGCTTCGGCGGCCGCGACGTGCTGGCGGTGTCCAGTCTGGTTTTTGCTGTCGGTCTCGCCACCCTCGGCGCGGCACAAAGCCTGTGGATGCTGTATGCCGGATGGCTGATTCTGGGCATCGGCATGGCCATGGGGCTTTATGAAGCGGCCTTTGCCACGCTTGCCGGAATCTATGGCAGCTCGGCGCGCGGCGCCATCACGGGGATCACGTTGCTGGCGGGGCTCGCCAGCACCATCTGCTGGCCGATCACAGCGCTGATGGAGGCGGAAATGGGCTGGCGCGCGGCCTGTTTCGCCTGGGCGACGGTGCATGTGGCGATCGGTCTTCCCGTCAACCGGTTCCTGATTCCGGCAATGCCGGTTCAGATGGAAGCGCCGGCAGACGCCCCGCCGGACCCACCGCGCAACACCCCGAAAGCCAATGCCGGCCTCTGGGACCGGAACATGGTGCTGCTGGCTTTCGCCTTTACGACAACCTGGTTCATCAGCACGGCGATGGCTGCTCATCTGCCCCGCCTGCTGCAGGATTCCGGCGCAACGGCCGCCGGCGCGATCGCCATCGCGGCGCTGGTCGGCCCCGCTCAGGTCGCCGGACGGCTGCTGGAATTCGGCCTGCTGCAACGGTTCCACCCACTGCTTTCCGCGCGCCTCGCGGGCGCTGCCCATCCTTTGGGTGTCGCCGGCCTGGCGCTGTTCGGCGCGCCCGCGGCGATTTTTTTCGCCGTCGTCCACGGCGCCGGCAACGGCATCCTGACGATCGCAAAGGGGACCGTGCCGCTCGCGCTGTTCGGCCCATCCGGCTACGGCTTGCGCCAGGGCGTACTGTCAGTGCCGGCCCGTTTCGGGCAGGCAGCCGCGCCCTTCGTCTTCGCTCTGGCGATAGACCGCTATGGCGCGTCGGCCCTGTTGCTGTCGGCGACGCTGGGGCTGGCCGGCACGACCGCGCTTCTTTTCCTTCGAAGCCAGCCCTCGGGGTCCCAGGTTTCAACGGCAGACTGACGGCCGGAGGGATTCGGCAATCGAGCGCCCCTTGCCCTCGGAAGTGATTTCAGCGAAAACCTCGTGAGATGCAGAACATGCCCGTCAACAATCGGGAACATCGGGGGCGCGGAAACGTGACAACGGGATTCACTGAAAAATCGGCCATCGAATCCGGTTTTGCGCAGATCTATGATGAAAGGATTGCGCCGAAGCTCGAACGGCTCACGGCCGATCGCGCCGGTTTGCGCCACAGAACGCGCCGGGATCTGCTGATCATCGCAGGTATCGGCGCCGTGGTCGCGATAGCCATTCCCCTGATACTGGGCAGCGCCTGGGCGTGGATTTCATTTCTGGTAATGACCGGCGCCATAATCCTGGCCCTGCTTTACGTCCAACGGCGGTCGAAGGACTGGAATGCCATGCTGATCGAGGCTTTCATGCCGGATGTCTGCCAGTTCCTGGGCGATCTGAGGTACGACCGTGAGGGTGCCCACGACAGTTTCGTCACAGCTTTTCAGGACGCCGGCATCCTGCGGCCGTCGGCAAAACGAACACTGACCCACCACTTTGCCGGCAGCTACCGGAACACCGGATTCGAATTGGTCGAGGCGCATCTGAAGCGTAAGAAGCGGAACAAGGACTCCAGCGATTCGACTATTTTCAACGGCCTCCTGTTCAAGATCCAGGTGCCGGCCGCGATTCCCGGACGCATCGTCATCGTGCCCAACTACGGCGCCTTCATGCAGAAGCTCGCCGATGCTCTGGGGCCGACCAGCGTCCGGTCCCTGGACGTGGTCCCGATGGACAAGCCCGATTTCGATGAGCGATTTACCGTGCGCGGCGAGGTCCCCGACGGCACGCGTGCGCTGCTGACGCCGGGATTCATGGATGCGCTGCTGGAAATCGATGAGCACGAGGGCGGTGCCTCGCAAAAACGGTCTCTGGCAGCAGCCTTCGTCGACAATACGTTTCTGCTGACGCTCACCCGGCACGAACAGATCTTTTCACTCGGCCCGATCAAATTCGAACGGCCGCGCCCCTTTCTGGCAACGCGGTCCATCCTTCGCGACAACCCCGACCTCCAGGGCACCGTCCATACGATGTTCGATGATATCGGTGTCGCCTATCGCGTCATCGACCGCCTTCACGGCAGTTGAATAATGGCCGCATGATTGCCTTCCGGCGACGGCAAGGCCGGTATCGAGGACTGAACCCATGCAGATGCTCCCCGGCGGCGACGCCATCCATCTCGACCATCTGGCGCATTTCGTGCCCGATCTGGAGGCAACCGCGGCCGCGCTTGAGCGCATGGGCTTTCTGCCCACGCCGGTTGCCGTTCAGCAGAACCGGACCGAGCACGGCATGGTGCCGGCCGGTATGGCCAATCGGTGCACAATGCTGCGACAGGGCTATCTGGAATTTCTGACCGCCGTATCGGACACCGAACTGGCGCGCCAGTTCCACAAGGCTATTGCCCGCTATACCGGCGTCCATCTGGTGGCCATGGGTGTGGACCGCCCCGACGCGGCGTTCGACGCATTGCAGCAGAACGGCTTCGCCCCGACGCCGCCGGTCAATCTGACGCGGCCCGCTCCAGCGCCGGAAGGCCAGGAGCCGCCCGAAGCACGGTTCACCGTCATTCGCGTACCGCCCGGCACCATGCCCGAAGGCCGCATCCAGATCCTCAAGCATCACACGCCCGACATCGTCTGGCAGGAACGCTTCATGGCGCACCCGAATGCGGTCGTGTCGCTGGAAGCCGTCCTGATGATTGTGGTGGACGCTGCCGCCACCGCCGCGCGCTACGGCCGGTTCCTGAATCGCCAGCCGGAAACCCTCGGCGCCGGCCACAGCATCGTGCGCTTCGAGCATGGCTGCCTGGTCTTTGTCGAACCGGAGGCGCTGGCAGCGACGCAACCAGCAATCGAGGCCGAGGGACCATTACCGCGCATTGCCGCCTATTGCGTCGGCAGCGCCGATGTCGCTGAAACGGAGCGGGTCTTCCGTGCCGGCGGCCTGGAGGGCGAGGTCTCGGGCAAAGTCGAGAAAACCTGGCGCCTGCCATCGGTCCTGGGCGGCTTCATGACCGTGTGCCCGCGCGATGCCGGTCCGACCTGGTCAAGACCCACGGCACCATAACGAAGGATCGGCGGAAGACACTGTTAACCAATTCCGAGGTAGCATCCCGGCCAGCATATCTGGACCCAGACACACAGCCGGGCACGACCGTTCATGAACCTTTGGGCAAAGGCGTCTCTTGCAATATTCCTGATGCTGGCTTGCGCGTGGCTCCCGGCGGGGCGTGCACTCGGCGATACAGTCCGGGTCGCGGACTTGCCCGACGCGGCGCTGTTCGGCAATGCGCCGGCTCCGACGCTTGTGACCGAATTGTCGGCGGCGTTCCGTCTGCCGCTGTCCGACAGTGACGCCGTTCTTCTGCCGCGCGCGCGGCTCACGGTGTCCGATAGGCCGGAATGGGTGCTGCTGGCCTACAGTTTCGCCAATGGCGCGCCCAACCCCACGGGCCGGTCGATTCCGCCTATCGGTTTGGCCGTCTATCGCGCCAAGGCGGATGGCGACGCTACGGCCGGGACGACGTCGTTCGACCGGATCGGCGATTGGGTGCTGACCGCGCCCGAAGGCGGCCTGCCCCACGGCATTGACAGCGTTCGCCTGATGGAGCAACCGGGTGGTGCGGTCCTTCGAGTCGCGGGACCGTCACTGTCGATCTCGCTCGACGACCAGTCACTCAGCCGGGTGCAGACGCTGATCCCGCTGACCGCAGATGGGCAGTCCGCCGGCCCTTCACTTACATTGCCGGCCGAAATCCGGATTGCCGAGCACACCCTGCCCGACGGCGGCTATGGCCAGGAATCCGGCAACCCGGAACCCACCGGGCCGATACTGACCCTTACCCTGCTGCCCAAAGCCCTGGCCACGCGAACCGACGCGGCCGCTCCGGATTGGCCGGCCATGCTGATCGTCGCCGACCCGGCGGCGGAGCGAACGGAGGCCGGGCATCGGCCCGCCGCAATAGAGATCGACATCGATCCGGCCACCGGCCTGCTGACGGCTTCCAATGCCGAAGCCGCCCGCCATTTGCGCCGACTGGCCGACAGCATTGGCGACGACGCGCTGGCCGCGGCAGGATTGGTCGTGCCCGAACTGCTGCGTAGCGGCCGGACGATAGCCATGATCGCAGCGCCAGACCGTGATGGGGGCCTTCTGGACCGGATCGCCCCGCCAGCACCGGCGACACCGGCAAAGGTTACTTTTACCAACCCCATGGCGACATTCATCAACGCGGTGCCCTATACTGGCACGAAATCCGTGGTGACCGGCTATGGGGTGAACCGATCAATTGTAAACGGATCCACCTCGACGACATCCCGCGACGGCACCCGGGGCGATGACTATCGGCCGCCACGCCAGCGCGCGGTTTGCGACCGGCTGCGCTGGGACGGCGCCACCGTGGCGGCGAATATCCTGGGCGAGGGCCGCCTGACCAACTGGCTCAGCCGGATTACCCATGTCGCCGCGGCCGATCCCATGGGCCGAGTGCGGGTAACGATGGATCTCTGTCCCGGGCGTGGACCCGCCATCGCCGTGCCGGTCGAGATTCCGGCCGCCGACGCGGCGCGGCTGCTGACCGGCCCCCGTGTCGGTCTGACCCGGCTGACCGGCGTGCCAACCGCCCTGCGAAGCACCCCCGGCGTGCGCATCCGGGCGCTGAGCGCGTCGGTACCGACCTCCTGAGGCACCGCCTCGAATTGCTTGCGAAATTGGCTGAGCTGGCCGGAGTCCTGTCCCTGCTGACGGCCCCCTTGCCGTTTCGGACCCCGTATTGGATATTCCCGTATTGCCTGCTAGGCTTCGACTTCAATCCGATCCGTTCGAAGGCGGATACGACAAACATCGAAGTTTCGAGGAAAAGCCCATGCATGTGTTGGTGATCGGCGCCGCCGGAATGGTCGGCCGCAAGCTGACCGACCGCCTGATCGGCGACGGCCAGTTGAACGGACGCAAGATCGATACGCTGACCCTGGCGGATGTCGTCGCCAGCGACCGCACCGCCGGAGGTTCCGGCATCGACGTCCGCGTCAGGACCGGCGATATGGCCGGTGCCGACGCGACCACCGATCTGGTTCGCGACCGGCCCGACGTCATCTTTCATCTGGCGGCCATCGTTTCCGGACAGGCCGAGCAGGATTTCGAGCTCGGCTACCGGGTCAATTTCGACGGTGTGCGCAATCTGGTCGAAGCGATCCGGCTGGCGGGAGACGACTATTGCCCGCGGCTGGTGTTCACATCGTCGATTGCCGTGTTCGGCGCGCCCTTCCCCGACCCGATTCCGGACACCTGGTATCACACGCCCCTGACCAGCTATGGCACACAGAAGGCGGTCGGCGAATTGCTGCTGTCGGATTATACCCGGCGCGGTCTGCTCGACGGTGTCGGCATCCGACTGCCGACCATCGTCGTCCGCCCCGGCGCGCCCAACAAGGCGGCGTCCGGCTTCTTCTCCGGCATCATCCGCGAGCCGCTGCAGGGCACGGAAGCGATCCTGCCAGTCGACGAGTCGGTCCGGCACTGGGTGGCCAGTCCGCGTTCGGCGGTCGGATTCCTGATCCATGCCGCCGGCCTGGACAAGGCGACACTGGGACATCCGGTTTCCATGACCATGCCGGGTCTGGACATCACCGTGGGCGAGATGATCGCCACATTGGAAAAAGTGGCCGGGAAAAAGGTCGTCGACCGTATCCGGCGGGAGCCCGATCCGTTCATCCAGTCCATGGTCGCGGGTTGGCCGGAAGCATTCGACACCCGCCGGGCGCTCGATCTGGGCTTCAGGTCGGAAAGCCGGTTCGAGGACATAATCAACATCTTCATCGAGGATGAATTGCAGGGCCGCATTGCCTGATAATCTCTTTTCGGCGTCCAAACATTCTCCTGCCGAGAACACAACGGCCGCGCCCTGCCCGCTCTGTGCCGTCGGCAGCGGGCGGCACTTCGCCGAAGTCAACGGGCGCCGATACCTGCGGTGCCCGAACTGCCTGCTCACCTGGCTGGCCCCGGCGCAGCGTCCGGACGCCGATGCCGAACTGGCGGAATATGGCCATCACGACAACCGGCCTGACGATCCCGGCTATCGCCGCTTTCTGAACAAGGCGGTCGAACCCTTGTGTCTTCGTCTGGCCGAAAAGGGTGTGGCACAGGCGGATGGGCTTGATTTCGGCTGCGGGCCGGGGCCGACACTGTCGGTCATGATGGACGAACGCGGCCACCGGTTCGTCGACTTCGATCCGTTTTTTCGTCCCGACGGGCGCCTGCTCAAACGACGCTATGACGCCATCGCCTGCACCGAGGTCGCGGAGCATTTCCACGATCCGACACGCGAATTCACGCTGCTCGACAGCCTGCTGGTGCCAGGCGGCGTGCTGGCGGTCATGACGTCGATCCTTTACGACGACGATGCATTCGCCGGCTGGCATTACATCCGCGAGCTTAGCCACGTTGTGTTCTATCGCCCGGAAACGATGGTGTGGATCGCGACGCAGTTTGGCTGGTCGATGACCGCGCCCAGCCCAACGGTGCGCCTGTTCGAAAAGGCCTGACCGGCGGCGGCACCGTCCGGAACCATCCCTGAAGCCAATCGTGACAGACGATGGTACACTTCGGTATTGCACCGCACCATCCACGACAGGCATGCCATGGACTTTCGCGTTCTACAGAACTTTCTCTGCCTGGTCAGGGTCCGTAACTTTTCCCGCGCGGCCCGCGAGAGCAACCTGACTCAACCCGCCCTGAGCCGCCGCATCAAGGCGCTGGAAGAGTGGATCGGCGCGCCTCTGCTCGACCGGTCGGCCCAGCCGATCGCACCGACGCGGATCGGCGCGGCGTTCTTCGAACTCGCCACCGAATTCGAGGAGCGGTTCACGATCTTTCGCCAGTTGGCCGCGCGCGACCGCTCCGAAGAAGCGAGAACCCTGAATATCGCCGCGATCCACACCCTGGCCATGGGCATCCTGCCTTCGGTGGTGATGGGTCTGGAGCAGGCGTTGCCCGGGACGCTGTGCAACGTGTCCGCCAACGATCATCAGCGCTGCATCGACATGCTGTTTGCCGTCGAAGCCGACCTGATGTTCTCGTTCTCGTTGTCGGCGCAGGACCGGCCCGAACATCAAGGCGACGCCATCAGCATGGTGATCGGCCATGACAGCCTGGTTCCGGTCAGTGCGCCCGACGAGGGGGGCCAGCCAATCCACACCCTGACCGGCCATCCGGGCGCCGAGGCCGCCTTTCTGTCCTATGGCGACGACGCCATGCTGCAACGCGGTCTGGAGTCGGCACTGGCGGCGCCGTTGCGGAATTGCCATCTGCGCACCGTGTTCAAGAACTCGATGACGGAAGTTCTCCGGCGCTGCGTTCAGGCCGGATTCGGCCTGGCCTGGCTGCCACAAAGCATGGTCGCCGAAGATCTGGCTCGGGCGGCACTCGTCCCCGCCGGCGGCAAGGAATGGCACGTCCCGATGGAAATACGGGCGTCGCGGCGTAATACGCCCGGAGTGCCGCTGATCGACGAGGCCTGGGCCGTTATCGGAAGCACGGCCGATGCGCCTGAGGCATAATGCGATACCGATCGGGCATTGGACAGGCATGGCCGGGGGTCCCTAACCTTCGTGCAATACCATGCGGCACAGCGGCACTGCGGCGCCGCCGGACAACGCGGCACAGCAGCGCCGCCCGAAAAGGTGAACCGAGACCATGCTGGATCTGAGCGGCTTCGACCGCATCCGCCTCGCCCATCTGCCCACACCAGTCGAGCCCATGGCCCGCCTTGCCGCGGACCTTGGCGGCCCGAACCTGCTGGTCAAGCGCGATGACTGCACCGGTCTGGCGACCGGCGGCAACAAGGCGCGCAAGCTGGAATTTCTTATGGCCGCCGCGGTCCGCGAGGGCGCCGACACCGTGCTGACCCAGGGCGCCGTCCAGTCAAACCATGTCCGTCAAACAGCAGCCGCAGCCTGCCGGCTGGGATTGAAGTGCCGGGTGCTGCTGGAAGAACGGCTCAGCAATCCACCGTCGCAATATGAAACCTCGGGCAATGTCTGGCTCAATACCCTGTTCGGGGCCGAGGTTGCCTATCGTCCAGGCGGCAGCGACATGGCGGCCGAACTCGACGCCGAAGCCGAAGCCGTCCGCAGCGCCGGCGGCGTGCCCTATGTCATTCCCGGCGGCGGGTCGAACCCGCTCGGCGGTCTGGGGTATGTCGCCATGGTCGAAGAACTGGCGATACAATTGCGCGATCAGAAGCTGGCCGTCGATCATATCGTTCACGCGACCGGCAGCGCCGGCACCCAGGCCGGCATTCTCGCCGGTCTTTCTGCTCTGGGGATGGATATTCCGGTCCACGGCATCGGCGTCCGCTTCGACAGCGAGACCCAGGAAAGCCGCGTTCATGCCCTGACAGACAAGATCACCGACCTGATCGGCGCACCGGCCGTACCGCGCGCCTCGGTCCGTGCGGCCGACGGCTATATCGGCGACGGCTACGGTCATCCGACCCCCGGCATGGTGGACGCCGTGCGGACGACGGCGCGGCTGGAAGGCCTGCTGCTCGATCCGGTCTATTCCGGCAAAGGCATGGCCGGGCTGATCGACCTTGTCCACAAGGGCGTATTCTCCCGGAAAGAAACGGTGCTTTTCCTTCACACCGGCGGCGCCGTCGGGTTGTTCGGTTATCAGTGGGCCTTCGATGATCCGCCAGCCGGAGCCTGACGCCCGAACCGCAACACTGAAAACAGCGGGCTTGACCCCTGAAGAAGACAAGGCGGAAGAAGAATCGTTGACCGCACCATTCGTGAGCATGAAAGTGATCATGCCTGCGAAAAATGAAGCAGTACCACAGGAGGCTTATTATTGATGGCCAATAGCATCAAACGGACCCTTTCGACCACTGTCGCCGCCGGACTGGCGTTTTCGGCCTATTCCGGTCTGACAACCGCCACCGCGATGGCGGACGACACTTCCAATTATCCCGACGAGCAGATCAGGCTGGTCATTCCCTATTCACCCGGCGGCGCGACCGACATCATTTTCCGTCTGGTTGCCACCGAGCTGGAGGATGAACTCGGCGTTGCCGTTGTTCCGGTCAACATGTCCGGGGCGTCGGCCACGATCGGCTCGCGCGAAGTCCGCAACGCCGATCCGGACGGCTACACCATTCTGGGCAGCCACGATGTGATCGCGGCCGCATATCTTTCCGGCGTCGTCGACTATTCGTTCGATGCCTTCGAGCCGATCTCGCTGATCACACAGACGCCGAACATGGCGACGATCAGTTCCGATCTCGGCATCGACTCCCTGGACGCGTTCATCGATTATGTGAACGAGAATCCGGGCGAACTTGCCTGGGGCATCACGCCGGGATCGACGTCGCATTTCTTCGTCGCCATGATGATGGACGCGATCGGCCTGGAAGATGGCAGCCTTCGCATGATCGACTATGAAGGCACCGGCGACGCGATCGTCGCGGTCCAGCGTGGCGAGATCGCCGGCACCATGACCAACTACACCTCCGCCCGCAGCGAGATCGAGGAAGGCACGTTCACCGCCCTCGCCGTCGCGCACGAGGAACGGCTGCCGCAGATGCCCGACACGCCGACCTTCGTCGAACTGGGCTATGAAATGGAGCACGCCACCAGCCGGGGCTTCTTCGCGCCGCTGGGCACGCCCGAGCCGATCATCGAGACCCTGTCGGCGGCAATCGAAGCCGTCGCGCAATCTCCGGATCTCAGTCAGCAGATCGAGGACGAACTCGGCTCCATCGTCCGTTATCTGCCGCCGGAAGAGTATGAAGAGTTCGTGGCGAACGTCCAGACGACACTGGAACGGACGGCCGAAAACATCGACATGTAGTCGTTGCGGTTCCGGCCGGTCCTGACCGGCAGGCCTTGAACCCGCTCCCATTCCGGGGGCGGGTTCCGTCGTGAATACACCGCCACACGGGATCCGACCGGATGACGCGAAACATCGCCCTCTCGCTGGGAATGCTGGTTTTCTGCGCGCTGATGTACTGGGAAACCTTCAATTTCCCCGAAGCCTCCCGGTTCCGCGCCGGCCCTGAAGTCTTCCCGCGCTTCATACTGCTTATCATCGCCGGATTGTCGGCGATCCTGTTGATCAGGTCGCTTGTCACCGAACGGCACGGCCTGAAAAACGTCGAGTTCGACTTCCGTGTCTTCGCCAGGGAATACTGGCTCGTCATTGCCCTGTTCGCGTTGTTCGGCGTCTATGTCGTCGCCCTGACGGTTGTCGGCTTCGTTCCCGCGACGCTGGTCTTCCTGATGGCCGGCCAGATCATGATCGCGCGCCGGACCGACGCAAAAACGCTGGGGATCGCGGCCGCCGTGACGATCTTCGCGACGCTGTCCATATCCTACATCTTCAGTCAGGTCCTGCGCATCTGGCTGCCGTAAGAAGCCCGGACCAGCCGTCCCAACCACATGGCCGCCTTTCGCTGGAGCGACAATGGATCATTTCATCTTTCAGTCGATTCAGGAGATCATGGTCCTAGACCGGATTCTGCTGATCCTGATCGGGGTCATCGCCGGCATCATTGCTGGCGCCATCCCCGGATTTACAGTCACCATGGGCATCGTGCTCGCGTTTCCGTTCACCTTCGCAATGGACGCGACCAGCGGCCTTGCGCTGATGATCGGCATCCTGGTTGGCGGTTATGCCGGCGGCATGATATCGGGAATCATGCTTGGCATTCCCGGCACGCCCTCGTCGATCGCGACAGTGTTCGACGGCTTTCCGATGGCAAAGAACGGCGAGCCCGGCCGGGCACTGGGCATCGGCATCGCGTCGTCGTTTCTGGGGACGGTATTCAGTGTCGGGGTGCTGGTCGCGATCGCGCCGCTGGTGGCCCAGTTCAGCCTGAATTTCGGACCGTGGGAGATCACCGCCCTGGTCATCTTTGCCATTACGCTGGTCGGTTCGCTATCCTCCGGCGCCATGCTCAAGGGCTGTATCGCCGGTGCCATCGGGCTGCTTATCGCCACCACCGGCCCGTCGCCGGGCGGGCAAATCCGGTTCGATTTCGGGTTCGACGCCCTGGCGCAGGGCGTGGAGATGCTGCCGGTCCTGATCGGCGTCTTCGCCTTCTCGCAGTTGATGGATGCGGTCGAGACCGAGACCAAGCGCCTGAAGTCGCCCCAGGGCTCGCTGGAACGAAATCTCCAGATGGCGCGGATCGACATTCCGTATGCCCGGATCGTCAAGGACATGCTCGGCCAGAAGCTCAATCTCCTGCGGTCGAGCTTCATCGGCAGTGTCGTCGGCGCCATACCGGCGGTCGGCGGCACAGCGGCCAATTTCGTCAGCTATGATCAGGCCAAGAAGTTCTCGCGCAAATCCAAATCGTTCGGCACTGGCATCCCTGACGGCATCGTCGCGACGGAGGCATCGAACAGCGCCCTGATCGGCGGCGCGCTGATCCCGACATTGACGCTCGGCATCCCGGGCAGCCTGACCATGGCGATCATGTACGGCGTTTTCATTCTGCACGGCCTCAATCCCGGCCCGCGCCTGTTCGTCGATCAGCCGGTGCTGATCGGCGGCATCTATGTCAGCATCGTGGTCGCCGGCGTTTTCATGCTGGTTTCGATGCTGGTGCTGATCCGGTTCTTCGCCAAAATATCGCTGGTTCCGACGTCGATCCTGGTTCCCATGGTCCTGATGCTCGCGGCCGTTGGCGCTTATGCGTTGAACAACAGCATCGTCGATATCTGGACACTGCTGGTCTTCGGCGTCATCGGCTATCTGTTCGTGAAGGCCGGGGTGCCTCTGACGCCGCTGATCCTGGGCGTCGTCCTGGGTCCGTCTCTGGAGGTCAATCTGTTCCGGGCACTGCAGCTCGACCCCAACGTCATGACCTTCCTCACCCGCCCGATTTCGCTGGCCCTGCTGTTGTTCACTGCCGCATCGGTCATATTCGCCACCTGGCAGGAAGTGCGCAGTGCCAGATCGCGGGAGGCCACCTGACGCGGCCCCTGTCCTGCGCTCCCTGATGCCCCGCCTCCGACGCGATGGAGTTCCCATGACTTATGACGCACTCTCCTATTCCCATCCGTCGCGGCGATTCATGCGGTATGGCCACAAGGGCATGGTGGCGACGTCGCAGCCGCTGGCGGCGCAGGCCGGACTCGACATGCTGCGCCAGGGCGGCAACGCTGTCGACGCCGCCATCGCCACGGCGGCGTGCCTGACGGTGGTCGAACCGACCTCCAACGGCATCGGCGGCGACGCGTTCGCCCTGGTATGGCTGGACGGCAAGTTGCACGGCCTGAACGCCAGCGGCCAATGCCCACAGGGTCTCTCGATCGACCGGCTTCGCGCGGACGGACACGAGACGATGCCCCAGCAGGGCTGGATGACGGTCACCGTTCCCGGCACACCCAGCGCCTGGGCGGCATTGTCCGAACGTTTCGGCGTGCTGCCGTTCGAGCGGCTGTTCGAGCCGGCGATCGCCCATGCACGCGATGGTTTCGCCATCGCGCCGATGCTGGGCAAACTTTGGCAGAAGGCCGCGGAGTCGTTCGCCCGGACGCTCTCCGGGCCGGAATTCGCACCCTGGTTCGAAACCTTCACACGCAACGGCGCTGCGCCGGAAATTGGTTCGGTCTGGCGGTCGCCCGATCAGGCTGCGACGCTGGCCCGGATCGCCGCGTCGGGTGCACGCGATTTCTATGAAGGCCAGTTGGCGGAAAAGATCGACGCGTTCGCCCGGCAATTCGACGCGCCGCTGCGGGCCGCCGACCTCGCCGCCCATCGTCCTGAATGGGTGACGCCGATTTCCACGACGTACCGCGATCACGAGGTCTGGCAGATACCGCCCAACGGCCAGGGGATCATTGCGCTGATGGCGCTCAATATCCTCAAGGCCGCAAATTTTGCGCCCGGCGACGAATGCGAACGGCAACACGCGCTGATCGAAGCGCTGAAAGCGGCATTCGTCGACGGCCAGATGCATATCGCCGATCCCGCGCATGGGCCCGTGCCGACCGACTGGATGTTGTCCGATGCCTATGCGCGGGCCCGCCTTTCGGATATCGGGCCGACGGCCGCCGACCCGCAGCCGGTCGGCATGCGGCCCGGCGGGACGGTCTATCTGGCCGCCGCGGACGGACAGGGCAACATGGTTTCGCTGATTCAGAGCAACTA